>CABRID010000029.1 GCA_902470895.1 uncultured Collinsella sp.
TCTCGGAAGGCACGTGCAGACCTTTCGTCATGGCCTCCTACCTTTCTTTCGGGCCTTACTGGCCGAATGTATCAGCGCCCCTCCGTATGGGACGCTGCTTGCTGACAGCTCTAGTTATATCCAAAAACCACCTGCAATTCCACCTCGCCCCCGAACGGTCAGCAAAGTGCGATGAACGGTATATCTCATATGATTCCCCCATGATGCACTTCGGTTCTCTAAAGCAGGTTTTCAAAGGTAAATGTTCTTTTTTCTAAGGAATTAAGCTAGATTGCACAAATATTTTCATGTTTAGGAATTGCATAGCTAAAACGGTTTTCTGCATATATATGTCGTTTGTTCATGATTCAATTTGGATTCGATTATATTCAGCTCGCAATCATTCTTATTCATACATCCTCACCAATTGAGTATGGATATAGATTGTTTCTAAACGAGTTGGGCAGTTAGTTGCATGCCTTGGCAGCGTAAGAAGTAGGTAAAGATACCGTTCACGCGATACGTCCGTGCCACAGGTCGACTAAATTGAGACAATAGTGAATAGTGTTAGGCTACCGTCCCCTGTGGGGACTGAACGGACAGATGCATATGCCGAGCAAAATCGAAAAGAAGCAAGCCGCCGCAAAGCTGCGCAAACCGCCGCGCGACTTCTCATACACGCAAAACCGAGAGCTCAGCTGGCTACGCTTTGACAACCGCGTGCTCGACGAAGCCTTCGACGAAACCGTTCCGTTATTCGAGCGACTAAAGTTCGTCTCGATCTTCGAGTCCAACCTCGACGAGTTCCTTATGGTGCGCGTGGGCGGCCTGTCCGATCTGGCGGAGCTCAAAAAACAACCTGTCGACAACAAGAGCAATATGACCGCCTCCGAACAGGTCGATGCTGTCATGGCCGAAATGCCCGGGCTCCTTACCCGTTGGGAGTCCATCTTTAAGAGCATCGAGGGCAAGCTCGACACCTTGGGCGTTCACCGCGCCCACATCGATTCGCTTACGCCCGAGGAGCGCACCTTTGTAACCCGCTACTTCCAGGCCTACGTGTCGCCGGTCATCTCGCCGCTGGTCATCGATCCTCGCCACCCCTTCCCCAACCTGCGCAACGGCGCGCTCTATCTGGCCTGTGGTCTGGACGGCGCCACCGACGAGGAGAGCCTACTGGGCCTTATCGAGATTCCCGCCTCGATGAACCGCGTGGTCGAGATCCCCTCGCCCACCGGCACCTACTCCTACATCTTGCTCGAGGACGTCATCCTCGCCTGCCTGGACAGCTGCTTTGGCTCCTACAAGCCACTCGACCGCGCGCTCATCCGAGTCACCCGCAACGCCGACATCGATCCGGACGGCGAGGGCGTCGAGGAGGAAGAGGACTACCGCCAGCACATGAAGCGCATCCTCAAGAAGCGCCTGCGTCTGCAGCCGGTAGTGCTCGCGGTCTCGGGGTCGCTCGAGAAGGCGACGCTCAAGACCATCCGCAAGGCGCTCGAGCTTTCGCGCCGCTCTGTCTTTACCTGCGATATCCCGCTCGACCTGGGCTACGTCTTTGGCATTGAGGGCAAGATTCCCGAGCACCTGCGCAACGAGCTGCTCTTTACGCCGTTTAAGCCGCAGCCCAACCCCACCATCGACATGACCCGCTCCATCCGCGAGCAGGTGCTGCAGCACGACAAGCTGCTCTTTTATCCCTATGAGGCCATGAACCCGTTCTTGGACCTGGTGCACGAGGCCGCCTATGACCCCGAGTGCATCTCGTTGCGCATCACGCTCTACCGCGTGGCCAAGCAGAGCCGCCTGTGCGAGTCGCTGATCGATGCCGCCGAGAACGGCAAAGAGGTCACGGTGCTCATGGAGCTCCGCGCGCGCTTTGACGAGCAGAACAACATCGAGTGGGCCGAGCGCCTGGAAGAGGCCGGCTGCACCGTCATCTACGGCTCCGAGGGCTTTAAATGCCACTCCAAGATCTGCCAGCTCACCTATCGCGAGGGCATGGCGCTCACCCGCCTCACGCTTTTGGGCACCGGCAACTTTAACGAGAAGACGGCCAAGCTCTACAGCGACTTTATGCTCATGACCGCCCATCCCGGCATCGGCGAGGACGCCAACCTGTTCTTCCGCAATCTGTCGCTGGGCAACCTGCGCGGCGACTACCGCTTCCTGGGTGTGGCGCCCGTCGGACTGAAACCGCTCATCATGCGCGGGCTTGACCGCGAGATCCAGCGCGCCCTTGCCGGCGAGCCCGCCCGCGTGTTCTTTAAGCTCAACTCGCTGACCGACCGCGAGGTTATCGACAAGATCGCCGAGGCATCGTGTGCCGGCGTGCGCGTGGACATGATCATCCGCGGCATCTCGTGCCTCAAGCCCGGTGTTCCGGGCAAGACCGAGAACGTGCATGTCCGCTCCATCGTCGGACGCTTTTTGGAGCACGCCCGTGTTTACGCTTTTGGCGTGGACTCGGACATGATCTATCTGAGCTCGGCAGACATGATGACACGCAACACCGAGCACCGCGTGGAGATCGCCTTCCCCGTGCTCGACCCCACCTGCCGCGCCCTGGTACACGAGTACATGGGTATGCAGCTGCGGGACAACGTGAAGGCCCGCAGCCTCACGAGCGACGGCACCTGGGTCCCCGTGGAGCGTGCAGAGGGTGAAAAACCCTTCAACTCGCAGGAAGCTCTGCTGGAGCGTGCCTATCGCAACGCCGAGGCCGCCGCGCAACAGCGCGCACAGGAGAAGGAACGCGTAGCCGAGGAGGCTATTCAGGCCGAGGTTGAACATGGGGCAGCTGCCAAACCGAAAGCGGTTGCCGCTCCCCCGGTGAATGAGCCCGAGGCTGCCGCAGAGCCCGCCGTGGAGAAAGCGCCCGCGCCCGCTACCGCGACTCCGGGGCCCGCCGCCGAGGCAAAGCCCGCCCCTGCTCCTGAGCCGCAGCCGGCCGCACCCGAGGTTCAGAAGGTCCAGGCGACCGTCATTGAGCCCGAGCCTGCACCTGTACCTCGGCCCGAGCCTCAGGTCACCAAGCCCGCACCCGAGACGAGTGCCCGTCGCGATAAGCCCGCTGGCAAGACCAAGGCCATCGAGCGCCATCGCCCCGGCCGCGTGCGCATGGGTCTGGGCCTGATCGGCCTGGGTCTTAAGACGCTCATTACCGGCAAGACGAAATAGTCGTTTGTAGAAGCAGTTTGTAGAAGCGCCCCGCATTTGAGGAAAGCCTCGGATGCGGGGCGCTTTTCCCTGCTACCATGGTGCGAACAACAACGCGAATGACAGGCAGGAATATGAAGCTCACTATAGAATCGATGACCTACGGCGCCGACGGGCTGGCGCACGCCGACAACGGCAAGGCCGTCTTTGTGCAGGGTGCCGTGGCAGGCGACATCGTCGAGGCCGAGGTCGTACAGGACGGCAAGTCGTTCATGCGCGCCCGCACCACCGAGATTCTGGAGCCAAGCCCCGATCGCATTCAGCCTCCCTGCCCCTTCGTGGGCATCTGCGGCGGCTGCTCGTGGGGCAATCTCTCACGCACGGCACAGCTCGCCGCCAAGGAGCAAAACCTGCGCTCCACGCTCGAGCGCATCGGCAAGTTCGCTCCTGAGCAGGTCGATGAGTTGGTACAGCCCATCTGCCACACCAAGGACGACTGGGGCTACCGCAATAAAATCGAGCTCGAACCGACCGTTGTCAACGGTCGCGTGCGCCTTGGCATGCACGGTGTCGACCCCAGCAAAATCGTGACCGTCGATATGTGTCCGCTGTTCGATAAGCGCTTCCCGAAGGCACTCAAATCGGTCGTCGGCGCGCTCAACTATCTGAGCGGCAGCCACGACCTGGGCCTCGAGCGCGTGGGCATTCGCGCCTCGCGCCGCACCAAGGCGCTCGAGGTCGCTCTCTGGACGCCTACGGGCTCCTTCCCGCGCTCGCAGGTCTCCCGCGTTCTGGCAGACGCCGCTCATCCCACGAGCATCGTGCGCGTGATGAGCAAGGGCGAAAAGAAGGCCCGCCGTGTCTGCAAGGTCGAAATGCTCGCCGGAGAGGGCTCATGGACCGAGAATATCGCCGAGGGTCAGATGCGCCTGTCCGCCCCATCGTTTTTCCAAGTCAACACCAAGGGTGCCGAGATTTTGATCGAGCTTGTCATGGAAGCGCTCGACCCGCAGGAAGACGAGCTTGCCGTGGACCTGTACTGCGGTGCCGGCACCTTTACCCTGCCGCTCGCCCGCCGCTGCGACTTTGTCGCTGCCGTCGAGGCCTACGGCCCCGCCGTGCGCGATCTACGCCGTAACCTGGAAATCAACAAGCTTGATAACGTCGACGTCATTGGCGGAGACGCGGTGCGCGAGTTCCCCGACCAGGACGCCGATGTCCTGGTAGTCGATCCGCCGCGCGCAGGATTGGCGCCCGAGGCCATCGACCTCATCGCGAGTACGAGTGCCCGAGATGTTGCCTACGTGAGCTGCGACCCGGCAACTTTGGCCCGCGACCTCAAACGCTTTGTCGAGGAGGGCACCTTCTCTCCCATCAAGATCACGCCGGTCGACCTATTCCCGCAAACCTTCCACTGCGAAACCGTCGTCCACCTCAAGCGCAACTAGACACATGATCATTGCTCAGAAAAATCATTGGGAAATCGAGCGTGGCAAGCGGAGGTCTTCGGGGTATAAGACGGCTAATTGTATGCCGCCTATGAAAGGAACCCCCATGCCCAGCGTTGCCGTTCTCGCCGCCGATGGCTTTGAAACTATTGAATGCTTGACCATGGTCGATGTCATGCGTCGCGGCGGCGTGCGCGCCACGCTCGTCTCGATCATGCCCACGCGTGAGGTCGTAAGCTCGCTGCAGATCCCCGTGACCTGCGATGCGCTCTTTGATGAGATCGACTTTGACGAGTACGACTGCGTCGTGCTACCCGGCGGCCTACCCGGTGCTACCAACCTGCGCGCCGATCAGCGCGTCTGCGACGTGGTCCGCGAGTTCGCCGCAACCAAGCACGTCGCCGCCATCTGCGCCGCCCCGTTTATCCTGGGCGAGCTCGACCTGCTCGAGGGGCGCCACGCCACGTGCTTCCCTGGCTTTGAGAAAAGCTTCCCCGAAGGCGCCTATACCGGCGAGAAGGTCACGCAAGACGGCAACATCATCACCGCCAGCGGCATGGCCCAGTCGCTCCCCTTTGCGCTTGAGCTGCTGCGCACGCTCGCCGGCGACAAGGCCGTCGATAAGGTCGCCGAGGGCATTCAGCTATGATTTTGGCTTCGCAATCACCGCGCCGCATCGAGTTGATGCGCGAGGCGGGCTATGACATTCGCATCATTCCTGCCGATATCGACGAAACGCCGTTTGATGGCGAGGCCCCGCTTACGCTCGTTGAACGCTTAGCACGCGCCAAAGCCGCCGCCGTTGCCGCCGAACATGCCGAGCCCAATGAGCTGACGGTCGCGGCCGACACCATCGTCACCTTTGACGGCAAGATTCTGGGCAAGCCGGCAACCGAGGACGAGGCGCGCACCATGCTCCGTGAGCTTTCGGGCCGCACGCACCAGGTCGCAACCGGCGTCTGCATCGTTAAGGCAGGCGACACGGCCGCCCCGCATGCCGCCGAGAGCCTGTCCTTTGTCGATGTGACCGACGTGACGTTCTACGAGCTCACCGACGAGCAGATCGAGCACTACGTCGCCTCGGGTGAGCCCATGGACAAGGCCGGCGCCTACGGCATTCAGGGCACAGGAGGACGCATGCTCGTGCACGATATTTCGGGCGACTTCTATAACGTGGTGGGCCTACCCATCGCCCGCGTCGCGCGCGCGATTCAAAAACTCTCGTAATTGCATCTGGCGCTGGGTATCCCCCGGCGCCTACAATTTTGGCGTACCGTACGGATCCCGACCGGGCACAAGGCGCGGCGGAAAACCGATAGGAGTTAAACATGGATACACTGCTCGAGGCCATTGACGTCTGCGATGTCGATGGCTTTTGCTATGGCAACTATACGGACGAGGAGGCCGGCACCGGTTGCACCGTAATCGTGGCACCCGAGGGCGCCACCGGCGGCGTTGACGTTCGCGGCGGTGCTCCCGCATCGCGCGAAACCGACCTACTGCGACCCGAGAACACTGTCGACAAGGTCCACGCCGTCTGCCTTTCGGGTGGATCGGCCTTTGGCCTCGAGGCTGCAAGCGGCGTCGCTCGCGAGCTTGAGAGCCGCGGCATCGGCCTTCCCGTCGGCCCCACGCAGGTGCCTATCGTGTGCTCGAGCTGTATCTTCGACCTCGCCTTTGGTAACCCCACCGTTCGCCCCGACATTGAGGCCGGAATCGCCGCCGTGCGCGAAGCACTCGACAACACCCCCACCAAGCTCGAACAGGGCAACGTAGGCGCCGGCACGGGCGCTACCGTGGGTAAGCTCATGGGCCCCGCTACCTGCATGAAGGCCGGCCTTGGCGCTGCCGCCGTGGCGCTCGGTCCCGTTAAGGTAGGCGCCGTGGTCTCGGTCAACGCCTGCGGCAACGTGGTCGACCCCTTCACCGGCGAGTGGGTCGCCGGCATGCGCGCCGCCGCCGATAGCGACCAGATCGTCGACATGGAACTCGCAGCCTTTGCCGCCGCCGGATCCATGCAGATGCCGCTCGACCGCACCAACACCACCATCAGCTGCATCGTCACCAACGTGGAACTCACTAAGGCACAAACCACCAAGGTCTCCCAGATGGCCGCAGACGCCTACGCACACGCCATCCGTCCCACGCACACCACCAACGACGGCGACACTATCTACACCCTCGCCAGCGGCAAACTGGGCGCCCAGGCAAGCGCCGCCGTTCCCCTAGACCTGCTGGGCATGCTCGCCGTAAGGGCCCTACAGACCGCCATCGTAAACGGAGCCAAAACCGCCAAAACCTCCCACGGCATCCCCGGCGCCGCGAAGTAGCCTAACCTGACCGGTTGCCCGGTGGGGCTTGGTTATGTTTGCTGCTCTACAGTCCTGGCTCGCACGAAGAACACATTAAGTGCTCTTCGGCTCGTGCGGAACTCGCGACAAACATAACCAAGCCCCACCGGGCAACCTACCAACCAAGTCTTTTCAGCCCAGGCCCCTGTGTACCGCGCGTCGAAGATCTTCAAATTCAAATAACCTGACAATCGATTCTTATAGCAGAGGCCCCTTGGCCCTTAGTTTGCTACTGCGAGCAGGACTGTTCGCAGTAGCAAACTAAGGGCCAAGGGGCCCAGTCAACCTATCAGCAGCGATTACTCAGCAGCTAGTTGAATTTGAAGATCTTTGAGGCAAGACGGTATAGGCCGAGTGTGGTTTTGTCTCCCGCCCGTCCGCGCAGATTGGTGAAGAACCCGACCACGCCGTAACGGGCACGACGATACATGCGCTCGTCGTAGGCCTTCAAATCATTCCACAGCGTCTTTAGGCGCTCGTCGGCGCAATCTTCCTCGGAAAGCTTGGTGAGCACCGAGCAGATCGCCATCATCATGGTGAAGTAGCCCATCATGTACGAACGCAGGCGCGACGACTCAACATCGCTGTACAGGTGGTACGACTCCATCATGATACGCGTAACACGGAACTGCTGGTCCAGACGCTTGACCATCGTTGCCTCGTTGACGCTCTGACCTTCGCGACCGATAAAGTAGCGGTAGAGGTCGATGTCGGCGTAGTACATGGTCTTGCAACGCGGCAGCGGCACGTAGGCGTAGATGTTGTCCACATAGAACGTGTGCGGCGGCATGGGAAGGTTGGACTCGCGCAGCACATCCGTGCGATAGCACAGGCTGTGCATGAGTAGGTTCTGGTCCAGGCGGAAATGACCGATCTGATCCCAAGAAAAGATCTTTTTGCGCGGCAGGGCAAATTTGTAACCAATAGCGGTATGCGTCCCCTCGTAAACCTTCTCGTACACGTAGTTCGAGATAAACAGGTCAACGCGCTGGTCGCGCTCCTCAAAGCCACGCAGAATCGACAGCATGGTCGAAAGGGCAGCGCCGTCAAGCCAGTCGTCCGAGTCGACAACCTTGTAGTAGGTGCCCTGCGCCTCGCGCAGACCCGAAAGGACGGCAATACCGTGACCGCCATTCTCCTGGTGCACCGCGCGGATGATTCCAGGATAACGGGCCTCCCACTCGTCGGCCTTGGCGGCCGTCTCGTCCTTGGAGCCGTCGTCCACCACGATAATCTCGATATCGGTGGCGTAATTGCTCCCCTCCAAGATGGAGGTGATGCAATGGTCCATGTCCTTGGCGGCGTTATACGAGGGAATACCGAATGTTATGACTTTATGCATGGCAGGCGATAATCTCATCCGAAAGATCGAGGGCGGAATTGGTCACGGCGTCCATATCGTAGTAACGATACTCGGCCAGACGACCCACCGGGTGGAAGTTCGTCAGGTTCTGGACGCGCTCAAGATAGCGCTCATAGAGCTCACGGTTCTC
The DNA here is from genome assembly GCA_902470895.1 of uncultured Collinsella sp. Lineage (GTDB taxonomy): Bacteria > Actinomycetota > Coriobacteriia > Coriobacteriales > Coriobacteriaceae > Collinsella. The sequence continues at coordinate 8,434 of CABRID010000029.1, forward strand.
GGGCTCAAGAATGGCGTAGTACGGCGTCTCGCCCGAGTCGGGCGTATAGGCCTTGGAGTACTCCTTCATGATGGTGGTCTTGCCGGGCAGGACCTGACCGGTCATGTTCTTGAACTCGGTGATACGCGTGTAGTCCTCGCTCGTGGTGTAGTTGACGGTGCCCACGGGCTGGAACTGGTCCATATCGAGCGTCTCGAACTTCATGTCGAGCGTACGGTACGGCAGAGCGCCCAGGTCGAGGTTGAACAGCTCGTCGAGCGGACCGGTGTAGACGATCTCGCCGCCATAGACCTTGCCGTCGATCTTGACGGTGGTCTCGTCGATCTCGAAGAGGTCGCGGGCGTCCACATCGCAGAACACATCAATCAGATCGTGGTCGAGCATATGCTCAAACAGCGCGGTATAGCCGTCCTGCGGCATGCCCTGGAAGGGAGCCTGCGGGAAGTAGCGGTCATCATCGCCCACAAAGACGGGAACACGGCCGGTGATCGAGGGATCAATCTGGTCGGGCGTCTGGCCCCACTGCTTCATGGTGTAATGCAAAAAGACGTTCTCGTAGACGTAATCGGCGACCTCGGCAAGATCCGGGTCGTTCTTCTTACGCAGCTCCATAATGGGCACCTTGACATCCTTGCCAAAGGTCTCCACGAGCTTCTGATACAGCTCCTCACCGCGCTCGTCACCAAAGGCGAGCTTGAGACTCGCATGGTTGAAGGGCACGGGCATAAGGGTACCGTTGATGTTGGCGAGCACCTTGTGCTGATAATCCGTCCACTTGGTAAAGCGCGACAGGAAATTGTGCACGCGCTCGTTAAAAGTGTGATAGATATGCGGACCGTACTCGTGGATCAGGATTCCGGCCTCGTCAGTGCAGTCATAGGCATTGCCCGCAATGTGGCTACGGCGCTCCAAAACGGCAACACGATAGCCGATGGTCTCGGCAAGACGGCGGGCGCAAACGGCACCGGCATATCCAGCACCGACGACAATCATGTCGTACGCGCCGGCGTTAAAGCCTTCAGGCAGGCCTGAGGTAATCTGCATCGATACTCCTTGTCAAAAGCCACGGGCTCGTTAGCTGGGCTTTTCTCGAACATTCTTCGAGACATATTTATCAGAGCGATTATAGCGCTAATGCGTCCTATAATGAGCTTGCCACACAAGGAAAGCTCAAGCACCGCGGCGTACATAATTGAAAGGTAAACCCGCTAGCAGCGGGTTTATTCGTGAACAGCCGGGTGCCTGGAGCTTAGCGAAACGCTTGTAAGGAGTAACATGAGCGATTTCCTAAACCGTATGAAGTCTGCCGCCAAGGCCGACCTTAAGACGATCGTCCTGCCCGAGGGCGAGGATCCGCGCACTATCGTCGCGGCCACCAAAATCATCGAGGAGGGCCTGGCAAAGATCGTCATCCTGGGCAACCCCGACGAGATCAACGTTCCCGGCGCTACCGTCATCGACCCGCGCAATGCCGAGAAGCATGAGGAGTACGCGCAGAAGTTTGCCGAGCTCCGCGCCAAGAAGGGCGTTACCATCGAGCAGGCTCGCGCCCAGGTGATGGACGCCACCTACTTTGGCACCATGATGGTCAAGATGGGCGATGCCGACGGCCTGGTCTCCGGCGCCTGCCACTCCACCGCCGACACCCTGCGCCCCGCGCTTCAGATCCTCAAGACCGCCCCGGGCACCAAGCTGGTCTCGGCCTTCTTCGTGATGTGCACCGACACCCCGCAGTTCGGCACTGACGGCACGCTGATCTTCGCCGACTGCGGCCTCAACATCAACCCGTCCTCCGACGAGCTCTCCGAGATCGCCATCGCCTCCGCTCACTCCTGGTCCACCTTTATGGGCAGCGTCGAGCCGCACGTGGCCATGCTCTCCTACTCCACCATGGGCTCCGCCGGCGGCGAGGTCGCCAAGAAGGTCCAGGAGGCCGTTAAGTTCTGCAAGGAGAAGGCTCCCGAGCTCGCCATCGACGGCGACCTGCAGCTCGATGCCGCTATCGTCCCCACCGTCGCCCAGCTCAAGGCTCCCGGCTCCTCCGTCGCCGGCAAGGCCAACGTGCTCGTGTTCCCCGACCTCGAGGCAGGCAATATCGGCTACAAGCTGGTCCAGCGCTTCGCTGGCGCTGACGCCTACGGCCCCATTCTGCAAGGCATCGCCAAGCCGGTCAACGACCTGTCGCGCGGCTGCTCTGCCGACGACATCGTGGGTGTCGTGGCCATCACCGCCGTCCAGGCTCAGATGGCTGAGTAGCGGACTTATCCCCTCGGGGCCCTACAGGGTAAAGCTCTGAAAACGTCCTCGGACATGTCGGAAAGTGTGTCCCAGTTTGGAGGCGGATTCTGGGATGCGGTTTCCAGTTGGGGCCTGTTTGGGAAACTGCGGGACGGAATTTTGCCTGATTGTGGGATGCGGTTTCCGCTACGTGCCTCAACTGGAAAGTGTGTCCCGGAATTCGGGCTCGGAATGGGATGGGATTTCCGCCTGATAGTAAAAAGGCCTCCGGAGCTGTTGCTCTGGAGGCCTTTCGTTTACTTGCAAATGCGTGCGTTAGTTGTTCTTGGTCAGACGCTCGACGTCGTGGGCGATCATGTATTCCTCGTCGGTGGGGATGACCATGACCGTGACGGCGGAACCGGCGGCGCTGATGACCTGCGGGCCGTTGCCCACGGCCTCGCGGTTCTTGTTGTTGTCGATGCGTACGCCCAGCCACTCAAAGCAGTCGCAGAAGGCCTTGCGGATCGACCAGTCGTTCTCGCCGATGCCGGCGGTAAAGGTGATGGTGTCCACGCCCGCCATGGAAGCGATCATGGAGCCGGCCTGCTGCATGGCCTTGTAGGCGAACATATCGAAGGCGAGCAGGCAGCGCTCGTCGCCCTCAGAGGCGCGTGTACGGATGTCGCGGGCGTCGTTGGAGATGCCCGAGATGGCAAGCAGACCAGACTGCTTGTTCATCATGTCATCGACTTCCTGATAGCTGTATCCGCCCTCGCGCTGAAGATAGCACACGGTGGCCGGGTCGATGGAACCGCAACGGGTACCCATCATCAGACCGTCAAGCGGCGTGAGGCCCATCGTGGTGTCGCGGCACACGCCGTCCTCGATAGCAGCAAGCGAAGCACCGTTACCCAAATGGCACGAAAGCAGACGGTGGCAGCGCGAACCCAGGATCTCCTTGGCCATCATCCACTCATAGCGGTGGCTCGTGCCGTGAGCGCCGTACTTGCGCACGTGGTACTTGTCGCACACGTCCTTGGGCAGCGCGTAGGTATAGGCGACCTCGGGCATGGTCATGTGGAACGAGGTGTCGAAGACCGCCACGTTGGGCAGCTCCGGATACTTCTCACGGCAATACTCAATCGCCGCGGCCTCGCCGTAGTTGTGCAGCGGGGCGAGCGGGGCCACCTCGAGAATCTTGGCCATAACCTCGTCGTCGACAACTGCGGAATCATCGAAGTGCCAGCCGCCCTGAACGATACGATGACCAATGCCATCAATCGTAAAGTCGGTCTTCTCAAGCTCCTCGAGCACGCGAGCGATAGCAGAGCGATGATCGGGGAAAGGGACCTCCTCGGTCTGCTTGGCGCCACCGTTCTCGGAGTGGCCAAAGATGCCCATGTCCGAACCGATACGTTCGCAGTTGCCCTTGGCGAAAACCTCGCGGGTATCGGTATCCAAAAGCTGATATTTAAGGCTTGAGCTGCCGGCGTTGACAACAAGTACGTTCATGAGACTCCTTTGCAGTGCAATACGGTCGACGCAGACCCCTTAAGACGGCCGCATTTTAATAAGAAGTTATCACAACTTGATAAATAGCTATCAAGCATATCGCCCAACGAGCGCAAAAGAGGGGCCGAACGGCGCTCGGTCGTCCAGCCCCTCCCCTCTTGCAATTACTTGCCGTTGACGATGCGCTCGACGTCGGAGGCGATCATGAACTCCTCGTCCGTGGGGATGACGAAAATCTTGACCTTGGAATCCTTGGCGGACAGGCACCAAGCGCCGTCGCCACGCAGGGCGTTGCGGGCATGATCCATCTTGACGCCCATAAAGGCCAGACGGTCGGCAACGCCGGCACGAACGGCCGGAGCGTGCTCACCGATGCCAGCAGTGAAGACGAGCGTGTCCATGCCGCACATGGAAGTAGCCATCTCGGCAGCCTTGGCGGCAATCTTGTAGACAAACATGTCGAAGGCGAGCTGAGCCTCAGGGTCACCAGCGGCGGCGAGCTCCTCGACGTTGCGGCAGTCGTTGGTCTTGCCGCCGGTCACAGCCAAAAGGCCGGACTTCTTGTTCATCATCTCGTCGACCTCGTCGAAGGTGTAGCCGCCCTCGCGCTGCAGGTAGCACACGGTAGCCGGGTCGATGGAGCCGCAGCGGGTGCCCATCATGACACCGTCGAGCGGCGTCAAGCCCATGGTGGTGTCCATGCACTTGCCGTCCTCGATGGCGCACAGGGAAGCGCCGGAACCGATGTGGCACACGACGACTTTGCGAGCCTCGCCGTTGGTCATCTCGGCAACCTTCTTGGAGATGTAGCGGTAGCTGGTGCCGTGGGCGCCGTACTTACGGATGTGCAGCTTGTCGCAGACGTCCTTGGGCAGGGCGTAGGTCTTAGCGACCTCGGGCATGTTGAAGTGGAAAGCGGTGTCGTAGACCGTAACGTTGGGCAGGTCGGGATACTGCTCCAGGCAGTACTCGATAACGTTGGCCTCGGGGTTGTTGTGCAGCGGCGCGAGCGGGGCGACCTCTCGGATCTTGGCGAGAACGTCCTCGTCGACGAGGGAGGAGTCGCCAAAGTACCAACCGCCCTGAACGATACGGTGACCAATGCCCTCGATCTTGACGCCGTTGGCCTCGAGGTCCTTCAGAACGACCTCGATGGCGACCTTGTGGTCGGGGAACTCGATGTTCTCGGTCACCTTCTTGGAACCGTTGGCAGCGTGGGTGAAGGTACCGCCGGTAAAGCAAACGCGCTCGCAGGAGCCCTTTGCGGACACCTTGTGGGACTTGGTATCGATGACCTGATACTTAAGGGTCGAAGATCCCGCGTTGACGACCAGAACGTTCATGTGTCTCCCTACTAACAGGCGGTGTGGCGCCGCCAGGTTACATACGCTTCAATAATAAACCCAAACGCCCTCGCGCTCGGGTTTATTGCGTTGATATATAAGTTATCGGTGCTTGAGCTTCCGTTTCATTGCAAGGAAAAAGCGTCCTCAGATGAGGTTCTCGCCCAGGTTCTTGCCGCCGAGGACGTGCATGTGGAAGTGCATGACGGTCTGACCGGCGTTGACGCCCTTGTTGGAGATGACGCGGAAACCGTCCTCCAGACCCTTGGCCTTGGCGACCTCCTGGATGGCGTGGGCCATGGCGCCCATGGTCTCGGCGGGCACGTTATCGGCGATGTCACTGTAGTGCTTCTTGGGGATCACGAGCGTGTGGACCGGCGCCTGGGGATTGAGGTCGTCGAACGCGATGACCTGGTCATCCTCGTAGACGACGGTCGAGGGGATCTCGTGGTTGGCAATTTTGCAGAAGATGCAATCGCACATGGTTGGTTCCTTTCTCACAGACCAAGGTAATTATATTTGGTCGGGATGGTTAGAACGAGAGGTTGTCGTCGGTGTTGGCGGCTTCGCCGTCGGCGAGCACGTCGTTGCCGTCGACGTCCTTAAGAAGCACCGAGACCTTCTGCTCGGCATCGGACAGGCGGGTGCGCAGGCTCTTGAGGAGCTCGACGCCGCGGGTATAACTCTCGAGCGACTCCTCGAGCTCCATATCGCCCGACTCCAGGCTGCGGATGATGAGCTCCAGCTCCTGCGAGGCCTGCTTGTACGTAAGCTGCTCGACCGGGGTCTTCTCTACCATATCTGTTTCCTTTCCTAAAGGTTTATCGCTATGAAACGCGGGCTACTCGACCGTATCGACCGTTGCAGCCACGTTGCCGTCTGCCATACGCACGCGGATGGCGTCGCCCGGCTTAAAGGTCTTGGCGCTCGTAGCCACACCTCCATCGCTGTACGCGATGGAATAACCGCGGGCAAGTACCTTAAGCGGCGACAGGGCATCGAGCGACGCGGCGGCTCGGCCCAGGTCGGACGCGGGTTTGCTGAGCATCGTACGTCCCTGATGCTCCAGACGGGAACTCGCAAGCGTGAGCGCATGGCGTTTGCCATCGAGCCCCGAGGTGCTTGCAACCAGACGCTCGGGCAGGCGTTCAAAGCTGGATCGGAAAGCTCCGACCGAGCGTACTATGGCACCCGACAGGCGATCGGCGGTCAGCGCAAGCTCCGATTCGCGACGCTCGACCATAAATGTGGGGTCGTTGAGGCACGGGCGGCACGCAGCCGCATCGAGCGCATCGCCCAGGCGAGCCGTATAGGTATCCCAGGCACGGCGACCGCGCTGATCGAGCATCTCCAGGTCGACCTGGGCCGACCCAATCATCGATGCCATCGCGGCACCCAGACGCTGATGGCGCGCCTCGAGCACATCGGCCAACTCCGTCATAGCCGGCGCCACCGATTCTGCCGCCGCCGTGGGCGTGGAGGCGCGGCGGTCGCTCACCATGTCGCAAATCGAGGTATCGGGCTCATGGCCGATACCGGTCACCACGGGCACGGGACAGGCAGCCACTGCACGGGCAAGCTCCTCGTCGTTGAAGGTCATGAGGTCCTCGAAGGAGCCGCCGCCGCGCACCAGCAAGATGCAGTCGGGCGCCGGCGTGATGGCGGCGGCACGGCGCAGGCCCTCGATAAGCTCGGCCGGCGCACCCTCGCCCTGGACCTTTGCGCCCACGCAGACGAGCTCGACGAGCGGGTTGCGTCGGCGCAGCGTACGCTTGACGTCGTCGATTACCGCACCGGAAAGCGAGGTGACAACCGCCACGCGTGAGCAGAACACCGGGATGCGGCGTTTGCGCGCTTCGTCCATCAGGCCCTCGCGGCGTAGCTTTTCGGCCAGTTGCGCCACTTGTTGACGCAGCAGACCCTCCCCCGCCAGCGAAAACGAGCGAGCGACAAAGCTCATACGACCCGTGGGCTTATAGAGGTTGAAGCTGCCCTTAAAGCTCACCTGCATGCCGTCACGCAGATCGAAGGTACGCTTGAGATAGGCGCCCTTCCAGATGATGCAGTCGACGGCGGCCGAGTCGTCTTTAATCTGGAAGTAGCAGTGGCCGCTTCGGGCGTTGGGACCACGGAAACCCGTGACCTCGCCCAGGACACTCAGCTGCGGAATGGCATCGAGCGCACCAGCGGCGATCTCCACCGCCTGGCTCACGCTGAGCTCCTTGCGCTCCTGCTCATCCGAACCGTCGAACTCGGCGGAAACGGCATTGCCGGTCAGATTCCAGCCTGCCACGCAGCCTCCTTTCGTTATCGCGCACAAGGGCTCCGGCCCTGCGCAAATTCAAGTCCAACACATAGTACAGCGCCGCGGGGACACGAATCTCCGCGGCGCCCAGCGACCCAATTTGTTATCGGTTGGAGTTTCTGTTGTAGCGAGCCATAAGATAGAGCAGCTGAATAATCGAGGTGAGCGCAGCAGCAACATAGGTAAGCGCGGCGGCCGTCAGTACCTTCTTGGCACCGTTGACCTGCTTGGAGCTCATACCCGACTGCTCGATGTACGCCACGGCGCGGCGGCTGGCATCAATCTCGACCGGCAGCGTAACCAGTTGGAACAGCACGCTAAACGAGAAGAAGATCAGTGCGAGGGATGTGAGCCCGGCAATGTTCATAAACAGGCCCAAGAGCAACACGATGGTCCAAGTGTTCTGGGTAAAGTTGACAACCGGAACCAGGGCGGTACGCACTTTCATCATGGCGTAACCGCTTTGACGCTGGGCGGCATGGCCCGCCTCGTGGCAGGCGACGGCAACGCTTGCGACCGACCCGCCCGAACGGTTGGCATCCGAGAGATACAGGTTATTGTCCTGCGGGTTGTAATGGTCGGTGAGCTCGCCGGCGACACCCTTGATACCCACGGCGTTGCAGCCGTTGGCGTCGAGCATGCGGCGCGCGACCGCAGCGCCCGTGTCGCCGTCCGAGCGAACCTTGGACCAGGTTTTGTACGTTGAGTTGATATAGCTCTGCGCGGCAAGACCGAGCACTGTACAAACAAGGACAACCAGCAGGTACAGCGGGTCGATGCCAAAGCCGTATCCATAGTAATAGGGCATGCGAATTCCTCCGAATCGAGTTACACGTTGGAGGCATTCTACCCACTCAGCCGACTAGGCTTCCTTACAGGAGCTCGATTTTGCCGTCCTTCACAGTGAGTCCCATGTTGCCCGAGAGCAGATCGTCCAGGCGCGAGCCCACAAGCTCAAAGCGCCAGCCTTCGCGCAAGGGGCTCTGCTCGGGATGCTCAATATAGTCGGCCAGGTCATCGCGCGAGGCAATGACCGAGGTCGCCACTCCCGAGCGTTCGGCAACCAGGCGGATAAGCGCGTACATGAGATCCGTCACGCTCTCCAGCTCCGGAGAGATCTGGCGATGCCCGCGCACCATGAGCGGCAGGCGATCGTGCGGGCAGCTTGCGCCGCGCTTGATGGCCATGAGCGCACCGTCCACGTCGCGCTCCCCCAACTGATCGGTACCGCGAATGCTACGGAACTCCTCAACGCGCACGGGATTGCGCTTGACGAGCGCAAGCAGCGTGTCGTCGGACATGACCCACTTGCGCGGGATGTTACGGCGCTCGGCGCGGTCCTCGCGCCAGGCGGCGAGCTCGCGCGCGATGCCCAGCTGGTGGCGGCTGCACGAGTTGATGCGCTTGACCTTGCGGAATGCCTCGTGACGGTCGGCGTGATAGTGCGACTCGTCAGCCAGCGGGCGTAGCTCGTCCAGCACCCAGTCCACGCGGCCCAGCTCGCGCAGGCGGCTCATCATCTCGGTATAGGCCACGATCAGATACTTGACGTCATCGATCGCGTACTCAATCTGCTTATCGGTCAGCGGGCGACGCGACCAGTCGGTCAGTGACTCGGTCTTGGGCAATGAGACGCCGCAAAACGTCTGTACGAGCGCGCCGTAGGAAATCTGCTGACGCTCGCCCAAAAAGGCGGCGGCCACCTGCGTGTCAAAAATCGGACGCGGCAGCACGCCTACGGTATGGAGCATGACCTCCATATCCTGCGAGCAGGCGTGGAAGACCTTGGTCACGCTCTCGTCGGCCATAAGCTCGGCCAGCGGCGATAGGTCGTCGATTACCAGGGGATCGACCGCTACGCTCTCGGCAGGGGTGGCAATCTGAACCAAACACAGACGCGGATGGAACGTGCGCTCGCGCAAAAACTCGGTATCGACGGCAATCGCGTCGAACTCACGGGCGCGCTGGCAAAAGTCGAGTAGAGCCTGATGTGTGGAAATGTACATATCAACCCATCGAATAAGGTTAGGCCCGAAAAACACGGGTAGGATATCGGCATTGCCTTACAACTATACTCGGTTAGTCACAGAACGGGAACGTAAGTATGCGCTGCCTTATCATCCACAACCCGGCATCGGGCCCCAGCTCAGATGAAATCTACGCATTCACGCACGCCCTCGCGCAGGGCGGCGACGAGGTCGTGATGCGTTTTATCGGCGATGGTATGGAACCCGAGGATGCCGTGGCGGACGTGCGCGAGTTTGATCGCGTGGTCGTTTCGGGCGGCGACGGCACCGTCTCCAACGTGCTCGACCAGATGCGCGGGTGCGGTGTCCCCACGCTCGTTTTCCCCTCTGGCACAGCCTGCCTGTTCTTTAACAACATCGGTAATGCCCCCGAGGCAGCGGCGCTTGCCAAGGCTTGCCGCGCCGGTCGCACGGTCAAAGTGGACATGGGCGAGCTCTTTTGGCTCGACGAGAACGGCAACGAGAAGCGTCATGGCTTCATCATCATCGCCGGCTCGGGCTACGATGCCGAGATCATGATGAAGGCCGCCCCCACCAAAAACGACATCGGCGAGATCGCCTACTTCCTGTCCGCGCTCGCCACGCCCAATCCCACGGTGGCGCACTTTACAATTGAGCATGACGGCATTGTCGAGGAGCTCGACGGCATCTGCTGCATGGCAGGCAACACCTCGGTCATCCAAAACGACATCAATCTGTTCCCCAACTGCCGTATGAACGACGGCATGGTCGACATCGTCGTTATTGAGCCCGTGCGCACGGTGCAGTTGCTCCCCACGGTAATCACCGCCGCGCTCGACCCCGCCGGCAAGGTACTCGGCCGCCCGCAGTTTAAGATCATCCAGACCAAAGAAGCCAAGATTACCTGCACGCCATCGCTCGGCATGCAGTTTGATGGCGAGATTATCTCCAGCAATTCGGGCGTCTTTGGAGCCCGCGCGCTTCCGCAATGCCTCGACCTCATCGTCGACGAATTCTCACCGCTTGGTAAATAGGAGGACCCCATGAACGACAATCCCCTGATCGGCTTTATCATCATCGTTTTGGCCATGCTCGTCGGCTATGCGATCAACGTGATCCACCGCCGGAAGAAGTAATTCCACATTGGTATGATATTCATCCAATTATCGTCTCCCCTGCTGTTTATGCATTTGCCAAACAGCGGGGGATTTTCATTTCGGGCATTCTCGGCTACTTTATTCGACTACAGTAATTACAGGGCGTCTTTATTAAAGTAAAGCTATATGCTGAGTACAATTAACCGCTCATCGCATATTTCATCACGCTTATCGAGTAAGTATTTTTCATAGATGAATATTGTTTCCAGTTCGTTACGCTAATGGGGTGTCTTTATTGGCTGAAGCCCTCTGGCGACAGAGGGCTTTCGCACGCTGGGAGGGAAAATGAGGAAAACTCACCCCGTCAACGCGCTCAAGAAGCTTGGCATAGGCCTCGCCTTTGGAGCTGCAACCATCATGTCCATGCCGACGTCTGCGCTCGCCTGCACGCAGATGTACATGGGCAAGAACCTTACGGCCGACGGCAACACGTACTACGGCCGCGCCGAGGACTTTGGCCCGCGCTACCTCAAGCACTTTGGCATTGAGCCGTCGCATGCCCCCGGGTATACCTACGGCTCAGACGAGTCCGACTTCTCATACAGGTCGACCAAGACTACATATCGTTATAGCTACGTGCGCGATCATCCTTCGCAGTGGCACGGGCGCTATGATGCCTACTCTGAGGCAGGCATCAACGAGAAGGGCGTGTCCTGCTCCGCAACGCTGACCACCAACATGAACGATAAAGCCGCCAAGGCAGACCCCCTGACCGACACTGGCATTGGCGAGTATAGCTACGGCAGCGTTATCTTAGGCGAAAGTGCCAAAGCACGTGAGGGTGTCGAGCTCCTCGGCAAGATCATCGACGAGCAGGGCGCCAACGGCAACGATCAGATTATCATCGCCGACAGCAACGAGACTTGGCTGTTTGCCGCACTTTCCGGCCACCAGTGGATCGCCATGAAGCTCGCCGATGACGTCGCCTCACTCAACCCCAACATCGGCGGACTCAATTACGATGTCAACCTTGATGACGCCGAGAACTGCCTCCACTCCGAGGGCATCCAGACCATGCCCGAGAAAAATGGCTTCGCCGAGTACACCGACGGCAAGCTCGACGTTGCCAAGACCTATGGCAAAAGCGTCGCCGATTCCGGCGTTCATCAGTGGACTCGCTATGTCCAGGGCCGCGATTACTTCATGGCCCCGTTGACCAAGGGTGCGGATTACGACATCGTCACGGTTAAACCGAAAAAAGGCCCCGACCAAATCGGAGCCATGGTCAGCGAGATCCAGCCCCTGTTCTTCAAGCCCGGCAAGTCCGACTGGAACACCTTTGAGATGATCCGTGCATTTGGCAACCGCGGCGAAAATGTCCCCGGCCTCAACGCCAACACCGACGGTGTCTACGCCATCGGCACCGAAAGAAGCACCGAGACCAACCTCTTCCAGATCCGTCAGGGCATGGACCCCGAGATCGCGACCATTCAGTGGGAGATGCTCTCCCGCGCCGCCTACTCCGTCGCTATTCCTCTGTACTCTGCACTGCTCACCGAGGTCAGCCCCTACTTCAGCAATCAGGATGTCTCCTACGATCACTGCGAAGAGACGGACATCGTGAACAACGAGGAGCCCGAGAACTCCATCAACTACGTCCTCATGGACATTAGTTCCCTCTGCTACGAGCACCGCGAGCAGCTCGGCACCGGCGTTCGCGCCTACCTCGACGCTCTCCAGAACGAGCTCATCGAGCAGAACCTCCAGGTCGACAAGGCCATGCAGGCTGCCGAGGGCACCGAGGCCCGCACCGCCTTGGCCAACAAGGCTGGCAAGGCTGCCACCGAGAACACCTACGTCAAGTGCAAGGCCCTGCTCCAGGAGATGCGCGCCTATCTGAAGGCTGGGGATTTCAGCACGCCCTTCACCCCGAGCGACCTGAACACCGAGACCCATGGCCTCAAGGAGTCCATCACCTACGCCAAGGACGCTCTTGCCACCGACCCGGTAACCCCGGATCAGCCTGGCACTCCCGAGCAGCCTGGTACTCCTGAGCAGCCCGGTACCCCCGAGCAGCCCGGTACCCCCGAGCAGCCCGGTACCCCCGAGCAGCCCGGTAAGCCCGAGCAGCCCACCACCAAGCCCGAGAAGCCTGGCAAGTCGGACACCACGACCACGGTAACCACCAACAAGACGAACACCAAGGGCGGCCTGCCCACCACCGGTGATCGTTTTGATGGCCGCGTGGTGGCTGCATTCGCCATCGCTGGCGTTGCCGTTATCTCCGCGGGCGGTTACTTCCTCTACCGTCGCAATAAGGAGTAACGTCTTAGCTGGGCGGGCAAGGCAGCAATGGCAGCCTCGCCCGCCCAGCCCGCTCTTTTGACCGGCGGGAAACCCGCCTGAAATCTTTTCAAAAAAGATTTCCCCGCACGCACTTCGCTGTGCTATAGTGCAGCGCAACAGCAACTACTGTCTCTTATACACATCTG
>CABRID010000030.1 GCA_902470895.1 uncultured Collinsella sp.
ATGTGTATAAGAGACAGACACCGAGAAGACCGGCCGCCGCCCGACCTATGAGTATGCCATGATCGAAGGCGTCAACGATACGAATCCCGAAATGCAGGCGCTCTGCGACTTCTGCGAGGGAACGCTGTGCCACGTTAACCTCATTAAGCTTAACGACATCGAGGGTAGCCCGCTCAAGCCGTCGCCGATTCATAAGGTTGAGGATCTTCAGCGTCGTCTTGAGTCCCGTGGCATCGAGACCACGATTCGTAACTCCCGTGGTAACGATATTGACGCCGCTTGCGGACAGCTGAAGCAGCGCTTCAAAGTTCAGAAGAACGCATAGGGGAGTCGCATCCCAAAACGTTTCATGTGAAACATCGAACGACCCCGGTTACAGAATATGCAACCGGGGTCGTTTCATTTATTGACCTTAATTTTGAATCAGCTGCTACCTGTCCCATTTTTACGGCCAAAATAAGGGGTCCTTGTCTCATGAATCAGACAAGGACCCCTCAAAATATGCTGAGTAATTGTTAGGTACCTAATAGCCTACATTTTCCCATTGGTTGCTGACCCAACCTTGATTAATCTTGGGATTCTTCGTTACCTGAGCAGTACGCATGGCAACATCTTCTGTCATAACATCCATTTTCTTTTTGGAAGTATCGACGATATCTTGCGCGCTACGAAGCAAACGACCTCGAAGTTCATCGTCTGTCGCGATCCTATAGCCAGCAAAGGCACCAGCCGCGACAGTCGTCACCAATGCAATCGCTGTTAAAATCTTATTCCTCATCTTGGCCTCCTTGATCAAACTGAATCATTTCGCCAAGAATACGAGAGAGCTCTTCCTCGTCTTTAAACTCAATCTCAATCTTATTCTTTCCACGCGAGCTCTTCACACGCACGTTGGTATTAAAAACCTGACGAAGCACGCGGGCAGCCTTTTTAAAAGACTGAGGCGTTGCAGGCCTCGGCGTCTTAGGTGTCTCTCCGGCAGAAAACAACGGAGCAAGATTTTCTGTCGCTCTTACGGAAAGGCCCTCTGTAACAACTTTCTCTGCAAGTCGAATACGCGCGTCCTCATAGGGAACTGCAAGAATCGCACGTGCATGACCAGCAGTAAGTTTGCCCTCAAAAATCATCTGCTGAACTACTTCGGGGAGATCGAGAAGACGCAGCGAGTTTGTAATTGCAGAGCGTGACTTGCTTACTGCCTTCGACAATGCCTCCTGGGTCATCCCGCTGGCATCAATGAGTTGGCGATAGCCCTTAGCCTCTTCGACGGGATTCAGATCAGAACGTTGAAGGTTTTCGATAAGAGCAAGAGCCAGCATCTCTTCATCATTTACCTCTTTAATGATGACTGGCAATTCTTCAAGGCCAGCAAGCTTTGACGCCTGGTAACGACGCTCACCAGCGATGATCTCATAGCCGTTTCCATGCTTGCGAACCAAAAGCGGCTGCAAAACGCCATGTTCTTGGATTGACTCGCTCAACTCGCGAAGTTCAGTTTCGTTAAAGTGAATTCGCGGCTGATTAGAGTTGGGAACGATATCCTCAATAGGTAGTTTTGTTTCAGATGCGGCATTTGAAGCCGATGCAGCCGAACCGCCGGTCTCATACTCGGCCTCTGAGACCAAAGCATTGAGTCCACGTCCCAATCCGCCACGTTTCTTTACACTAGGCACGCTTGATCACCTCTTTTGCAAGGTTCATATATGCTTTTGCACCCTTATTTTGAGGTGCATAGGTAATTACCGGTTCTCCAAAAGACGGAGCTTCGGAGATTTTAACCGTACGGGGGATTAGCGTCTTAAACGCCTTATCACCAAAGTACGATTGAACCTCCTCAACAACCTGATTCGATAGTGAAGTACGCGAGTCATACATGGTCATAAGCACACCATAGGTGTCTAAGCCCTTGTTCAGCCGTGATTTGACCATCTTCATTGACTCAAGCAGCTTCGTAACGCCCTCGAGTGCGTAATATTCGCACTGGATCGGAATCAAAACGCTGTCTGCTGCGGTCAAAGCGTTGATAGTAAGCAGGCCGAGCGAAGGAGGACAGTCAATGAAAATAAAGTCAAACTCGTCCTGAATCGGCTCAAGCAAATCTTTGAGGCGGGTTTCACGAGCAATTGCGCTTACGAGCTCAATTTCCGCGCCTGCAAGTTGAATTGTAGCCGGAATAACGAATACCTTTTTACAATTTGTATCAAGAACAAGCGATTCTGCCGGCACATCATTCAACAATGCATCATAGATGCAGTGATCAAGGTCTTCTTTTTCAATTCCGAATCCACTGGTGCTGTTTCCCTGCGGATCAAAATCGACAATCAGTGTCTTACGACCCTGCTCACCCAGTGCTGCTGCAAGGTTTACAGCCGTCGTTGACTTACCGACGCCGCCTTTTTGATTGATGATTGCAATGATACGCGTGTCTTTTGCGCTCTTAGAACGCTTAACGTCGCGAAATCCCACGGTCCCTCCTGGTGTGTATTAAAGCTGTCAAACGGAGGATGTTTCACGTGAAACATTCCGAATCGATATCAACCGCCATGTTTCACGTGAAACACTTCAAGTTGTTAGTATCCATTATGTTTCACGTGAAACATCTAGGCAAGCGGATTCTTCTTTGCCACGCCATTTGCACGAGGCAATGAGACAGATGCTGGATGACTCTTCTTAAGAACAATGAACTCCCTGTGACCCAAGCCTTCAGGCAAATCAATTGCGTCATTCAGAAGCAAAGTGAAGCCGCAAATCTTAGCTGCTGACATGCCGGAAGCAAGCTCCTCATCCGAAGGATTGCCCTTGGTTATAACAAATAGCCCTCCATCCTTCAGATACGGAGCCGCATACTCAACAAGAATCGGTAGAGGGGCCAGTGCGCGGGCGGTTACAACAGAGAACTGCTTCTTATGGCTTCGAGCATATTCTTCAAGACGATCATGAACCGCATGAGCATGTTTCAATCCAAGAGCATGGACAAAGGAATTAACCGCATCAACCTTCTTGCCAACAGAGTCAATATAAGTAGCTTTACGATGCGTGGTTATGGTTAATGGAATACCAGGGAAGCCCGCACCTGTTCCCATATCGAGCAAAGCTCCCTCAGGAGCCTTGTTGATATAGGGGAGCAAAACAAGTGAATCGAGGATATGAAGTACTGCAGCATCTTCTACGTTAAGAATACGGGTGAGATTGGTTGTCTTATTTGTTTCTAGAACCAAATCCAAATGCTGAATACATTTCCTCAGCTCAACATCAGTTACGCTCAAGGAATACTCTTTGCAATAGGAAGTTAGACGACTCAACATCTCGTCAGCCTGCTGATCAGTAAGTACTAACAACGAAAGCTCCTTTCTGACAAAAATCAGTGTATCGAGAACTTTTGACAAAAAAAGGGGACGTGGAAACCACGTCCCCTTAGCATAAGCTCGAGTAGATTATCGAGCAACAATCACCACATGGCGATCAGGGTCAGAACCCTCAGAATGAGTATCGACTGCATCGTTGCCACGAAGTGCAATGTGAACCAGTCGGCGCTCGTAGGCATTCATGGGCGAAAGCGAAACACTCTTATGAGTGCGGATGGCACGCTCGGCAGCAGACTGAGCCATGGAGGCGACCTTATCCTGACGGCGACTCTTGTATCCCTCGACGTCCACTACAACCGGATACCTAAAGCCAAGCTTGCGGCTCACCAGCAAAGAGAACATAACCTGAAGAGCATCAAGAGTGCGACCATGACGGCCAATGAGAACAGCAAGGTCGGGAGCCGTTACATCCAAAATCAGCTCACCCTCGTCGCCCTCATACTCATCGATAGGAGAGTTGGCGGCATCGAAGTGCGAAAGGATGGAACGCAGGATGGAAATCGCAACATCGGCAATGGTGTCGAGCTCCTCATCGGTCAGCTCTTCACCAGCCTTGTAGCGCTGTGCAATCTCGGGATAATCGCCCGCGACCTGCGGGGCAACCTCCTCAAGCATATCCTCGATGATCTCTTCAGACATAACGTACTCCAAAAGTTAGGTACCTAAATAAGATTGATATCCCACTACTTCTTCTTGTGCGGGCGCGGCTTCTTCTCGCGACGAGTGACCTCAACCTGCAGCGGAGCGTTCTTAAGACGCTCCTCCTCATCGGCCTTCGCCTTGTCGATGACCTTCTGCGTCACAAAAATCTGCTGGATAACCTGCCAAGCAGACGAGACGTCGTAGTACAGCAGAACACCAACGGGAAGGCTCCAGCCCATCCAAAGCATCATGACCGTCATGACAACGGCCATCATACGCATGCTCTGAGCCTGCTGGCCGGTCTGGTTGCGCGACATATAGAGCTGCGGAATCAGGGTCAGGACGGCAAACAGGATCAGGCAAACCAGCGCAGGCAGTGCAACCATAAAGCCATCGGCAAAGGAAGCGCTCGGCGTGGTGGTCAGGTCGGGCAGGATGTTGAAGAACGAGAACGTGCCGTCGTTAAAGTACTGCGGCAGGTTGCGCAGCAATGTAAACAGGGCGAACAGGATAGGCATCTGAATCAGCAGCGGCAGACAGCCAGCCATGGGGTTGAACTTGTTCTCGCTGTAGAACTTCTGCATCTCCTCGGCCTGACGCTGGGGATCGTCGGCATAGCGCTCCTGGATCTCGAGCATCTTGGGCTGCAGCACCTGCATGCGAGCCGTCGACTTGGTCGACTTGAGCATAAGCGGCGTCAGCAGCAGACGGATGATGACCACCAGAATGATGATGGACAGGCCCCAGTCGACCGCAAAGGTCTGGATGAGCTTGAGCAGCTCGAAAAGGATGTTAACGATCCAATCCCACATGTAAGTTTTCCTCCGATAGCGAGTGCCCGCTAGGGCACAGGGTCATAACCGCCGACGTGCAGGGGATTGCAGCGAGCGATGCGCCTCACGGCAAGCCAGCAGCCTCTCAAAACACCGTGCTTCTCAATCGCCTGGATGGCGTATTGCGAGCACGTTGGGTAATAAATGCAGGCGTCAGGCAATAAGGGCGAAATAACCTGTTGATATATGCGAATAGGAGCGATGGCAACACGTCGCAAAACGTGATTGCTCATCGCTCCTCCCCGGCAACGCCGGCGCGCTTCATAAGCGAACGCAACGCCTTGTCCATCTCCTGCGGCGAGGAAACCCTCGTCTTGGGAGTTGCAAACAAGATGATGTCATAACCCGCAACGGGAAATCCGCAGCTGCGGGCGGCCTCGCGCATCACACGCTTAGATCGGTTGCGCACGACGGCACAACCGAGTCGCTTAGCACCAACGAAGGCGACCCTTCCGGAGTCGCCTTCGCCAACCGATTCACATATGGTCATTCGAATCAGAGGGTGATTGAAACGACGCCCCTGACTGAACACATGCTCGAAATCTTGCCGAGACTTAATAGTCTTCATGCGAGATGCGTGTATCGCTGCTAGACAGTGAGACGCTTGCGGCCCTTGGCGCGACGACGGGCGAGCACGGCACGACCACCCTTAGTGGCCATACGGGCACGGAAGCCATGGGTCTTGGCACGCTTACGCTTATTAGGCTGATACGTACGCTTCATCTTAAGTTCCTCCTGCTGCATTTCGAGTGTCCGCGGGGACGCGGACGCAGATATAGACACGTGAGCTTGAAGATTGTAGGGAAATCAATGTTCAAATGTCAAGAAATCAAAGGTAAAAGGTTGCGCAGTTCACACGGTTCCCCCATAAGCCAAGCTCGATTTAGCGGTGCATGACAACTTTTCACGATATTTCATCGAGTTTTCAACAGGTCATGTTGGCAATGTTGAGAACTTTTCGCCCGTTTTC
The DNA here is from genome assembly GCA_902470895.1 of uncultured Collinsella sp. Classification (GTDB taxonomy): domain Bacteria; phylum Actinomycetota; class Coriobacteriia; order Coriobacteriales; family Coriobacteriaceae; genus Collinsella. Next base: position 5,811 of record CABRID010000030.1, read on the forward strand.
CAAAGTTTTCAACAGGTTTTGAAAAGTTGTCGAAAGATGAGAAACATTGCGCGGTGAGCTACTATTTGTTCGAAACCTTTTGGAAGATTGCGAGCGGCATGTCTGATGACTTTTACACCATGGTCGATTCTGGAGACCCGGCACCCGACAACGAGCACATCACCGGCGTGCGCGAAGAGCGTGCGGAAGGCGAGCAGACGACCACGCAGGCGCCAAAAGCCATGTACGCCGCGCGTATCGCCGTCTATGACGACATGCTGTCGACACCGCGTGTGATCGTCATTGATCCGCAAGATGTCCGCACGTATTTGGAAGAGACTACCAACACCGTCTACCAGTGCATGAAAGAACAAGGTGGCCATATCTCGCTCATGGTCATCCGCGAGATTGTCGAAAACTTTATCCACGCGCACTTTGCCGAGCCCATCATCTCGATTCTGGACGGCGGAGACACCATCCGCTTTGCCGATCAAGGACCCGGCATCGACGACAAGGAACGCGCTTTCGACTTTGGCGTTACCAGCGCAAACAGCAAGATGAAGCGCTATATCCGTGGAACCGGAGCAGGGTTTCCCATGGTGCAAGAGTATTTGGAAAACGCCGGCGGTGCCGTATCCATCGAGGACAACATGGGCAACGGCACCGTGGTTACGGTAAGCCTGGACCCTAAACGCGTGCAGGAAATCGAGCGCGCCGGCGGACGCGGTGCTGCCGTACGGCCCGAGACGGAGCAGCCCACATATCCCCTGCCGGGAGCTTTTGCGCAGCAGCCCATGGCAACGCAGCAGATGCAGCCCCCCGTGGGGCAGATGCAGCATCCCGGAATGCTTCCTACACAAGAGCCCCAGGCGACATCGATGTCGATGCCGCCAAACATGCCAGAGACCGTGCCGCTGGCGGATCAGGATGCAGCAGCAATGCAGCAGGCGACGGGGGCACCGGGTGGCCAGCAAATGGGCTATCAGCCGTACCAACAGGGATATCCATATCAGCAGATGCCGCCACTGGGGTATGGCCAGCAGTTCCCGCAGCAGTACCAGCAGGGATATCAGCAGCCGTACCAGCAGATGCCGCAGCAGCAGTACAGCCCTTGGGCCCAGCAGATGCCTCCGCAGCCTTACCAACAGTGGCCTCAAAGTTTTCAACAGCAAATGCCACCGACACAGAGTTCTCAACAACCAGCAGCTCAAATGATGTATCCTAATGCAGTAAATCAGTATGCACAGCCACAACCGGACGTGTTCGTAAGCGATCGCGGCAACGCCGCGCTGGGCTATCTGGCGCAAAATCAAGCGTGCGGCGCAACCGATCTTGCGAGGGCGTTTGGAAACTCGGCCCCCACTTGGTCACGCACGCTCAATGACTTGGCGCAGGCCGGCTTGGTCATCAAGCATGGCCAGAAATACCATCTGACCGAACTCGGCGCCGCTCGCGTGCGAGCTCAGAGCTAAAGAACGGGAGAGACAGTGGACGAGGAAGCAAGCATCATCCTGGGGGATGCCATCGCCTTTTGCCAGCGCGACGGCCAAGATGCACGCCTCATCAACATGCTGGGGCAATCGCGCGCCATAAGCCTGACCGAAGATACGCTCACGATCGAGGCCCCCTCGCGCTTTGCCATCGCGCAGCTCAAAAAGCATCAGCCGACTATTGAGGCCTATCTGGAAGAAATCGCCTTTGCACCGATTGCGCTCGACATCGTGGCACCGCAAGGCGCCGCGACGGAATCCACTGCAGCGACGGCGCCCGCCACGGCTCCCGCTGCTTCCCCGGCGGTGCCGGCCTCCGCAGGCGACGTGCCGACAATCGAGCACCAGCACAGCGATGTTTCCCGTGAAACCATGGCACCGTTGCCGACCGCGGCGGCGACGTCAACGAACGTACCCGTCACGCACATGCCCATCGCTCACGACGCAGCGGCGGGCGCGGATTCGGGCATTGCAATCAAGAACACGCTCTCGGCCGATGATTTTCGTCGCATGATGAACCAGATGAAGGGCGGAGCGCCGACTAAATCCACGCAAACTGCGACTCCCGCTTCGCCCATGCCAGCACCGACCGTGCCGGCCGAGCAGAATACGGATGGAGCCCCGCTCGCCGCGAACTCAAAATTTACCTTTGAGAACTTTGTCTACGGCCCCGAGAACAGCCATGCCTATCGCTCGGCACTCAAGTTTGCCGCCCTCGCGGACGAGCGCGGCACATGCACATCACTGTTCATCTACGGCAAATCGGGCCTGGGCAAGACGCACCTGCTGCTTGCCATCAAAAACGAGCTCGCCGAGAAGTCGCCCGAGATCAAGGTCAAGTATGCCAACTCCCAGGCATATCTGGACGACCTGATGACCGAGTTCGACCGCCAAAAGAAGAGCAACGCCCCCATCATGCAGGCGTACCACGGCGTGGACGTGCTCATCATCGATGACATCCAAAACATCATCGGCAAGCGCGCGAGCGTGGACTACTTTTTCCAGCTCATGGACGAGTTCATCCGCAACAACAAGAAGGTCGTCATCGCGGCAGACCGCGCCCCCAAGGACCTGAGCATGGACGAGCGCCTGACCAGCCGCTTCAACGCCGGCATGCTCTGCCTGGTCGCAGAGCCCAGCTACGAGATGAAATACAAGATCTTGCAGCGCTATTACGAGAACACCATCGTCGCCGCTCCCGAGGCAGGCGACGACTCACTGTTGGCGGCCTACGGGGGCGACGGCGGGCACCTGACCGATGAGCACTTTAAGCACATGGCAGAGGTGTCGGGCACCAACATCCGCGAACTCGAGAGCTTCTGCGAGCGCTGCGCCGGCGAGGCGGGCGACCGCGAGCGCGAGGGCGGGGGGCTCACCTTTGACGATATCGACGCCATCGCCAGCCAGTACTTCGACACATCGGCCAAAAAGATCAACGTGCAAACGGTTCAGTCCGTCATCGAAGAGCAGTACGGCGTGACGCACGAGGAGCTCATCGGCCCGCGTCGCAACGCCAATATCGCCAAAGCACGCCATATCGCTATCTACCTGGCCATCGAAATGTGCGAGATGACGACCACGGCGGTAGGCGCCGAATTTGGCAACCGCAACCACTCGACCGTCAGCACGAGTTACAAAAAGGTCCAGAAGATGATCCAGGAAGACCGCACCGTCACCGAAGACCTCAAGTCGCTGCGCGATAAAATTACACTACGCTCGTAGGGAAATAGAGACACCTGTTGAAAACTTGTCGAAACCACGGGCATAAGGTGTCTAAAACCCAACCCGCAGTGATGAAAAGTTTTGCGCAGGTTTTGAACGTGGAAAACCACCCCCGTTGCACACAGGTTGCTGTCGATTCTCTCTCTGGGTCTGACCTGCGTCTTTGGGAGTAATCAACAGTTTCGTCAGTGCTATTACTATTATTAAGATATTTATATCTATAGAAAGGTATTAAAAGATGAAGTTCACCGTCAGCCAGAGCTCGCTCACACAAGCCATCGGCGTCGTTATGAAGGGTGTCGCTTCGGCATCCACCCTTCCCATCCTGTCGGGCGTGCTCGTCAAGGCGCAAGACGGCATCTTGGAATTCCAGACCTCTAACTACACCATCTCGATCCGTCATCGCATCGCGGCGCATGTCGAAGAAGAGGGCGAGATGGTTATCCCCTGTAAGATGCTCTCCAATATCACCAAGACCCTCCCCGATGCCCCGGTCACCTTTGAGCTGTCCGAGCGCCAGGTGCTGATTGGTTGCGAGAAGAGCACGTTCCGTCTGAACACGCTCGATGCCAATGACTTCCCCGAGTTTCCGGCCTATGCCATCGAGAGTGCCGTGGAGCTGCCGACCGATATCTTGTCCGAGATGGTCGGCCGCGTGTGGCGCGTCACCTCGACCGACAAGGCCCGCCCCATCCTGGGCGGCGTACACATGAAGGTCGAGAACAACACCGTGCGCCTGGTGGCGACCGATTCCTTCCGCTTGGCCGTGTGCGATACGCAGGTCGAGACCTCGACCCTCGAGGGTTCCTTTGAGCTCAACGTTCCGGCCGACGCCTTTAACGACGCACTGAACATCATGGCCAGCCAGGCGACCATCATGATCGGGGCTACCGACACCCAGGTCGTCTTTGAGGCCGGCAACACCACCTACGTGTCGCGCCGCATCGAGGGCGTGTACCCCAACTACAAGCAGCTCATCCCCGATTCGTGCGTGACGAGCGTCAAGATCGACGTCGCCGCCTTTAACGCCGCCCTCAAGCGCGTGGCCGTTATCGCGAGCGCCAACCCCGCCGTCAAGTTCGAGATCGATGTCGAGAACGGGCAGATGGGCCTGTCCTCCATTTCCAATGACCAGGACCTTGCACAGGAGACGATCGATGTCGAGGCCGAGGGCGAGTCGGGCACCATCGCCTTCAACTACCACTACATCTTCGGCTGCCTCAATGCTCTGTCCAAGGAGAAGGAGATCACGCTGGAGCTCAAGAGCTACTCGCAGGCGGGCATCTTCAAGTCCTACGACAAGATCAACTACCTGTACCTGGTCATGCCGGTCCGCATCTAGCGCTGCGCTATGACCATGTTCGCCCGCGATCTTTCCGTCGCGCACTACCGCAGCTTCGATAGCTATCGTCTTGCCCTGGACGAGGGCGTGACGATACTTGCGGGACCCAACGCGGCGGGAAAGACCAATCTCATAGAGGCGCTGCAGCTGCTGACGAGCGGCGCCTCGTTTAGGCATCCGACCGCAGCCGAGCTCGTCCATGACGGCGCGGGCTCGTGCAAGGTCGAGCTGAGGCTCGAGGGCGACGGCCGCGTGCTTGATATGGGATTGAGCGCGGAGGACGGTAAGCGCTCGTTTAGCCGCAACGGCAAGAGATGCTCTGGCGCCGGTGTGCGCGGGGTCCTGCCGAGCGTGCTGTTTTGCCCCGACCATCTGGACATGGTTAAGCGAGGCGCCAGTGTGCGCCGTGCCGCCCTCGATGACTTTGGCATGCAACTGAGCGCACGCTATGCCGATCTTGCGAGCACCTATGGGCGCTGCGTGACCCAGCGTAACGCCTTGCTCAAGGAGGCCTGGTGCTGCCGCGAGATGCTCGGCGCGTGGAACGATTCGATTGCCCGCGCGGGCTCGGCCCTGCTCGTGCACCGGTTGGCCCTGCTCGACCGGCTGGCGGGCCATGTGCACACTGCCTACGGGCAAGTGGCGTCCGGCGAGGCCGCCAACGTGACCTATACGTCCACGCTGGGGGATTTGCCCCGGGTCGAGGATCGCGAAGAGCTGAAGGGCTGGGCGTACGAGCGCATGCTGGCTGCCCTTGATGAGCACGCCGACGAGGAAATTCGCCGCGGCGTGACGTTGGTGGGACCGCATCGCGATGAGATTGAGTTTGCCGTGGCGGGTCGATCCGCCCGTTCATTTGCCAGCCAAGGTCAGCAGCGGACGTTGGTTTTGGCCTGGAAGGTGGCGGAGGTGGCCGTGGCTCGCGATGTCCTGGGCACCGCCCCACTGCTGCTTTTGGACGACGTGATGAGCGAGCTCGACGGCGAGCGTCGCGGCGCTTTTCTGCGGCTGATCGGCGATGATATCCAGACGGTCATAACCACGACCAACCTGGGGTATTTTACCGATGACCTGCTTGATCGAGCCAAGGTGGTGAGCATGGGTGAGACGTGCTAATTACGAGCGCGAGAGCGAAACGGTCGCCTTCAGTGGATTTTTAAACGCAGAGCGCCAGCGCATCCTGGCGGCTGCAACACCTGAGCGCCATGCGCAGATGGAGGCTGCCGAGGAGTCGCGCGCGGTCTATCGCGCGTGGAACGCGGTGTGCTCGGGCACGCGCGAGGGGCGGCATGTGACGGGCCTGCGCTACCTGCCCGAGTCCAATGAGCTGCTGGTATATCTCGACTCGCCCTCGTGGACGCAGGAAATGACGTTGTTGCGCGAGATCATCCGCGCGCGCATGGAGCGCGCCGGTGCGCATGTGGATGGCCTGGTGTTCAAAACCACCGCGCCCGGTCACACGCCGCCCGCCGCCAAGGAGCGCCTTCGCCCAGCGGCGACCGAGCGCCCGCCGGCCCCACACGCCGACCTCAGCGATGCCGAGCGCACCGAGATTGAGCGCCAAGTGGCGCCCATCGAAGACCAAAAACTGCGCGAGGCCCTCGAGAACGCCATGAGAGCCAGTGCCGAGTGGGCCAAGGGCGTGCAAAGCAAAAAAGAGCCTTAAATCGCATCTGGTGGCCTTGTAGAGCCAAATACCCTCGTTCCCGAGGGTATTTTTTTACGATAAACTAGTAAGGCTGTACACATTTTCTTGACTGAAGGAGGACGTGTGGCAAACGAAAACGATTACGATGGCGGCGAGATTAAGATTCTCGAAGGTCTCGAGGCCGTTCGTAAGCGCCCGGGCATGTATATCGGCTCGACGAGCGCCAGCGGTCTGCATCACCTGGTGTGGGAGATCGTTGACAACTCCGTCGACGAGGCCATGGCCGGTTTCTGCACCGAGATCCAGGTGACGGTCCACGCCGACAACTCCATCACGGTCGTCGACAACGGGCGCGGTATCCCCGTCGACGAGCACCCTGTTAAAAAGATCCCGACGCTCGAGGTCGTCATGACGATTTTGCACGCCGGCGGTAAGTTCGATAATTCGGCCTATAAGGTCTCGGGCGGCCTGCACGGCGTTGGCATCTCCGTCGTCAACGCACTGTCCAAGCGCGTGGTCGTTCAGGTTCGTCGCGATGGCAACACCTACGAGATGGAGTTCTCGCGCGGCAAGACCGTCAAGAAGATGGAGGTCGTGGGCACCTCGGATTCGACGGGCACCACCGTCACCTTCTGGCCCGACGACGAGATCTTCGAGACCTGCATTTACGATTTCGATACGCTGCACAACCGTCTGCAGGAGACGGCGTTCCTCAATAAGAACCTCAAAATCGTGCTGACTGACGAGCGCGAGTCTACTCCCCACGTGGAGGAGTTTTGCTACGAGGGCGGCATCATCGACTTCGTCAAGTTCCTTAACGAGGGCAAGGACGTCCCCGAGGCCTTTAAGGAGCCTATCTACATCGAGGGCAAATCGGACCCGGACGCACCTGTGGCCAAGATGGGCGAGGTTGAGGTTTCCCTGCAGTGGAATAGCGGCTACGGCGAGAACGTCATGTCGTTTGCCAACGACATCTACACCCCCGAGGGCGGCATGCACCTTGAGGGCTTCCGCACCGCGCTCACCCGCGTGGTCAACGACTATGCGCGCAAGCAGAACCTGCTCAAGGAAAAAGACGCCAATCTGACCGGCGACGATGTGCGCGAGGGCCTTTCGGCCGTTATCTCGGTCAAGCTGCCCGATCCGCAGTTTGAGGGCCAGACCAAGGCCAAGCTCGGCAGCTCCTATATGCGCGCGCTGACGCTCAAGATCGTGACCGACGGCCTTGCCGATTACCTCGAGGAGCACCCTAAGCCCGCTCGCGAGATCGTCAAGAAGGCGCAGCAGGCCTGCAAGGCGCGCAATGCCGCCCGCAAGGCGCGCGAGGCGACCCGCCGCAAGAGCCTGCTCGAGACGGCGTCCCTGCCCGGTAAGCTCGCCGACTGCTCGGTGCGCGATGCCGAGCTGACCGAGCTCTTCATCGTAGAGGGCGACTCGGCAGGCGGTTCGGCCAAGGACGGCCGTCGCCGAGACATCCAGGCGATTCTGCCCCTGCGCGGCAAGATTTTGAACGTCGAGCGCGTTGGTGACCATCGCGCGTTCTCGAGTGACACCATCCAGTCGCTGATTACCGCGATCGGCTGCGGCGTCACGACGAGTGCCGGCGACGGCGGCGATTTCGATATCACCAAGGCGCGCTACCACAAGATCATCATCATGACCGATGCAGACGTCGACGGCGCGCATATCCGCATCCTGCTGCTGACGTTCTTCTACAAGTACATGCGTCCGCTGATCGATGCCGGCTACGTCTATGTTGCCTGCCCGCCCATCTTTGGCATTAAGGTGCGCAACAAGATCCACTACGTGTATCCCAACGGCCGCCAGCCCGAAGACGAGATCCTGCGCGATACCATCCAGAGTCTGGGCCTGAACCCCGACGATAACGACGAGGATGGCAAGGCCAAGGACGGCAAGATCACCAAGAAGCGCAAGGGCTATACCGTCCAGCGCTACAAGGGTCTGGGCGAGATGGACCCCAAGCAGCTTGCCTCGACGACGATGGACCCCAAGACCCGCATTCTGCAGCGCGTGACGATCGAGGACGCCGTTGTGGCGGACCGCGCCGTGCGCGAGCTGATGGGCTCCGAGGTCGGCTATCGCCGCGAGTACATTGAAAAACATGCGCATGACGCGCGTTTCCTTGATGCTTAAGAGGAGGTAACGTGGCAGACGATATCAACAATAACGAGGGTATGGACGAGGCCGGCGATGCCGGTATGCCCGATGATCTGAAGCGCCTGCTTGCCCGTGCTGAGCAGGGCGAGGACGGCGACCCGGACGCCTATAACCCCGATGCCGATGATGATGAGGAAGAAGACGACGCCGAGCTTGAGGAGAGCTTTGGCGAAGTCGACCGTGGCGCCTCGGCCGGCGAGGATATCAACGGCGGCCAGCTCCAGATTTCGGAGTTCGGTCGCGAGATGAAGCAGTCGTTCATCGAGTATTCGATGTCGGTTATCACGGCGCGCGCCCTGCCGGACGTGCGCGACGGCTTAAAGCCGGTGCACCGCCGCATCCTGTACGCGATGAACGAGAGCGGCATCTACCCCAACCGACCGCACAAGAAGTCGGCCTGGACGGTCGGCGAAGTTATCGGTAAGTACCACCCGCACGGCGATTCCGCGGTCTATGAGGCCATGGTCCGCCTGGCGCAGTGGTTCTCCATGCGCACGCCGCTCATCGACGGTCACGGCAACTTCGGCAACATCGACGGCGACGGCGCGGCGGCCATGCGTTACACCGAGAGCCGCCTGGCCAAGCCCGCCATGGAACTGCTGCGTGACCTGCAGAAGGATACCGTCGACTGGCAGCCCAACTACGACGAATCGCTCGCCGAGCCCGTGGCACTGCCTGCGCGCTTCCCCAACCTGCTGGTCAACGGTAGCCAGGGCATCGCCGTCGGCATGGCCACCAATATCGCCCCGCATAACCTCACCGAGGCGATCGAGGCCACCTGCTACCTGATCGACAATCCCGATGCCACCGTCGACGAGCTTATGCAGATCATGCCCGGTCCGGACTTCCCCACCGGCGCCATCATCATGGGCAGCGCCGGCATTAGGCAGAGCTACGAGACCGGCCGCGGCTCCATTACCGTGCGTGCCAAGGCCCACGTGGAATCCACCAAGACCGGTCGCAGCCGCCTGGTCTTTACCGAGATTCCCTACATGGTCAACAAGGGCACCTTGCAGGAGAAGATCGCTCAGCTCGTAAACGACAAGCGCATCGAGGGCATCTCGGACATGCGCGACGAGTCCAACCAAAAGGGCATCCGTCTGGTCATCGAGCTCAAGAAGGGCGTCATTCCGCAGGTCGTGCTCAACAACCTGTATAAGTACACATCGCTGCAGACGACCTTTGGCGCCAACAACCTGGCACTCGTCAACGGCGTTCCCAAATGCCTGAGCTTGCGCGAGATGCTGCAGCACTACATCGACCACCAGGTCGACGTCGTCACCCGCCGCACCCGCTTTGACCTCAAGAAGGCCCAGGCGCGCGCCCATATCCTCGAGGGCTACTTGATGGCTCTCGACCATATCGACGAGGTCATCAGCATTATCCGCTCCTCGCAGACCGACTCCGAGGCCAGCAGCCGCCTGATCGGGCGCTTTGGCTTTACACCCGAGCAGACCACGGCCATCCTCGAGATGAAGCTGCGTCGCCTGACCGGCCTGGAGCGCGACAAGATCCAAGAAGAGCTGGACGGCCTGCGCCGCGCCATCGCCTACTACGAGGACCTGCTAGCGCATGAGGAGAAGATCCTGAGCGTCATCAAGGAGGAGATGCGCGAGATCTCGAAGAAGTTTGGCGACAAACGCCGCACCGAGATCAGCCATGTCGAAAAGGATCTGGATGTCGAGGACCTCATCGCCGACGAGGACATGGTCGTGACCATCACCCACACCGGCTACGTGAAGCGCATCCCGGTGGCTGCCTACCGCGCCCAGAAGCGCGGCGGCAAGGGCGTGTCGGGCGTCAACCTTAAAGAGGACGACGTCATCGACGAGATGTTTATCGCATCCACGCACGAGTACGTGCTGTTCTTCTCGAGCAAGGGCAAGGTCTACCGCCTGAAGGTGCACGAGCTGCCGGTGGGTACGCGCCAGGCGCGCGGCACCGCGATCGTCAACCTACTGCCCTTCGAGGAAGGCGAGAAGATCGCGAGCGTCATCAGCTGCCGCGAGTTCCCCGCCGACGAGTACCTGATGTTTGCCACCAAGAGCGGCATGGTCAAGAAGACCGTGATGAGCGCTTACGACCGCAGCCGCCGTGATGGCCTGATCGCCATCAATCTGAGAGACGATGACGCGCTGCTCGCCGTGCGCCGTGTGCGCGAGGGCGACAAGATCATCCTGGCCACCACTGCGGGCAAGGCGATCATGTTCCCCGAGGACCAGGTTCGCGCCACGGGACGCGACACCAGCGGCGTTCGCGGCATCGGCATGAAGGACAGCGTGAGCGTTCTGGGTATGGAGGTCACCAACGGCAACGGCGACCTGTTCGTCATCACCGAGCGCGGCTACGGCAAGCGCACACCGGTCGCGGACTACCCGGAGCAGAACCGCGGCGGCCAGGGTGTCTACACCATCCAGATGACCGAGCGCAAGGGCAACCTCGCGGCCATGAAGACGGTGGGCCCGCAGCACGAGCTGTTCATCGTGACGGAAGGCGCGACGGTCATTCGCGTCAAGACCGACGAGATCAGCCAGACCGGCCGCGCCACCCAGGGCGTCAAGATGATGACCGTCGACGACAACGACCGCGTATGCGCCGTAGCCCGCATGACTGCAGCCAAAGAAAAGCCCGAAGGCGAAGGCGCCGAGGATGCAGCCGCAACTAGCACCGAGGAAGCCCCCATCGACCTAGGCGACGGCAACGACATACCAGAGGATTTCCTAGACGAGTAAGAGGAACCAGCTGGTAGAAAATATCAGACCCCATATATCGGCGGTCGGCGCACTGCGCGCCGGCCGCTTTTTTGACAACCTTGGGACCCCATGGCCGCTGGGCTGGCGAGTTGGGTTTGGTTTGTCGCGAGTTCCGCACGCAAAGAAGGCCACTTAATGTGGCCTTCGTCTTGCGCAGGACTGTCCGAGCAGCAAACCAAACCCAACTCGCCAGCCCAGCGGCCACCCCTCCCAAAGATTTTCAAAAAAGTTGTTGACGCGCGCGTAACGACTCGTCTAATATATCCCTTGCGCGATGGACCTGTAGCTCAGTTGGTTAGAGCGTCCGGCTGATAACCGGGAGGTCACAAGTTCGAATCTTGTCAGGTCCACCACTTTCTTTCGCAATAAACACCCCAGCGAGAGCCGAGTCGCCGCTGGGGTGTTTATTACTCTTTCCGTGGGGGTTTAGCTCAGCTGGGAGAGCGCGGGCTTTGCAAGCCTGAGGTCAGGGGTTCGATCCCCCTAACCTCCACCATGATGGACCTGTAGCTCAGTTGGTTAGAGCGTCCGGCTGATAACCGGGAGGTCACAAGTTCGAATCTTGTCAGGTCCACCATCAAAAACGTGAAGAGCCCCGGGGCATTGCCTCGGGGCTTTTTTCTTATCAAACAAAAGTAGTCAAAATACCCCGTCCCAAATTAACTACTTTGATTTTGTGTGCTGGGCGAAAGATTGGGTAGTATAGCTATTCAATGCGGCGACCCTGCCGCCTGTTAACCGCTACGTACCGGAGGTGTTCCATGGTTCGTGTCGACATAGAGACCATCGTCATGGCCGCCGGTCCCGTGCCATCGCTTATCGTACTTCGTGAGCGCTGCAGCAAGTCGGATTCCCCCGCGCCGCTGCGCTCCCTCTCCATCCAGACTGGCTCGTTTGAGGCTGCGGCAATCAGCCGCGGCATCGATAGCGGCCGCGCCGAGCGCCCGATTACCCATGACCTGCTGCTCGATACCGTTGACGCCCTGGGCGCCAAGCTCGAGCGCATCGAGATCGTTCGCGCCGAGCCGCCGGTGTTCTACGCGACGATCGTCGTACTGGCCGATGGCGAGGAGCGCAAGATCGACGCCCGCCCCAGTGACGCCATTGCCCTTGCCGTGCGCAGCAATGCCCCCATGTTTGTGGAGGACGACATCATGAATCGCCTGGGCACTGTTTCCACCCACGCCGAGGAAGTCGACGACGAGCAGGAGTTCGAGAAGTTCGACGAGTTCGTCCATACGCTCTCCCCCGATGACTTCTAAATGTCTGGCACGCGAGCGGAGAGGTCGCTGATGGGTACCCGCGTATCGGCTGAAGCGGCCGCCATCGCGCGTGAAGCCCAGATGCGCTCGGAGGCTTCTGAGGCGGCTCGCATTGCCTATGTGACGCAGGCCCGCACGCTTCGCGAGCGCCGCGGTTCCTATATCAAGATGGTTGTCATCTCCGCCCTTGTCGCGGCAATCTGCTCGCGCCTTCGTGGTACAGTTGGTGCGCTTGGGTTTTCGATTTCAACAGGCTTGGTAATCTGGGGTGTGGTCGATGCGGTAATGCTGACCAACCAGATTAAGGTGCTCGACAAGCGCGCGATGGATATGATGCGCGCCCGCGACGCCGCCGCCAAGATCGCTGCCGAGGCGCAAGAACTGTAACGACGCCAGACTCGATGGGAAGGTCTAAAGATGGCACAGGATATGCAGGACGCCGGTAACGTCTCCGCCGAACTCGACGCCATGGTGTGCGATCTGATTGGCGCCTTCTTGGACGACCTGGCCGCGGGCGAGAACCCGGGCGTGGTCGTGGCAATTGAGGACGCTGCTTCCAACCGCTATCTGGCGGCGCTCGACGAGGACGGCGAAGAGGCGTGCCTCGAGGCCGCCACCAACTTTATCTCCGAGCATAAGATGGGTCTTAAGGACGAAGGGCTTGGCCGTATCGCCCGCTATGCCATAGGCTACACCGGCTGCGTCGAAATTGACGGTGGCTATCACGATGCCCTGCTCGTGAGCTTCTTCGAAACCACGCTCGAGAGCGGTTTTTCGGCATATGTGCTGTATGAGGGCATGGGTGCCGGCGATGGTTTTATGTGGAGCGACCCTGAACCTGCAGGTGAGGAAACCCCTCTTATCTAAAATCGCTAAAATAAACGAGTTTTCGGTAAAAGGCTCAATATTCCCGCTAAGCGTTGTATCGCTGGGCGGGTCGCATACGCGTGCCGTTTGTGTATAGATAGAAGATAGGGGAACTACATGCGCGTAGACAATCTGAGAAACATCGCCATCATCGCCCACGTCGACCACGGCAAGACGACGATGGTCGATAAGCTCCTGCGTGCCACGGACGCCTTCCGTGCCAACCAGCAGGTCGAGGACCGCGTCCTGGACTCTAACGACCAGGAGCGCGAGCGCGGCATTACGATTCTCGCCAAGAACATCTCTATCGAGTACAAGGACGTTAAGATCAACGTCATCGACACCCCGGGCCACGCCGACTTCGGCGGCGAGGTCGAGCGCGTGCTGCGTATGGCCGACGGCGCCCTGCTGCTGGTCGATGCTTTTGAGGGCCCCATGCCCCAGACCCGCTTCGTGCTGCGTCACGCTATCGACACCGGCCTCAAGATCATGATCGTCATCAACAAGATCGACCGTCCGGGCGCCAACCCCGAGAAGGCCTACAACGACTGCCTGGACCTCATGGCCGACCTGGGCGCCACCGACGACCAGCTTGAGTTCGCCATGGAGCACGTGGTCTACGCCAGCGCCATGAATGGCTTTGCCCGCCTTGATCCCAACGACGGCAACATGGACATGTATCCGCTGCTCGATATGATCATCGACGACATGCCCGCGCCCGAGGTTGACGAGAACGCCCCGCTGGCCATGCAGTGCGTGACCATCGACCACTCCAACTTCGTTGGCCGTATCGGCATCGGTCGCGTGTACTCCGGTACCATCCATCAGGGCGATCAGATTCTGGTTGTGAAGAACGACGGCTCCAGCGCCACCGCTACCGTCAAGCAGCTCTTTACCTTCGACTATCTGGGCCGTACCGAGTGCCAGGAAGTCGGCGCCGGCGACATCGCTGCCGTCGTGGGCATTGACCGCACCGATATCGGCGATGTCTACACCGACCCCGAGAACCCCGTCGAGCTCGAGCCCATTGAGATCGACCCGCCGACCCTGTCCATCGTCTTTGAGGCTTCGACCTCCCCGCTCGTCGGTCGCGACGGCGACATCGTGGGCGCCCGTCAGCTCAAGGAGCGCCTGTTCAACGAGGCTGAGAACAACGTGACCATGAAGATCGAGGAACTCGAGGACAAGAGTGGCGTCGAGGTTTCGGGCCGCGGTATTCTGCACCTGTCCGTCCTGATGGAGTCCATGCGCCGCGAGGGCTTTGAGTTCCAGGTCGGCCGTCCCCGCGTTCTGTTTAAGAAGGACGAGAACGGCAACAAGATGGAGCCTGTCGAGCAGGCCGTCGTCGAGTGCCCGGACGAGTACTCGGGCAAGGTCGTTGAGGTCTTCGGTACCTCCGGCGGCATCATGACGAGCATGGACACCTCGGGCATCGTGACGCACCTCGAGTTTAAGATCCCGACCCGCGGCATCATGGGCCTTAAGAATCGCATCATGAACGTCACCCACGGCGAGGGCGTGTTCTACCACACCTTCCTGGAGTACGGTACCTACGCCGGCGAGATCGGTAACCGTCAGAACGGCGCAATGATCTCCATGACCACCGAGAAGGCCGTTGCCTATGCTCTGGGTACGCTGCAGGAGCGCGGCCAGCTTTTTGTTGAGCCGGGCACCGAGTGCTACGAGGGCATGATCGTGGGCGAGCGCAGCAAGGCTGGCGACATGGTCGTCAACATCGCCCGTACCAAGAACCTGGGCAACCAGCGTTCCTCGACCTCCGATATCTCCGTCCAGCTGGTGCCGCCCCGCACCTTCTCGCTGGAGGAGGCGCTGGAGTACATCGCCGACGACGAGCTGGTCGAGATTACTCCCAAGAACATCCGCCTGCGCAAGCGTCTGCTCAATGCCACCGACCGCAAGAAGGCCGCCGTCCGCGCCGGTCAGGTCAACAAATAAGCGCTGAGGTTTATAACCGCCAATAAGAAAGGGCGTCGATCGCAATGGTCGGCGCCCTTTTTGGCTGTCTCTTATACACATCTCCGAGCCCACGAGACCGAGGCTGATCT
>CABRID010000031.1 GCA_902470895.1 uncultured Collinsella sp.
TACACAAGGAGTATCGTCGGCAGCGTCAGATGTGTATAAGAGACAGATAGAAGGCCTTGAGCGTGTGGTCGAGCGCCGCGAGAAGGCCGTGCTGCTGCATAACCGCCGTGGCTTTGCGCCGTTCCTGATGTGCCGCGAGTGCGGCTGCGTCCCCACCTGCAACCACTGCTCCACCGCGCTTACGTATCACGAGCGCACCCATACACTGCAGTGCCACACATGCGGTTCGTCTTGGCGCGTGCAGCCCTATCCGGCGGCCACGAGCCGTTGCCCCAAATGTGGCAGTCGCTACCTGGCAAAAATGGGCCTGGGCACTCAGCAGATCGAGGACGCACTGCACCAGATGCTGCCCGACGACGTCGCCATCATTCGCATGGATGCCGATTCCACGCGCGGCAAGGACGCGCACAAAAAGCTGCTCGAGCAGTTCGATGCCGCCGATTGCGCGGTGCTGCTGGGCACCCAGATGATTGCAAAGGGCCTTGACTTTCCCGAGGTCACGCTGGTGGGCGTGGTCAATGCCGACTTTGCGCTAAAGCTGCCCGATTTTAGAGCGGGGGAGCGCGCCTACGATCTGCTGGAGCAGGTTGCAGGCCGTGCCGGCCGCGGCGATCGCCCCGGCGAGGTTATCATCCAGACCTACCTGCCCGAGGATCCGGTCATTCGCGCCGTCGCTGAGCACGATCGTTCGATCTTTACCGACTACGACCTGGATCAGCGCCGCGACGCGCTGTACCCGCCGTTTGTTCGCCTGGTCAACATCTTGGTGTGGTCGGCGAACCGAGACGACGCGCAGAACTACATCGGACGTATCGCAAAGCTTCTTAAGCGCCGCTGGCATGCCGCCGCGCCCGACTTTTTGCGGGCGGGGAGTGCCGTGCCGCAGGTGCTGGGCCCGGCTTCGTGTGTAATCGAGAGAGCCAAGGACCGTTACCGCTTCCATCTGCTTGTGAAGTCGCCCGTGGGGTACCATGTCTCTGATGATATCGACGCCTGCCTCAAAGAGGTGGGCTCCGTGCGCGGCGTGAGCGTGAGCGTTGACGTCGACGCCTATGATTTGATGTAACAACCCGAAAGGATGGCCATGGAAGCCAACGGAATCGTACTGTCGCCTGACCCTCGTCTGCGCCAGGAGTGCGCCGTCATCGAGGAGATCACCCCGGCGATCGAGGCACTTGCCGAGAAGATGAAGAAGATGATGTTCGAGAACGGCGGCTGCGGCCTGGCTGCCCCGCAGATCGGCGAGCTTATTCAGCTCGTCACCATCGACTGCGACTACAGCGACAAGAATGACTATGATCCGTACGTGCTTATTAATCCCGTCATTGTTGAGCAGAGTGACCATCTGGTGCCCTTTAGCGAGGGCTGCCTTTCCATCCCTGGCATTAGCTGCGAGATTGAGCGTCCCGACCATGTCGTCGTCGAGGCGTATGACTTGGATGCCAACCTTATTCGCTATGAGGCCACGGGTGATCTGTTCTGCGTGTGCTTGCAGCACGAGATCGATCACCTGCACGGCAATACCATGTTCGAGCGACTGAAGCCCATGCAGAGGCTCAAGGCAGTCAAGGAGTACCAGGACGCCCTGGCCCGCGGCGCTCGACCGGGCGAGACGGAGTAGGTCCCACCGTCCCCGGTGCTGAGCGCCCACATATCATCCCGTGCTCAAACATTCTCGCTTTGCTGCGAAACTGCGCGCGGGACGATATGTGGGCGCTCAGCACCGGGGACTGCGTTGTTCTGGCCCGGTTTGCCCGGGTGCCGTCGGGCCAGGGAAGGGCGTCTTTGCTGATAGGTGCTTTGCTGAAAGAGCTGCTTTTATTGCGGCTCTTTCTTTGGTTTTGGGTATATTTGTTCTTGTTGAATTGTTATTGCGGATGGGCTGGTGACTTGGCTTTCCGCTGTTATTTGTAGCCGTCTCGGCTTTGGTTGAGGGGAGACGTTCTTTATGCGTATTGTGTTTATGGGTACGCCTGATTTTGCTGTGCCTTCGTTGACTTCGCTCGTCGAGGCTGGGAATGAGATTGCGCTTGTTGTTACTCGTCCGGATGCTGTTCGCGGGCGTGGTAAGAAGCTCGAGCCTTCTCCTGTTAAGGCCAAGGCGCTCGAACTTGGTTTGCCGGTTGTTGAGGCTAATCGTATGACGCCTGAGGTTGTTGAGGCGCTCCAGGCTGCCCAGGCTGACATTTTCTGTGTGGCTGCTTACGGCTGCATTTTGCCTGATGACGTGCTGCATATGGCACCGCTCGGCATTGTGAATGTTCATGCTTCCTTGCTGCCTCGTTGGCGTGGCGCCGCTCCTATTCAGCGTGCGATTCTTGCTGGTGACGAGCTTGCTGGCGTTTCTATCATGCGTATCGGGCATGGCGTGGATACTGGTGCTTATTGTGCTCAGGCTTCCACGTCGGTTGCCGGTAAGCATGCCGAGGCGCTGACTATGGAGCTTGGCGAGCTGGGCGGCAAACTGCTTGCCGATACGCTTCCTTCGCTTGCCGATGGCACCGCCGTGTGGATTGAACAGGATGAGTCGCTTGTTACCCATGCTGCCAAGATTTCTAAGCAGGAGATGCGTCTTGACCCTCAGATGGCGGCACTTGATTGTGTGCGTCATGTGCTTGCCTCGTCCGACACCGCTCCCGCTCGTTGTGTGATTGCCGGCAAGTCGGTTCGCGTGCTCGATGCTGAGCCGGCTGATGTGTCGCTTGGCGAAGGCGCTGTTGCCGTTCAAGCCAAGCGCGTCTACCTTGGTCTTTCCGATGGCCCGGTTGAGTTGCTCGAGGTTAAGCCCGATGGCAAGCGTGCCATGGCCGCTTCTGCTTGGGCTGCTGGGCTGCAAGGCGCCGATCTTATCTGGGGTGTTTTGTCATGAGCAAGCTGTCTCCCGCGCGCAAACTTGCGCTCGATGTGCTAATGGAGGCCGATCGCCGCGGCATGTATGCGCGTGACGTGCTGTCCACTCGCGCATCGGCCAAGGCTATTGACCAGCGCGATTCCGCTTTTGCCGCCCGCTTGGCGCTGGGTGTGGCCGCTACGCAGGGTATTTTGGACGAGCTGCTCGATCAGTTTCTCGATAAGCCTAAAAAGGTTGCGCCGCGTGTTCGCATGGCACTTCGTATCTCAGCCTTCGAGATGCTCTATCTGCATACGCCTGGCCGCGTTGCGGTGAGTCAGGGCGTTGAGCTGGTGCGCAGCGGAGCTAAGTCTGCCGCCGGTTTGGCCAATGCCGTGCTGCATAAGGTCGCGGACAACGTTGAGGACTTTGCCACGGCGTCCGATGTAGACGAGTCTGAGCGACGCTTGATTCGTCTGTCGCGCCTGATGGGTCTGCCGCGTTGGCTGTGCGCTCGTATTATGGCGTCGTTTGACACGCCCGAGGGTGCGCTTAACTTTGCCGGCAATCTGGCCCCCGCGCCGCTGGCCCTGCATGAGAACGCCTTTGCGACTAAGCCCGATCCGTATATCTCGCAGCTCGTCGCGCCTGTCTTCCCGGGCTGCCATGCTCCGGTTGATGCCCAGGTTACCGTTGCTTCGGGTGTGTTTGAGCGTGCTGCCGCGGTGGCCTCGGACCTTAACGCTCAGCTCATCGCCACAGCTGCCACGCGCCCTGGAAGCTGCCTTGAGATTGGCGCCGGTCGCGGTACCAAGACCTATGTGATGATGTGCCAGGCCAAGCGCGCCGGCTATGAGCGTCTGCATACGGCACTTGATCTTCATGACCGTAAGTGCGACCTAAATCTCGCGCGCCTTCACAAGGCGGGTATTCAGGGCGTTCGTACGGTTTCGGGCGATGCCTGCGAGCTTGATGAGGTGCTCACATCGTTTGATGCCATGCTTGGCGAGCCGGTTAAATTCGACACGGTCTTTATCGATGCGCCGTGCTCGGGCACCGGAACCATGCGTCGTCACCCCGAGATTCCGTGGCGTCTGACCGAAAAGGATGTGACGGTTGAGCTGCCCAAACTGCAGCTGTCGATGCTCAAGGAAGCCGCCGCGCGCGTGGCTGCCGGCGGCGAGCTCATCTATGCGACGTGCTCCGTCTTCGACGAGGAGAACACGCAGGTGGTGGACGCGTTCCTTGCTTCTCCCGAGGGTGCCGGCTTTAGCGTGGCACCGCTTTCCGAGGCACAGATTCTGCAACTCCCCGAGTTCGATCAGGCCAAGAAGCTCGTATCCGTACGCCAGAACGATCGAGGCCTCTTCCAAAGCGTGCCGGTAAACGCCGACTCCTACGACGGCCACTTCTGCGCCAGACTGGTCCACAAGTAACGACTAAGTTGCGGTGAAATAGGGAATGAAAAGCCGCTTCTGCCCGCCAAACAGTCCTTATTTCACCGCAACTCACAAGGAAACCTGGGTAGCTTAATTAACTACCCATAGAGCAAAGAAATAGCCCCGCGATCGGTTTTGGTCGCGGGGCTGCTTGGTTCCTAGTGGCTATGCGGGCAGTTGGCGCAGCAGCCACTGGTGGCGTTGGTACTGGAGCCGCCGCTTCGTTGATCGGTGTTGTAGAAACCGCTGCCCTCAAATTTAATGCCGCTGGCCGAGAACGTCTTGGCCGCCGGGGCACCGCAGCTGGGGCACACGACCTCGGGAGTCTCGGACATGGGATGCTCAACCTCAAACACGTTGCCGCAGCTCGAGCACTTGTAATCGTAGCGCGCCATAATACTTCCTTTTCAGCACAAAGCGGGCAGATTACTCTGCCCGCATAAATTCAAACGTCTGTAACTGTACCCTATATCGGGGGTTTTATCACGCTTCACCCCAGAATCTATGGTTGTTGCGCAGGAGCTGTGCGGTTTTGTTCTCGGCGGCTGCAATGTCCGCCTCGTCAGCCTGCCAGGTCCAGTTGCCCGTGGCCACGCCCGGAACGTTCATGCGCGCGTCGTCGCCAAGCCCCAGGACATCCTGCAGTGGCATCATCACCAGGGGAGCGTCGCTTGCCAGCGCGTCGCTCATCAGCTTGGCCGCCACCTCAACACCGCTCGGTTCATCGCCGCCCGCAAAGGTACGGGTGCACCAACCGGCCAGCGTCGACGTATCGTGCGTCGAGGTGTACAGAATCTTGCCGGGCGTGGGATGCACACCGCAACGAACGTCGTAGTCGCTAAACTCCAGCACGTCCATGCCGGGGAAACCGCAGGTCGATGCCATGGCACGAACACCGGGCGTCAGATAGCCCAAGTCCTCAGCGATAAAGTTGAGCGGACCCAGTTCGTCATAGGCGGTCTGGAACAGGTCCTTGCCCGGGCCCGCCAGCCAGCGGCCGTCGGCGCATGCCTTGCCCGCGGGAATGCTGTAATAGCTGTGGAATCCCAGGAAGTGATCCAGACGCACGCGGTCGTAGAGCGAGAACGCGCGGCGCAGGCGATCCATCCACCAACTATAGCCGTTCTGCTTCATGTGGTCCCAGCGGAACGTCGGGTTGCCCCACATCTGGCCCTCGGGCGCAAAGTTGTCGGGCGGCGCGCCGGAAATCTCAATCGCCTTGCCGGTATCGGACAGCCAGAAGTTCTCGGGTTCGCTCCACGCGTCTGCCGAATCGTCGGACACGTACATAGGAATATCGCCGATGACCTCGATGCCCTTCTTGTGCGCATAGTTCATGAGCTCACACCAAGCGAGGTCAAAGCGGTACTGCATGTACGCCTGAAGCTCGGCCTCGTTGTGGAAGCGCTTGTCGTCGATTAGATGCTCGTTGTAGCGAGCGACATCTGCCGGCCAATTGTGGCGAGACTCGCCCTCAAAGTACTTTTTGACGGCCATGTAGACGCAGTACTTCTCGAGCCAATCGGCATTGCGATGTTTAAACGCGGTGTACAGCGGATCGGCATCCTCGCCTCCGCGGGCCTTCCAGGTCTCAAAGTCGGCTGCCAGCTCCTCGTGGCTTTCGGGCAGCAGGTCGATATTGCCTGCAAAGGCCGAAGGACCGGCGTAAGGGGAGCGGAAGAAGTCCGTGGGGTTGACGGGGAGAACCTGCCAGTAGCGCATGCCCATGGCGGCCAGATGGTCGATAAAACGACGCGTGGGCGCGCCGATCGTACCGGGCTTGCCGTCGTCGGTCGGCACCGATGTGATATGGCACACAACACCCGCACCGTGATCGAGCGGCTCCTGCAGGCGCTGCTCGGCATGGTGATAGATGATCGACGAGCCCAGCGGATACAGATCGAGCGTGACCGTACCGTTATGGATCTCACACTCATGACCGCTGATCACGTCACTTGCACATTCGTCGAGCGCCGGAATCGTCACACGATGCGAGTTGCGCAGGCTGCGGTTGATGATGACGGTCGCGGACTCGCCGTCTTTACCGGTACGGTTGTAGGCCAGCACCTCGTCATTGAGCGCAAAGGCCTTGATTTCACCGTCGATCATAAACGGCAGCGCGCGGCGCACAGCAGATGCGTTCTTGACGATTGCGAACGTATCGAAGTCGTGCAGGTCTTCCTTGGTCGGCAAGGTGCGGCGATTACCCGGATCGGTGAGTCCCTCCAAGCCGTACTCGTCACCGTAATAGATTGAGGGAACGCCCGGGAACGTCATCTGCATGAGCGTCGCCAGCCAAAAGCGGCTCTTGGCCAGGCCCATGGAGTTCTCGTCCAGGCGCCATTTGCTGCGCTCACTCTCGGGCAGCTGCGACTCGTCGGGGCCACCGCCGAGCACCGAGATAATGCGCGGGCGGTCGTGGCTCGACAGCAGATTGAGCGCGCAGGATAATGCCTCGCGCGGGTAGTTCTCGCGCAGGGTCTCGATATCCTCGGCTGCTTGGTAGGCGTTTTTGTAGCCCATCAAAAAGCCGATGACCATGTCGCGGAAGGGGTAATCCATGGCCGAGTCGAGCTCGGAGCCTTGTAGATAGCGACGCAGATGGCCGTAGCTGATCTTGTTGGAGGCATCTTCCCAGACCTCGCCGAGCAGCAGCGCGTCGGGCTTCTCGGCGAGCACGGCCTTTTTGATCTCGGTCAGGAAGTCATCGGAAAGCTCGTCGGCCACATCGAGGCGCCAGCCATGGGCACCGGCGCGCAGCCATTTGCGGATGATACCGTCCTTGCCCAGAATCCGCTCGCGTACCAACTCGGAGCTCTCATTGATGGCGGGCATATTGCCCACGCCCCACCAGCAGTCGTACGAGCCGTCCTCGTGGAAATAAAACGCATCACGCCACGGAGAGTCCTCGCTCTGCCACGCGCCGACACCGGGATAGTTGCCGTAGCGGTTAAAGTAGATCGAATCGTCGCCCGTGTGGTTGAACACACCGTCCAGAATGATGGAAATGCCCAGCTTCTCGGCCGCCTCGCACAGCTCAGTAAAGTCCTGCTCGGTGCCCAGAATCGGATCGATCTTGGTGTAATCGGCGGTGTCGTAGCGGTGGTTGCTCGCGGCTTCAAAAATGGGGTTGAGGTAGATGGCTGTAAAGCCCAGTTCGGCGATGCGAGGCAGGTCATTCTGGATACCCTTGAGCGAGCCGCCGTAAAAATCCCAGGTCTTGATGGAGCCGTCTTCGGCACGCTCGTATTCGGGCGGTTCGTTCCAGTCCTCGACCATGCGGCGCTGGATTCCGTTGCGCGGTTTTTCAACTTCGGCCAGCGTTCGCTCGCGCCAGTTTTCGTCGCGGGCATAGCGGTCGGGGAAGATCTGGTAGACCATGCCCCGCTCGTACCAGGTGGGACGGTTCTCGCGATGCTTGTAGACGGTAATCTGGAACGACGGGACCTCGGCGTAATCGTAGGTCACACCCTCGCCACCGGTGCGACCCTGCGGTGCACCCAAGCGGACCTCGGGCTGGCCCTCGATGTTGCAGATAAAGCTGTACCAAATAAGACAGGGCTCGGTGCACTCAAGCTCTACGGTAAATATGCCGTCGCCCTCGTGCGTCATGGGATACAGAGACTCACCGATTTCATCGACCCAGGTACGCAGGGTAAGCGTTGCCTGGTTGGGGTCGGCATCCTCCAAAATCACCGATAGCGAAACGGAAGTTCCAGTGGTCACAGCGCCAAACGGAGTACGAAACTGCGGCAGACGGCTGTTGTGAATCAATCTCATAATACGGTCCAGTTCAATAGAATCACGGCCTGCGGGCCATGGGCTTTACGCACAGGATGTAAGTATATCTGTTGTACACAGGCTGTATAAACAACATCCGTTTACCATCGGCGAACGGTTGTCCTAGAAAATCGTTTTACCAACTACCTACAGAGAAGGGGCGCCCGGTTGGAGCGCCCCTTGCATAGGGTTTGATTAGGTTTTGGATCGTCTGTGGGCTAGCGGCGCTTGCGGGTGGCCGTTGCCTTGCGGACGGACGTCTTCTTGGACGGGGCCTTTTTCTCTGCCGGAGCGGCGGGGGAGACCGGGGTCTCCTTGGCAGGCTCGGGCTTAGTCTCTGCCTTCGGTGCGGCCTTGACCTCAGCGGCCTTCGGCGCCGGCTTAGTCTTTACCTCGGCCTTGGGCTCCTCTTTGGCAGCAGCTGGCTTAGTCTCTGCCTTGGGAGTCGTGGTCTTTGCCGTGGTCTTCTTGGCCGTCGTCGTGCGCTTTCGCGTGGTGGTCTTGGCGGCGGGCTTGGTCTCGACGGTTACCTCCGCCTTGGACTCTGCAGGCGTCTCCTCGACCTTGGCTGCCGGCTTTGCGGCTGACTTGGTCGTGGCGGCCTTCGTGGTCGTCAACTTCGTTGCCGTGGTCTTCTTGGCTGCCGTTGTCTTCTTGGCAGCAGTCTTTGCCGGAGCCTTGGTGGCCGGCTTGGCCTTAGCGACCTCGGCCTTTACCTCGGGAGCAGCCTCGGCTTCGGCGGCCTTCTTGGCAGCGGCGGTCGTGCGCTTGCGCGTGGTCGTTGCCTTGGCAGCCGTTGTTTTAGTCGCGGCAGACTTGGTCGTCGTAACCTTCTTAGTGGTCGTCTTGCGGGTCGTGGTCTTCTTAGCTGCGGGCTTTGCAGCGGGCTTGACCTCGGCCTTTGCCTCAGGAGCAACCTCAGCCTTCACCTCAGGCTCGGCCTTTGCGGGCTCAGCTTCAACCGGCTTCTCCTCGGCCTTGGACTCCGGCTCAGCAACAGCTTTAGGCTCGTCGACAACCGCCGCCGGCCTCTCAATCTCCGGGTGCATAAAGAAGTACAGGTCCAGATATTTATCGGCCGAGCGCGTCCAGCTAAAGTCCTGGCTCATGGCCTGCGTGACCAGCTGGTTCCAGGCGTCGCGGTTATCCCAGAACAGACGCGCCGCGCGGAATACCGCATCGCCCATCTCGTCGCCGTTAAAGTTGCTAAACGAGAAGCCCGTGCCCTCGCCGGTAAACTCGTTGTACGGCTGCACGGTGTCCTTCAGGCCACCGGTCTCGCGAACAATCGGCAGCGTGCCGTAGCGCATGGCGATGATCTGCGACAGGCCGCAGGGCTCAAACTTCGAAGGCATCAGGAACATGTCGGCGGCGGCATACATGCGCTGCGACAGCGCCGGATCGAACTCGATGCGTGCGGCCATGGTGCCGGGGTACTTGTCCTGGAAGTAGCGCAGGCCGTCCTCGTAGTCGCGGTCGCCGGTGCCCAGCACCGCCACCTGCACGCCGCCGGACAGGATGCGGTCGAGCGCGTACATGACCAGATCCATGCCTTTCTGGCGCGTCAGGCGCGTGACCATCACCATGAGCGGACGGTCGTCGCGAACCTCGAGGCCCAGTTCCTCCTGCAGCTTGGCCTTGCACACGGCCTTGCCGGAACGGTCCTCCACGGTGTAGTTGGCGGCAATGCGCTTGTCTGTTGCCGGGTCAAAGCCCGCAACGTCAATGCCGTTCAAAATGCCCTGCAGCGCGTAGGAACGCTCGCGCAGTACGCCGTCCAGGCCCTCGCCAAACTCGGGCGTCTGGATCTCGTTGGCATAGGTGGGGCTCACCGTGGTGATGGCGTCGGCATAGCGCAGGGCGCCCAGCATGTAGTTGATGCTGCAGGCGTCGCAACGCAGCTGCGAGGCGGCCGCCGGAATGTGCGCCACACCAAGGATGTCCTCCATCACGGTGTCGCTAAACTGGCCCTGGAACGCCACGTTGTGGATCGAGAACACGGTCTTGACGCGGTCATACAGCGATAGGCCCTGGTAGAACTCGCGCAAAAACACGGGCGCCAGCGCCGTCTGCCAGTCGTTGCAGTGCAGGATGTCGCACTCAAAGCCGGCGGGCAGGTGCTGCAGGCTCTCGGTGATGGCCTTGGAGAAGAACGCAAAGCGCTCGCCGTCGTCAAAGAAGCCGTACGGATAGTCGCGCGCGAAGTAGCGCTCGTTGTCGATGAACATATAGGTGACGCCGTCGTGCTCGAGCTTCTCGAGTCCGCAGTACTCATTGCGCCAGCCCAGGCTCACGTAAAAGTCGGAGAAGTGCTCCATCTGCGACTTGTACTCGTCCTTGATGGTGGCGTACTTGGGCACCATCACGATTACTTCGGCGCCGGCGCGCACAAGCGCCGCAGGCAGCGAGCCCGCCACGTCGCCCAGGCCACCGGTCTTCACAAACGGTGCGCACTCGGCCGAGGCAAACACGATCTGCATCTTTTTGCTGGAATCAGCCATATTGTCTCCCTGTTGCAATTCGAGAATAGCCGCCTGGCGCAAACCGGGCGGCTATTCTACGTGTTACGAGCGATGTTGCGGTGCCAAAGCTAGCTCGCGTTGGTGATATCAGAAGTTAACGGGGCCTTTCCCAGCACCAGGATGTTCTCGGGCGTGCCGCGAAGCTCGGTGTTGGTGGGAACCACGTTGTTCTTGTCCAGGATTGCATTCTCAACGCGGGCGCCGCTCTTGATGACGCAGCTCTGGTTGATGATCGAATTGGTCACCGAGGCGCCTTCCTCAACCACAACGCCGCGCGACAGGATCGAGTTGCGCACGGTGCCCTTGATGATGCAGCCGGCCGAGATGATCGAGTTGCAGGCGTGGCTGCCGGTCGCATAGCGCGAAGGCGGCACGTCGTGAGCCTTGGTCAGAATCGGGCGCTCGGGGTCAAAGAGATGGTCGGCCACGGTCTGGTCGAGCAGGTCCATGCTGCGACGATACAGCGACTTCTCGCTAAACACGCCCACGACCTCGCCCTTGTACTCGTAGCTGCACACGTCGATGTTGCCAAAGTCGCCCTGTAGTGCCTCGAGCAGGTCCAGATAGTCGGCGGCCTGGTAGTGGTCGATGATCTCGAGCAGCGTCTCGCGGTTGACGATGCAGCAGTCCATAGACGCGTTGTCGCCATACACGACGCCGGCGCTGACGCCCGTCAGACGGCCGTTCTCGTTGATCTGCAGCTTGGTCTCGTCATCTACGTTGCGCGTGGCCTTGCAGTACACCACGGTCATCTGGGCACCGGAGTTCTCGTGCGCCTCGATGATGGTGTTGAGGTCCATGTTAAAGATGATGTTGGTGCCCATCATCACAACATAGGGCTTGTCCGAGCGCTGGAACAGCGTCTTGTTGGAGATGATGTCGCGCAGCAGGAAGCGCATGCCGCCCTTGGTGGTGCCATACGCGTTGCCGGGCACCATGAACAGGCCGCCCTTCTTGCGGTCCAGGCCCCAGTCCTTGCCCGAGCCCACATGGTCGATCAGCGAGCGGTAGTTGCCCGGCATGACGACGCCGACGGTCTTAATGCCGGCATTCATCATGTTGGACAGCGGGAAGTCGATCAGACGGTAGCGGCCCAAAAACGGGACGGACGCGATGGGGCGGTCCTTGAGCAGCACGCTGCCGTAGGTCGAAGAGTAGTTAGCGGTGATATAACCGATGGCCTTGCGATTGATCATCGGATCATTCCCCCTTCCCGATAACGACGTCATTTCCAACGACGGCCGTATCCTTGGTGGTATCGACAGAGCCGAGCTTCACGCCCTCTTCGACCGTGGAGTTCTCGCCCAAAATAGCGCGGCAGATGTGCGCGCCGCTCTTAACGTGCGCACCCGGCAGCAGCACGGAGTCCTCGACCACGGCGCGCTCCTCGATGATGACATCGGTCGAAAGGATCGAGTGGCGAGCGGTGCCGTAGATCTTGCAGCCGTTGGAGACCAGGCAGTCGTCCAGGCGGCCGTCCGGGCCAATGTAGTGCGGCGGACGCGTTGTGATGTTGGACATGATGGGGAAGTGCTTGTCAAACAGATCGAACTCGGGGTTGTTGCCCAGCAGGTCCATCGAGGTCTCATGGAAGCTGGCGATGGTGCCGACGTCCTTCCAAAAGCCGTGGAACTCGTAGCTGTACAGGCGCTTGCCCTCGCCAAGCAGCTTGGGGATGATGTCCTTGCCAAAGTCGTGGCTCGAGCGCTGGTCCAGAGCGTCCTCCTCGAGCGCCTCGATCAGCACGTCGGCCGAGAAGATGTAGATGCCCATGGACGCAAGGTTCGAATCGGGCTTATCGGGCTTCTCGGTGAACTTGGTGATGCGGCCGTCCTCGGGGTCGGTGGTCAGGATGCCAAAGCGGCTGGCCTCCTCCCACGGCACGGGCATAACGCTCACCGTGAGGTCGGCGTTGTTCTCAATGTGCGTCTTGAGCATCTTGCGGTAGTCCATGCGATACAGGTGATCGCCCGAAAGAATCAGGACGTACTTGGGATCGTTGGCTTTGATGTAGTCCAGGTTCTGCGTGATGGCGTCGGCCGTGCCCGCATACCAGGCGCCGCCGGTCTGCGTCTCGTACGGCGGCAGGATTGACACGCCGCCGTCGCGGCTGTCCAGATCCCACGCCTCGCCGGAGCCCACGTAGGCATGCAGCAGATAGGGGCGATACTGCGTCAGAACGCCCACCGTGTCGATGCCCGAGTTGGAGCAGTTGGAGAGCGAGAAGTCGATAATGCGGAACTTGCCACCAAAGCTAACCGCCGGCTTGGCGATCTTTTGGGTGAGTGCCCCCAATCGGCTGCCCTGTCCTCCTGCGAGGAGCATCGCGATGCATTCTTTCTTACTCATCGATTTCTCCTTCTGTCATCGATGTTCCTAAACCCATTAGCGACGGGCGCGGCGCAACGTCACGCCCGTCGAGTAATGCCGTGCTGGCATAGGGGAGCTCGCGCGCTTTACGCGTGCCAGATCTCGTCGCGGTACTCGCGAATGGTGCGGTCGCTCGAGAACCAGCCCGAGGAGGCGGTGTTGAGCAGGGCCTTGCGGTTCCAGGTCTCCTGGTCGCCATAGCTGCCGGTGAGCTTCTCCCACGCATCCACGTAGCTGCGGAAATCGGCCATGACCAGGTCGGGGTCATTGTTGTTCATGAGCTCGTTGTAGATGCTCTCGAAGTTGCCCGAAAGACCCGCAAAGGTGTTGTCCTTGAGCTCGTCCATCACGCGGCCCAGACGCTCGCGGTCGCCGTTGAGGGTATCCCACGCAAAGTAGCTGTTGGATGCCCAGAGCTGCTCGACCTCGGGAGCGGTCAGGCCAAAGATGGCCTCGTTCTCGCGGCCGGCCAGATCGGCGATCTCGATGTTGGCGCCGTCGAGGGTGCCCAGCGTAATGGCGCCGTTCATCATGAGCTTCATGTTGGACGTGCCCGAGGCCTCCTTGCCGGCCGTGGAGATCTGCTCCGAGATCTCGGCGGCGGGGTAGATGAGCTGGGCGTTGCTTACGCGGAAGTTGGGGATAAAGCAGACCTTCATAACCTCGTTCACGCGTGCGTCGTTGTTGATGACGTCGGCCACGGAGTTAATGAGGCGGATGGTCTCTTTGGCAAAGGTGTAGCTCGAGGCAGCCTTGCCGCTAAAGATGAAGGTCGTCGGCGTCACGTGGAAGTTGGGATCGGCGATGCGACGGTTGTAGATGTCCATCACCTTCATGATGTTCATGAGCTGGCGCTTGTAGGCATGGAAGCGCTTCACCTGAACATCGAAGACGGTGTTGGGGTCAATGACCAGACCAGTCTCGGCCTTAACGTAGGCGGCAAGGCGCTCCTTGTTGGCGCGCTTGGAGGCACCCACGGCCTTCAGGAACTCGGTATCGTCCTTAAACTCCTTGAGCTTCTCCAGCTCAAAGGCGTCCTTAAGCCAGCCGTCGCCAATGGCCTCGGTCACGAGCCTGGCATAGGTGGGGTTGGCCTCGGCAAAGAAGCGACGGTGCGAGATGCCGTTGGTCTTGTTGTTGAACTTCTCGGGCGTCAGGGCATAGAAGTCCTTGAGCACGATGTTCTTGATGATGTCGGAGTGGATCTTGGCCACGCCGTTGACGCTGTGGCTGCAGATCACGGACAGGTTGGCCATGCGAATCTCGCCGTCCCACAGGATGGCGGTCTGGCGCAGACGCTCCTGCCAGCCCTCCTGAGTGGTGTCGAACGACTCGTGCCAACGACGGCTGATCTCGTCGATGATCTGGTACACGCGGGGGAGGAGCTTGGAGAACGTGCCGATGGGCCATTTCTCCAGAGCCTCGGGCAGGATGGTGTGGTTGGTGTAGCTCACAACCTGCGTCACGATGTTCCAGGCGTCGTCCCACTCGAGCTTCTTCTCGTCGATGAGGATACGCATGAGCTCGGGGCCGCACATGGCGGGGTGCGTGTCGTTAGTATGGATTGCCACAAACTGCGGAAGCAGCTCCCAGTTCTCGCCGTGCTCCTTCTCAAAGGTGTCGAGCAGGCTGTAGATGCCGGCCGAAACAAACAGGTACTCCTGCTTCAGGCGCAACAGACGGCCGTGCTCGCCGGCGTCGTTGGGGTAGAGGATGGCGCTGATGGCCTCGGCCTCGGCGCGCTCGGCATCGGCCTGGGCATAGTCGCCGCGGTTGAAGGCCTCAAGGTCAAAGTGCTCCTCGACCGGCTCGGCAGCCCAGACGCGCAGCTTGTTGACGGTCTCGCCGGCATAGCCCACCACGGGGATGTCGTAGGGGACAGCCAGGATATCCTGCGTGTCCACCGTGCGGTAGAACGTGCGGCCGTTCTCCTCAAAGCCCTCAACACGGCCACCAAACTTGATGGTCACGGCCTTGTCCTGACGACGGACCTCCCAGGGATAGCCGTGGGTGAGCCACTCGTCAGTGGCCTCGACCTGGCTGCCGTTAACGATCTCCTGCTTAAACAGGCCGTAGCGGTAGCGCATGCCGTTGCCGTAGCCGGCAATGCCCTCGGCTGCCATGGAATCCAGGAAGCATGCGGCCAGACGGCCCAGGCCACCGTTGCCCAGCGCCGGATCGGGCTCCTGGTTCTCGATGACGGACAGGTCAAAGCCCATGTCGTCGAGCGCCTCGGCGACCATGTCTCGCACGCCAAAGTTGAGCAGGTAGTTGTCGAGCAGGCGGCCGATCAAAAACTCAATCGAGAAGTAGTACACGCGCTTCTTGCCCTCGGCGGTGGCGCGGGCGTCGCTCTTGGTGGCAACGGTGCGGGCCTTCTCGGCCACGAGCTTGGCCAAGGCGTTAAAGCGGTCGAGGTCGCTGGCGGCTTCGACGCTCTTGCCGCTGATGCTCATGACGGCATCGCGATAGAGCTCGGTAAACTCCTGCTTGTTGTCGAAGATCTTATTCATACGTTCCTTTCCCCCGGGGATGTTTCTCCCGGAACGGTTATGACATGTATCCTACGCCCCCGTGGGACGGGTAATTACAGTGGTAACGCCTTTGTTACGCTTTCTTGGCAGAAGCCTTAACAGCGGCTGCCTTGGCCTTGGGAGCAGCCTTTTTGGTGGCTGCCTTTTTGGCCGTGGTGGATTTGGCCGAAGCCTTGGCAGCGGGCTTGGCAGCCTTCGCCTTGGCCGGAGCCTTCTTTGCAGCCGCGGCCTTGGGCTTCACCGAGGACGTACGCTTACGCGTGGCCTTCTTGGGCTCCTCGACCACGGGCGGCTTGTAGCTGCTGGGACCGCGGCGCTTAAGCACCACGCCTGCCAGGCCGGGCACCTTCATCTCAATGGAGTCCATCTGCCCGTTCCAGGGATAGGGCTCGCTCGAGCAAGTGTAGGGCTCCTCACCGGCGTATCCGCTGCCACCAAACTCGGGACGGTCGGAATCGAAGATGACCTCCCAGTCACCCTCGCGCGGCACGCCCACGCGGAAGCTCTCGTAGCTCGCCGGGTCAAAGTTGATCAGGATCACCAGGTCGTCGTCGACGTCCTCGCCCTGGCGCACAAAGCTCACGATGGACTGCTTAGAGTTATCCGCGTCGATCCAGGTAAAGCCGTCGTCGGTGTAGCCACGCTCGTACAGGGCGGGCTCGGCGGTGTACAGGTGGTTGAGCGCCTTGATGAACGCCTGATGGTGCGCATGGGTCTCGTACTGCTCGGTCAGGAACCACTGAATGGACTCGTAGTAGCGCCACTCAATAAACTGGCCGATCTCGTTGCCCATAAAGTTGAGCTTGGCTCCGGGGTGCGTCATCTGGTAGAAGGCCAGCGTGCGCAGACCGGCAAACTGGCGCCACCAGTCGCCCGGCATGCGGCCGATGAGCGAGCACTTACCGTGCACGACCTCGTCGTGGCTCAGCGGGCAGATAAAGTTCTCGGTAAAGGCGTACATGATAGAGAACGTGAGCAACCCGTGGTTGCCGGGGCGCCACGGAAAATCGGTCTGCATGTAGTGCAGGGTGTCGTTCATCCAGCCCATGTCCCACTTGTAGTGGAAGCCCAGGCCGCCGTCCTGCGGCGGGTAGGTCACGAGCGGCCACGCGGTGGACTCCTCGGCCATCATCATCACGTCGGGGTAGTGCGCCTCCACGGCGCAGTTGACCTGGCGGATAAACGCGCTGGCGTCCAGGTCCTCTTCGGTACCGTATTTGTTGAACTTCTTTTGGCCCGGATCGTCAATGCCAAAGTTGAGGTACAGCATGCTGGACACGCCGTCCATGCGAATACCGTCCACGTGGAAGTTCTCGAGCCAATACAGCACGTTGGAGACCAGGAAGGAGCGGACCTCGCCGCGAGCG
Organism: uncultured Collinsella sp.; assembly: GCA_902470895.1. GTDB lineage: Bacteria > Actinomycetota > Coriobacteriia > Coriobacteriales > Coriobacteriaceae > Collinsella. The sequence continues at coordinate 16,843 of CABRID010000031.1, forward strand.
AAATCAAACTTGTGCGTGCCCCAGTTGGGGTGAATCTCGTGCTCAAACAGCATGTGGCCGTTAAAGGTGGCAAGGCCGTGGGAGTCGGCGCAAAAACCGCCGGGCACCCAGTCCATGATCACGCCGATGCCTGCCTCGTGGCACGCATCTATAAAGTGCATGAGCTGCTGCGGGTTGCCGTAGCGCGACGTGGCGGCATAATAGCCGGTCGTCTGATAACCCCAGGAGCCATCGAAGGGATGCTCCATAAGCGGCATGACCTCGATATGCGTGTAGCCCATGTCGCGCACGTAGTCCACGAGCTCCACCGACAGGTCGTCGTAGGTGTAGAACTCGCCGCGCTGCGCGGGGAAGGGATCCATGGGGCCGGGGTAGTTACCGTACTCGTCGGGCTCGCCCTGCGGCGCGTCGCCGTGGCGCTTCCACGAGCCAATATGCACCTCGTAGATGTTGAGCGGCTGCGACATGTGGTTGTGGGCGGCGCGGCGCTTGAGCCACGTGGCGTCGTTCCACTGGTAGCCATCGAGGGTCCACAGCACGCTGGCGGTACCCGGAGGGCACTCGGCCTTAAAGGCATACGGATCGGCTTTGTAGAGCTTCTCGCCCTCGTTGGTCTCGATGAGATATTTATAGAGCTGGCCCTGCTCGGCGCCAGGAATAAAGCCTTCCCAAATAGCGCTCGTATGCACGGGCACCAGCGGGTTGGCTTCTTCATCCCAGTCGTTAAATTCGCCAATGACATGGACACTCTTTACGTCGGGCGCCCAAACGCAAAAGCGCCAGCCGCGCGTACGGTTCTGCGTGTCGGGATGAGCTCCCATCTTTTCCCAGCTGCGCTCCCACATTCCAATGCCAAACAGGTAGACATCGTCCTTGGAGAGCTCCGGTGCGTGCGGAGCCGGTTTGCGGGTTGCGGGCTTTTTAGCCGTTGGCTTTAGCTTTGTATCGCTCACGTTTGATCCCATCATGACGCGGCAGCGTGTTGCCTTGGTGACTAGATGCGAAAGGTCCAAGGCTGCACGAATCGAAGGGACGGCGAAGTTTCTGTGATTCGTTCCACCTCGCGTGCTCGGTGGAACTTTCGGCAGAAACTACGATAACACCTGTGCGTTAGTTTTATGGACGAAAGCGGATTTGCGGGGGCGTTTAATCGGTAAGCGACATGTTTATACCACTGGCAGAATTGCCGTGGTAAAACCCTTGACAGTTTTACCAACTTGGGTTTCAAAATTGTTTGGCTGACGTTTGGTAAAACGTTTTTAGCAGGATGTTTACCATTTGATATCGAAAGGTTCGTTTATGTCCCATACCGCCGCTCCCAAGGTTGCTTTTATTTTCGATTGCGACGGCACGTTAGTTAACAGCACACCCGTTTGGGCCTATGCCCAGCCCGAGTTATTGCACCGCCACGGTGTAGACGTGACCGTGGATGACTTTGCCCAATTTGAGCACCTGTCGCTGGAGGACGAGTGCCAGGCCTACCACGACACGTGGGGCATTGGCGCGAATGGCGAGGAGCTCTACCGTGAGCTGAGTGACATCCTGATCGATGGCTACTCCAAGGTGCCGCCGCGCGAGGGGCTCCTGGCATTTTTGGAGCAGGCGAAGGCGGCGGGCATTGCCATGTGCGTTGCCACTTCCACGCCGGCCGAACTGGTGCAGTCCGCGCTCGCTGGTGCCGGGCTCGACGTGTACATGGAGTTTGTTACCACGACGGGCGAGGCAGGACGCTCCAAGCAGTTCCCGGATGTGTATGAACTTGCGTTGCGCCGTCTGGAGGAACGCCACGGGCATAAGTTCGAACGCGCATGGGTGTTTGAGGACGCCGTCTTTGGCCTTAAGAGCTCTGGAGTCGCCGGCTTTAAGCGCGTGGGTATTTATGACCCACACGGCCGCATGAAGCGCGACGATGTGCGCGCCAACTGCGATATCTTTATCGACAGCTACGTGGAGCTGAATTTGGCCCGCGTGCTTGCGTTTGAGGGGTAGGCGAGGGCTGTGTCGGACAAGGTATTAGTGGTCTGCGGCTCGCCTGTGGTGGCGAGTGCCAAGCTGCTGCGTTGCCTTGCGGGGGAGTGCGATCACGTTGTGGCCGTTGATCGCGGGTTCGACGTGCTGCTGAGCGCCGGGCTGGGCTGCGACGTTTATGTGGGGGATGCCGACACGGTGAGCGATGTGGGTCGTGCGCTGGTCGATGCCGCCACCGACTTTGAAGTTGAGCGCCACAACCCGTACAAGGACTATACCGATCTTGCGTTGGCGCTCGATTCCATCCGCCGTCGCTGGCCGGGTGCCGAAGTGGTTGCGACCTGCGCCACCGGCGGTCGCCCTGATATGGCGCTTTCCGTACTGGGCCTGCTCGCAGGCTACGACGACGCCCCAGTCTGGATTGCCGAGGACGAGACCATGGCCCGCATTCTGCACGAACGTGAATCCTGGACCATTGAGAATGCAACTGGCAAAACCTTTTCCATCATCGCCATAGCCCCTAACACCGAGGTAAGCGAACACGGTCTAGAGTGGGAACTAGATCACAGCCCACTGGGCTTGTTGGCCGACACGGGTATCAGCAACGTTGTAAGGTCAACAGCCACGATCCAAGTCCACACCGGCACGGCCATCGCTTACCTATATCAATAGGCATTTAGAATCTGACCTAAAAAAGTCCTTGCACCCCGCGCCAACTTCCCCTATAGTATCTCCTCGTCACGGGGGCGTAGCTCAGCTGGGAGAGCGCTTGACTGGCAGTCAAGAGGTCAGGGGTTCGATCCCCCTCGTCTCCACCATCGTGAATGCAAAGGCCTTCGGGATTCCGAAGGCCTTTTTTCATGCCAAAACACCTTGCGGCACAAACCCAATCCACACCAACAAAAAGTTGCACAATTTATTTCCCATGTCTGTACATAGTTTGTTAGCCAAACGCGATTATCAGTGTAGATCGCCGTTCCATATGGGCTTCAGGAACGCGCCTAATCACCGTTAGCATCCCATTAACCTGCGTCAATGTGAACAACATCCTAAAACAACCCTCTTAAGCACGCTTAATGAACGATATGTTGTCCACCACAAGCTAAATCAGTTTCGCTAACAGCTTGTGCTAAGATACCTAACGTTACATGAGTTCAACTGTGCTCACGGCTCCTGTAAGTCACAAAGCACAGGGTCGATCAGTATCCGGCCGTAACGGCGGTGTTAGAAAAACCACGAGCTCCAATATTGATTGCCATGCGCGATTTTGCACATTTTACGGCTATTTTTCTTCGCTATAGCCAGTGCAATAAGTTGCTACAGCAAATCACAGCAGTCCTTCAGCTGTTTGCGTGCGGTCCAGTTTTGAAATCACTCGACCGGTTCGCACGCAGCCAGCTGAGGTTATAGGCATTTTTGCGATACGTGCCTGTGACATCAGCGCTGCTTTTATACATACCGTTCACGGTGGGGCAGAGCCACGTGCTTGTCTGACTGGGCTCAGGGTTTGAATATGGAGCGCCTTCGCGCACAAGCGCCCTGGCGAAGCCATACCCAAGCCCCGTGAGCCACACGTAAGACAGCAAGGAGGTGGTGCTCGTGTGGTATGTGATCCAGGTCATTAACGGTCGCGAAGGCATAATGCGCGAGCGCATCGAGCGTGTGGTGCCGGCTGGTGCCGTGCAAGAGCTCTTTAATATGAGAAAGCCATTGTCAATAGGCGTGTTTGTTGAGCCCGGTTTAAAACCGGGCTTTTTCGTTTCCCGTCGGGAGGGCCCGCGCACGCTGCACGTTTAGTCGACGCTTGCCTGGCAAGCTAATATCCGCGGGCTCTTGTGGGCGCGCTGCCGGCGGTCAGCCCGGTATGTCCGCGCACCCCACCGCATTTCGATTCTCCGCCCGGCGCGCTCGTCCGAAACCAGTCTTGTTCACGGGCGCGGCCCTTGGGCTGCCCAAAAAGGGCTCGTGAACGCGCGCCGGCGATGCGTCGAGGCGCGGGCCCTCCCGGCGGGAGGCTTGTTGTCCGACGGGGTCAGCCGAGGGTCCCCTCCGCCCGGCGCCCGATCTCCCAGACCCAGCAGGCGAGCTCGCGCGCGACGGCGGCATTTGCCTTGCACGAGCTCTTGCCCGCCGCCGCCAGCGCCTCGCGGCGGCGGCAGAGCCTGGCGGTGCAGTCGTCGGCGCGCGCCCGGATCGCCGCGGGGACGTCCACGCCGGGGGCCGGGGCCTTCGGG
>CABRID010000032.1 GCA_902470895.1 uncultured Collinsella sp.
TGTCGGCCTTGATCATATGACGCGTGGCGCGGCAAATCTGGCGAACCTTATCGGTCATGCGCTGCAGGTTAAAGTCGACGTAGATGATCGTCTGCAGCAAGCGGAAGTCGGAGGCGACCGGTGACTGCGTGGCAATCAGGTTGTAGCAGACGGCCTCCAGGTTGGCGCAGCGTGCGTCAATCGAAAGCGTACGCTTCTTGGTCTTGGTGGCGAGCTTGCGGTCGTCGGTCACATAGGCCTTCACGGCATCGTGGAGGGCCAGATCGACGGCCTCGTAGATGCTCAGCATCTCGTGACGGGCCTCGATGAGCTGACGGGAAAACAGTTTGCGCATGGTTCACTCCAATCAGTTGGGTGCGGTCATGCCGCCCGCACAGTGAATACGCACCGGACCAGATCCGATCGGCTTGGGACTAGTCGCACCGATCAGCCAAAGCGGCCGGTGATATAGTCTTCCGTCCGCGAGTCCACCGGGCTGGTGAAGATCGCGTCGGTTTGACCATACTCGATGAGCGTAGCGGGCTCGCCGGCAACTTCCTGCAAGAAGAACGCGGTGTAGTCACTGATACGAGCTGCCTGCTGCATTGAATGCGTGACGATGATAATCGTCATCTCGGGCGCCAGCTCGGCCATCAGATCCTCGACCTTAGAGACGGAAGTGGGGTCGATGGCGGAGCAGGGCTCGTCCATCAGGAGGACATCGGGTTGCACCGCAAGCACGCGCGCGATGCACAGACGCTGCTGCTGACCGCCCGAGAGCGCCAAACCATCCTTGTTGAGCTGATTGGATACCTCTTTCCAGAGGTTGGCGCGCTTGAGCGATTCTTCCACGATGTCATCGAGGTCGCTTTTGCTAGTCACGCCCTGCAGACGAGGGCCAAAGGCGACATTCTCGTAGATGGATTTGGGAAACGGGTTGGGCTGCTGAAAGATCATGCCCACGCGACGACGGAGATCGACCGGATCGACACCCTCGGCATAGATATCGTTGCCGTCGAGCGTCATGGTGCCCTCGACGCGCGTGCCCTCAATCAGGTCATTCATGCGGTTGATGCAGCGCAAAAACGTCGACTTGCCGCAGCCCGAAGGGCCAATGAAGGAGGTGATGGCGTTTTTGGCGATGTTGAGGTCAAGCCCCGTCAGCGCATGAAAGTCACCGTACCAAAAGTTGAAATCCTTGGCCGTAATGGCCGCTTGCTCCAACGCGGGAGCGGACTGATAAACGGACATGGGACTCCTTAACTAGCGACGCTTGCGCGACAGGAAGCGCGCAAACAGGTTGAAGGCCAAAATGATCACCATCAGCAAGAGCGCGGTGCCGTAGGCTGCGTTCATGTTGATGCCGTCGTTGGCAAGCAGGTACAGGTGAACGGTCATGGGACGACCGGAATCGAGCGGCGAAATAGGTAGATTGATGGCCTGGCCCATGGTGTAGAGCACCACGGCGGTCTCGCCGATGGCACGGCCGATGGCAAGGACGATGCCCGTGGCAATGCGGCCAAAGGCCGAAGGAAGCACGATCTTGGAGACGACCTGCCACTTGGTAGCGCCCAGGCCGTACGCGCCCCAACGGATATAGCGCGGAACGGCGCGAATGGCTTCTTCGGTGGTGCGCATGACGATGGGAAGCATCAAGAGCGCGAGCGCCAGAGCGGCCGAGACCATCGAAAGGCCCAGGCCCATAGCCTCGACAAACAAGGCGTAGCCAAACAGGCCCATAACGATGGAGGGCACCGAGGCCAAAGCGTCAGCAGCGTAGCGAATGAGCTCGACGACCTTGCCCTGCTTGGCGTACTCGGCCAGATAGACGGCTGCCAGCACAGCGATCGGCGTGCAGATAAGCATGGCGAGCGCCGTCACGTAGACGGTCGAGACGATCGTGGGCCAAATTCCGCCCTCGGCGTTGACGCCCTGGGGCCAACCGAAGATAAAGTCGAGCGAGATGTGTGGCAGGCCGTTGATGACCACGTAGGCGATGATAGCGACCAGCACCAGCGTGGTGATGTAGGCAGCGGCACGAAACACGCCAAGCATGATCTTGTTGGACAGGTCCTTGTTGATGCGGCCCTTCTTGCCGTGGGAAAGGGCACGCTTGATGCGCTCGCGCGACGAGGTCGTATCGACCGTCGTGTCAACGGAATCGGACATAGCCTACCCCCTCTTCTTCTTGGAAATCAGACGGACGATACCCACCAGCGTGGCGGAGATGATAAACAGGACCACACCCATGCCGAACAGCGCCGAGCGGTGCAGACCCGAGGAATAGCTCATGTCGAGCGCAATCTGGCTCGTGAGCGTCGAGATGGGGCTCGCAATGCTGTCGGGAATAACCGGGGCGTTACCTACGACCATGAGCACGGCCATGGTCTCGCCGATGGCACGGCCCATACCCAGCACGATGGCATCCACGATACCCAGCTTGGCGGCAGGTAGCACGACCTTATAGATGGTCTGCCACTTGGTGGCGCCCATGGCATACGATGCCTCGCGAATGCCCATGGGAATGGAATTGAGGGCATCGATGGTGAGCGTAGTGATGGTAGGGACGATCATGATGGCAAGCACGAACCACGCCGTCAGCGCACCAAAACCAAGACCACCGGTCACCTGCGCGATAAACGGACGGATGATGATCATGCCAAAGAAGCCATAGATGATAGAAGGGATGCCGGCCAACAGGTCAACGGCAGGGCTGATGAGCTTGCGCACGCGCTTGCCGGCGATCTCGACCAGATACACGGCCGTGCCCACGCCTAGGGGCACACCCATGGCGAGCGCACCGACGGTCACCAGACCCGAGCCGGCAAGCAGCGACACGATGCCGTAGTGGCCCTCAGAGGGCGCCCACGTAAAGCTAAAAAAATCCGCCAGACCGATGTCGGTAAAGACGGGCAGCGCCGAGTACGTGGTAAAGACAAAAATCAGGATGACGGTAACAACCGCCAAGAACGCGCAGGCAAAGAAGATCCACTGCAGCGCCTTCTCCTTGATATAGGTGCTGCGCGATACGAGCGCCAGCTCGCGCTTCTTGGGCGCCTGACCATTCTGCTCAGTCTGGGAGTTTTCCTGTGCTTCCATGCTACTCACTCCCTTTCTCGTCGTTGGTGACGGGAATAAAGCCCGCCTCGCGAATCTGCTTGTCCATCTTTTCGGACGTCACGTAGTCGATGTAATCTTGCGCCTGCTGCGAAGGCGCACCCTTCACAAAGAAGTAAAGGTCGCGCGAGATGGGATAGCCGCCGCTCGCGACCGTCTTCTCGGACGCCTCAACATGATTGACCGAGACGGCCTTGACCGAGGTCTTGGCGTTGAGGCTATCGACGAAGCCCAGCGAAATGTAGCCGATGGCACCGCGCGAACGAGATACCACGTCGCGCACCTGGCCCGTGCCCGAAAGAACGGCGGACCGGCGATCGAACGGGGTGCCGTCCATCACGATGGTGCGGAAGGCCTCACGCGTGCCAGACGCCTCGTCTCGGTTGATAACCTGAATCTTCAGGTCCTCGCCACCGACCTCTTTCCAATTAGTAATCTTGCCGGCATAGATATCGCGGAGCTGCTCGGTCGAGAGGTTATCGACGGGGTTGCCTTCGTTCACGATGACCGCGATACCGTCGTGGGCAATGACGATGGGAGTCAGGCCCAGATCCTGTTCGTCGGCATTGAGTCCACGGGAGGAGCTGGCGATATCGGCCGTGCCAGCGCTGACGGCTTCGATGCCAGCGGAAGAGCCCAAACCGGAAACGAGCACGTCGATGCCGGTCTCCTCCTTAAAGCCCTCTGCCGCAATCTCGGCGATAGGAAGGCAGGTCGTGGAGCCGGCCACGGTAATGGAAGAGGTAGAAGATCCCGAAGAACAGGCGCACAGCGTAAGCGTAAGCACAGCGGCGCTCAGGACCGATACGATCTTTCTCATAGCATCACGCCGATCGCAGCATGGCGCCCACAGGTGCCGTCCTCGTTACGGTAGGAATAAAAGCGGTCGTTCTGACGCACAGTCGAAAGCTGGGTATCCACGATATTATCCGCGTCCACACCGGCATCTACCAGCGCCTCACAAATGGCAGCGGAAAGATCGAGCATGCGAGAGGCACTCGCATCGATGCAAGAGAACTCGACGGCAAAGCGATCCATGAGTTCCTGGGATACCTCATATTCGTCAGCCAAGATATGGGGGCCGATATAGGCGGAAACGTCGCTCGCATCGCAGCCGGCAGCATCGCAAAGCGCCCGGCACGCCTTGGCAGAAATGCGTGCAATCGTGCCCTTCCAACCGGAGTGCACCACGGCAAATCCGCCGGGGGCCACCAGCACCACGGGAACGCAGTCGGCAAAGCAGAGCAGCACGGGCACGTCATGGGCCGTACAGACGATGGCATCGCAGCCCTCGGTAATCTGCTCGCGAACAGCCTCAAGATCGTCGGCGCCGTTCGAAGTCACCGTAACGATATGGTCACCATGTACCTGATTGGGCACGAGCAGATTATGCTCGCACTCAGTGGCGCCCATAGCTTCGAGCGCTCGACGACGATTTTCTTGAACAGCAAAGGGGTCATCGCCTACATGCGAGCCCAGGTTGAGCGAGGAGTACGCATCTTCAGAAACGCCACCGGTGCGCTCGGTAAAGGCAAAGCGGACATCGGATGTCGCGCCCTCCACCAACGTAACTCCATCATGGTCGACACGCGAAACGTTGTCCGCACGTGCTGCCATACTAAAGCCTCCTAATAACACAAGTACCGCGGCGTTGCCGCGCAGTCCGCGTTTATACGGCTGTCATACTTCCTTAAAAGGATACCCGCAGCGGTAGGGACCAAACGTAAAGGGAACGTAAGGAGATTGGAGGCTTTCGTTTACAAACGAGAAACAAAACGGGGTGCATCCAAATGGACACACCCCGTGCAGGTCGTTGAGAAAAACGAACTAGAAGCTACCGCGCTTCAGGAAGTCGGGAAGCTCGAACTGGTCGTTGCCAAAGTTGGGCAGCTCGGTACCACCGACGTTGCGGGTCGGAGCGGCCTGAGCCGGGCTGGCAGCCGGAGCGGTGCGCTGCGGCTCAGCGGAGGCAGCGGCCTTGCTCTGAGACTGCTGAGCAGCAAAGAGCTCATCCTGACGGTTGACGTTGGAATCGGAGAAGCCCGTAGCAATGACGGTGATACGCACCTGATCGCCCAGGGACTCGTCGACAACGGTACCGAAGATGATGTTGGCCTCGGGGTCGACGGCGTTGGCGACAACGTCGGCGGCGTCGCTGATCTCCTGGATGCCCAGGTCCTTGGAACCAGCGATGGAGAGCAGCACGCGCGTGGCACCATCGATGGAGCTCTCGAGCAGCGGGCTGGAGATGGCCTGCTGGGCAGCGTCGACGGCACGAGTATCCCCAGAAGAGGTACCGATACCCATCATGGCGGTACCGGCCTGCTTCATGATGGTCTTAACATCGGCGAAGTCCAGGTTGATGATACCGGGGACGGTGATGAGGTCGGTGATGCCCTGGGTGCCCTGGGAAAGGACGCCATCGGCAATCGCGAAGGCCTCGAGCATGGTGGTCTTCTTCTCGGCGATGTCGAGCAGCTTATCGTTAGGGATGACGATCATGGTGTCGACGCAATCGGAGAGGGTCTTGATGCCCTCCTCGGCGCTCTTCTTGCGCTTGCGGCCCTCGAAGGTGAAGGGCTTGGTCACGACGGCGACGGTCAGTGCGCCGACCTCGTTCATCGCGATATCGGCAACGATGGGAGCAGCGCCGGTACCGGTGCCACCGCCCTCACCGCAGGTGATAAACACCATGTCGGCGCCAGCGAGCGCCTCGGCAATGTCGTCGCGGGACTCATCGGCAGCCTTGCGGCCAACCTCGGGGTTGGCGCCGGCGCCCAGGCCGCGGGTAAGGTCGGTGCCGATGTGCACCTTGATATCGGCATCAGAGATCGCGAGTGCCTGAGCATCGGTGTTGATGGCAACAAACTCGACGCCGCGGATGCCCTCTTCGATCATTCGATTGACCGCGTTGGTACCGCCGCCGCCGACGCCGACCACCTTAATGACGGCAAGGTAGTTGTTGATCTCTGTCTCGTGCATGTCGGTCCTCCGAACAAAGGTTATAGCCATAGCATGGGTCGACCCCTGCGCACATTAACCTTCAGGTTGAAAGTAAATGCAAAGGTAAACCGTATTATGTTTGCACATTATGAACGTATCAGTCAAATAATTGACCGTGAAAACCAAACAAACCAGATAAACGGCGTGGTATGGCCACTCAACAAAGCATCAACCAGCGCTATGAGGTCGGAGCATTCCTAAATGTGTAGTTGCCCGGAGAGCGCACATTGATATACGTTACGCCCTCTACCTGCGAAAGCAACTTGGTGACTACGCGTTCCTTCTTGGCGATATCGTTCGAATCGCCCAGCGACACCTCAATGCCGTTATTGAGGTTTGCCGAGATGGCTTCGACCGAAGGCGTGGAAATATCCTTGACTTGTCCCAAGAACTCGCTCGAAAAACCACGCACATAATCCAGGCCGGCCTTAACGGCCTTGGAGCTCACCGCCTGGCCGGAAACTGGAGCGACATCCGCCGAGACATCAGTCAGCAACACCGCGCCATAGTGCTTAGCGAGCGCCAGCGCGGCATCGATTCCGGTCAAGGTATTTGAGCCCTGCCCTGTCGTGATGACGTTGCCCTGGTCGTCCACTTCGACCGACGTCGACAGTGGGGCGATCCAGGTGTCATCATCCCCGATGGCCCAGGCAAGGTCATCGGAACTGATATAGGCAATTGCGATGACCTTGCGCTCCATCGGCGTAATGATGAGCGTATGCGGGAACTGACGCTGGACATCCACGCCCGAGACCCACGGATTCTGCTTGAGGTCCTCGGTAATCTGGTCGGGATCGACGTTAAAAAGCGACGTTCCCTCGGGCAAATCGATCAGCTGGATAGCATCGTGCTTCGTCACATGCTCGCTGCCTTGAATCTCAATATCAGTGGCGGTAAACAATCCAGAGTTAATCACCACGATAGCAACGACGACGAGCACGGCCAAGACGGCCAAAACGCCGCCCACGATTTTGCCTTTGCCTGTAACGACAGAAGCGGCGTCTGATGTTTTATTTGCCATCGCCCTAAGTGAAGACAACGGGTTGACGCCTTTTTTACCCGAAGGCTTCTTGGCGGTAGCCGGCACCGATGTCAGCGAGCGCGGTTTCGATGCGCCCAGCGTGCGACCCGGACGCGCCGCCTTAGTTCCCGTCGAGGGCTTAGGAGTTGCCATAGGACGGGCAGGCTTGGCGCCCATAACAGGCTTTGACGTCACCGAGGGACGCGAGGACTTTTTTGCGGCCGGACGATTACCGAGCTGCGAGCCGACGACCGGACGACTGATCTGTCGAGCATGCCCGACAGACTTAGAATGCGCGACGGTATTGCGTTGAGATTTGGCAGGCGCGCCGGAACGCCCTCCGGCGCGGCGGAAGGTGGGTTTCGATGCTCTAGAAGCCGAGGAATTTAACTTCCGGTCTGAGCTCGATGCCATACGCCTCCCTCACCTTTCCGTGCACATGTCTGATAACCGCGGCAACGTCATCGGCCGAGGCAGTTCCGTTATTAACGATAAAATTAGCGTGAACGGGCGAAACTTCCGCGCCGCCAATCGAAAAACCCTTTAATCCACAATCCTCGATAAGCTTGCCCACACTCGCATCGGGCGGGTTGCGAAAGACCGACCCGCAGGATGCGCGACCCATGGGCTGCGTACGCTTGCGCCTCGTCAGGTACCGCTCCATGCGCTCGCGAATGTCGGCCTTGGGCGCCGGTTTAAGCTTGAGCACGCACTCGAGGATAATCTCATTGCGGGGAAGGCTACATTCGCGGTAGCCCCAAGTGATCTCGGACCCCGCATAATGCTTGATACCGGATGCCGGGTCAAACGTTACGACATCCTCAACCAGCGAGCCAATCCACTCGGTCCGTGTGCCGGCATTCATAGATATCGCACCGCCAACCGAGCCAGGGATGCCAACGGCAAACTCAAGGCCCGAGAGGCTACGCGACAGGGCATCGTTGACCAGGCGCGCAAACATCACGCCCGCACCGACCGTCAGCGTACAACCGTCATCGGCAACAACCGTGCGCTGAAACTCACGTCCGAGCGAAATGACGGCGCCGCGATAACCGCCATCGGCAACCAGCAGATTGGAGCCCTTGCCGATGATGACCCACGGCACCTGCTCGCGATCGAGCACCGCCACGGCGCGGCGAAGGGCATGATAGCTATGGCACGTCACAAAGAGGTCGGCCTTGCCGCCGATACGATAGCTCGTATGACGCGCAAGGCGCTCGTCCTCGATCACATCCGTGTCGATCATGCCCGAGAGCGCCATGACGGCGTTAAACAGACCCATTAGACTTAAGCGTCTTTCTTGGCAGTCAGATACTCAATGAACTCGGGACCGACGGTCGTAACGTCACCAGCACCCATAGTGAGCAGCAGGTCGCCCTCGCCCACCATCTGCTCGAGCTCCTGATTGAGCTCAAGACGGCTGGAGCAGTACACGACCTCCTTGCCAGGATGCTTGGCGCGCACGGTATCGGCGAGCATCTTAGAGGTAACACCCGGAATGGGCATCTCGCCAGCCGAGAACACATCAATCAGCAGCAGTTTATCGGCATTGGCAAATGCATCGGCAAAGTCGTCGCACAGGGCCTGCAGACGCGAATAACGGTGCGGCTGGAACACGACGTCGACATGCTTGTAGCCCAGCGACGAAGCGGCAGCAAGCGTCGCCTTGATCTCGGTGGGGTGATGGCCGTAATCATCGACCACGGTGATGCCATCGATATCGCCCACGTGGGTAAAGCGACGGCGGACGCCCTCAAAGCTCGAGAGCGCCTTGGCGGCGGCGTCGATGTCAAGGCCCAGGACATGAGCGACGGTGAGCACCGCCGTGGCGTTGAGCATGTTGTGGCGACCGGGATTGCTCTTGATCTCCACAGCGTGCTCAGTGCCGTCCTCAAAGCGAACGATAAAGTCGCTCTGGATGCCCTTGACATCCGGGTGCATGCAGACGATGTCGTTGCTCTCGGCAAAGCCGTAGGAAAGCACGTGACGGCCCGTCGACTTGGCGAGCTCGACCAGATGCGAGTCCTCACCGCAGACGATGACGGTGCCGTCCTCGCCCACCAGGCTCATGAATTTGGCGAAAGTTGCCTCGATCTCCTCGATACCCGAGTAGTGATCGAGGTGGTCGGCCTCGACGTTGGTCACAATGACCACGTTGGGGTTCAGGAACAGGAAGGAGCTGTCGGACTCGTCGGCCTCGGCAACAAAGTAGTCGCCCGAGCCGTTCTTGCCGTTCGTGTCATAGCCCTCGACGATGCCACCGATCAAGAAGCTCGGATCCAGACCCATGCGGTCGAGCATGGTGGCGCACATCGAAGACGTGGTGGTCTTGCCATGCGTGCCGGCAACAGCGACGGTGGTGTAGCCGTGGCCCAAAGCAGAGAGCATCTTAGCACGGGGCCACACGGGAATACCAAGCTCGCGAGCGCGCACGAGTTCAGGGTTGGACTCCGGAATAGCGGTGGAGACAACAACCACGTCGGGCTTGACCTCGTCGATCGTGGCGGCCTCATGGCCCACATGCACCTTCACACCAGCGCGGGTAAGCTGGCGGATATAACGTGACGTCTTAAGGTCGGAGCCGGTAACGGCATAACCGCGCTCGTGCAGAACGAGGGCGATGCCGCTCATGCCGGTGCCGCCGATACCGATAAAGTGGGCGCTCTTAAACTCGGGCGCGGAGGTTGCAGTCTGGGAATCAGCCATGTGCTCGTGTACTCCTTGCGTAAACACTGCCTGTAACCCGTTAACTGTACCGCACCTACCGCATCAGCGCGAGGGCGACCGACGATATCCCGTCTAACTAACGCAAACCCTCTACCGCATCCGCCAGAAGAGCGGCGGCCCTATCCTGGGCCAGACCACGCGCCGCCTGACGCATGGCGTCGCGCGCCGCCGCGTCATCGACCAGGTGCAGCAGTTCATCGGCAAAGGCAGAACCGTCGATATCGGCATCGGCGCAGAGCACGCCGGCCCCAGCGTCGACCAGATAACGGGCATTGGTGGTTTGGTGGTCGGCCGTCGCATGCGGGTACGGCACGAGCACCGAAGGCACGGCGAGTGCAGCGATCTCGGCCACGCTCGATGCGCCCGAACGCGAGAGCACCAAATCGGCAGCAGCCAGCATATCGCCCATGTTGTCGATGTAAGGCTGGACGCGGTAACGCTTCGCCTCCTCGGGCGTCAGCGCCAAAGCGCGCTCGGTCTCCTCAAAGCCGTCGGCACCCGTCGAATGCAACACATAGAGGTTCTTGCGCGAAAGCAGCTCGTTTTTGAGCGAAGCCACACGCTCGTTGAGGTGCTGGGCGCCAAGTGAACCGCCAAAGACGAGCAGCAGCGTAGCGTCCTCGGGAACGCCAAGTGCCTTGCGGCCGCGAGCGCGATCGCCCTCGATCACCGAGCGACGTACGGGGTTGCCGGTCATGAGCACGTGGTCAGGGTCACCTTCGCGCTCAAAGACCGAACGCGCTGCCGGCACCGAGATGCACACGCGGGCGGCGTGGGAGTTCATCATCTTGTTGGCCAGGCCCGGAACAGAGTTCTGCTCATGCAGCAGATACGGAACGCCCGCGCCCTTGCACCACCCCAGCAGCGGAACCTCGACATAGGCACCAAAACCAATGGCGGCATCGGGCTTGCCGACCTTTGAGAAATGACTGGCGAGCGCACGCTTGGCTTTGTTGACACGCCACAGCGAGGTCAGCGCCGTCCAAGGACGGGAGCGGTCGAAGCCCGTGACCGTAATGGGCACAAAATCAAACCCAGCCTCGGGGACCAGACGACCCTCGAGCTTGCGCGACTGGCCCACGAACACAACGTGGTGGCCACGGTCACGCAGCTCTTCGGCCAAGGCGAGCGCGGGGTTGATGTGCCCGGCCGTGCCGCCGGCTGCAATAGCAACGGTCATTTTATCGGTCATGATAGTCCCTTCGTACACGCGGTCCCTGGTCGTCGGTACGCAGACGCGCCGACGGGTCCGAGTTCAAATCGATTCGATTATATCCGCCGCCCGCGTTGCGAGGGCTGGGGCGCTGAGGACGACCTTGCGGCGCCGTTCGCTGACGCGGGCGGGCTGCCGGCTCGGTCGCAGAGCCATCCAGGACGGTAAAACCGTTACGCGAAGATCGCTCGCCGCGCACGTGGGGCACGCCGGCGGTACTCTCATCCATAACGGCAAAGCTCTCGCGGCGGCGGTCATACTCATCGCGGCGGGCGCTCTCGTACGAAACGCGCAGGATCAACCCGGCAAGCATGAGCGACACAATAATCGACGAACCGCCGTAGCTAATAAACGGCAACGGTTTGCCCGTCATGGGAAACACGTTGAGGATGCCCAGCGCGTTAATCAAAAACTGCACTGCGAGAATGACCGCGGAGCCAGACGCCATAAGCGCGCCCCGGCGATCGGTCGCCTGCTCGGCAATGCGAAACGCCGAGTAGATCAGCATCGCAAACACCAAGAAGAACAGCACGGTTCCGACAAAACCGACTTCCTCGCCAATGATGGCCAGGATGTAGTCATTGTGCGCCTCGGGCAGATACGAGTACTTCATGGTTGAGTTGCCGATGCCACGGCCGAACAGACCGCCCGAGGCAAAGGCCATGATGGCAAGCGTGGCCTGATAGCCGTCACCATACTCGTCGGCCCAAGGGTTCAAGGCAACCTGAATACGCACCATACGGTACGGCTCTGCGACAAGCGCAATCACGATCACGAGAATGCCGAAGATTAGCACGCCGATGATAAATCTGGGGTCGAGACCCGCAAACAACGCCATGCACATGAGGGTCAACAGGATGATCAGGACAGTACCGAAATCGGGCTGGATAAAGATCAGAAAGAGCGAAATGCCCAGGTAGATGCCCATCTTGCGAAGGAATTCGTTGATGTTGCCACCGGGCGAAAAGAAGCGATCAAGCATGATTGCCGAATACGCAATGGCAAATGGCTTTAAAAACTCGGAAGGCTGGAACTGAATACCGGCGATGTTAAGCCAGCGCGTGGCGCCACGGCTGCCGCTGCCCACCAAGAACACCAGAAACAGTAGCCCTATCATGCCTATGAGGAAGATCCTGAGCACATCCTCCCCAAACCAGCTGTCCGGCAAAACGCGCACGATGGCAATCAGCGCCAGAACACCGACCACGGCAAACGCGGCCTGTCGACCCAGAAAAAACGTCGCCGAGCCATTCTCGTGCAGCGCCTCGACCGAAGACGCCGAGTACACCATCAGCAGGCCAAAGCATACCAAGGTAAACAAGCAGGCCATGAATATCAAACGGGGGCGCATGATACGGGCGGGAACGCCGGCAATATAGCGTTCGCTAAACGACTGCCCGCCGCGGCTGGAACGCGGTGTGCTGCGCCGTGAGGAAGCACGGTCCGAGTCGGGCCTCCTCATACCTTGTCGGGGGCTCTCCTCTCTCACCGCAACCCCTATTCCATTTGTGATTTCGCTGCAGCGGCAAGCTGGGCCACGTAGTCCTTAAACACGCGGCCGCGCTCCTCATAGCCCGAGAACTCATCGAACGAAGAGCAGGCAGGAGAAAGTAAGATCACGTCACCACGGCTCGACAGCGAACGGGCGACGTCCACGGCGTCGCGTAGGTCATCCGCCTGGGCGATATCCACATCGCCATCGACATCGGCCTCGTCCATAGCGGCGGTGAAGCGCTCGCGCGCATCGCCAAAGCAGACGACCGAGCGCACGTTGTCCATAACGACGCGCGCGAAGTCCGTGAGCGGCGTGCCCTTATCGTGGCCGCCGAGCAGCAAGATCACGTCGTCATCGGGAAATGCCGTCAGTGCCTTCTCGACCGCATCGGTGTTGGTCGCCTTGGAATCGTTGACGTAGCGCACGCCGTCAATCTCGCCACACGGCTCCACGCGGTGCTCGAGCGGCTGGAACGAGGCAAGACCGCGGCAGACACCATCGACATCGGCACCGACCGCCAAGGCAGCCGTGGCGGCGCACAGGGCATTGATAACATTGTGATGGCCCGAGATCTTGAGCTCGGATGTAGCGATGAGCGGGGTCTCGACGCCCTTCAGGCGCACGACCATCTTGCCGTCGCGCACAAAGGCGGCATCCTCGCCCTCAGGCTCGTCAAAGGCAACCTTGCAGATGCGACGACCCGGCGTGTAGATGTACTCATCGAACTCGTGAATGCCGGCGTCTTCGACGTCGACAACCGCCAGATCGTCATCGACCATATTGTCAAACAGTTTGATCTTGGCAAGCGCGTAGTTCTTATGGCTCTTATGCCAGCCCAAGTGGTCGGGAGTGATGTTGAGCAGCACCGCCACGCGGGGGTGGAGCTCGGTTGTCGTAGCAATCTGATAGCTCGAGAGCTCAGCTACAAACCACTCGTTGTGGGCTCGGCCGTCAATCTCGTTGACCGGCGGCTCGCCGATGTTGCCGACAGCAACGCTGGCCTCGCCGGCAGCCTTAAGCAGATAATCAGCCAGCGACGTGGTGGTCGTCTTGCCGTTGGTGCCCGTGATGGCAATCCAGTTAACGGGCGACAGGCGATAGGCAAACTCGGGCTCACCCATAATCTGGGCGGCATGCTCGCGCCCGGCCTTAAAGAAGCCCGAGAACTCCGAGATGCCCGGGCACGTCACGCATACGTCATAGGCGCCCTCGACCTGTTCGGTCCCATAGACAAACGACGCACCAGCAGCCTCGAGCGCACGCGTGGCGTCATTGGGCTCAGAGGTGCCACCGCCATACACGGTAACGGCACTTACGCGCTCGGGATGTGCCAGCGCCCAGCGGGCGACATCGAGACCGGATTTGCCCTGACCCAAAACGAGCAGGCTAAAGACATCAGCAAGAGACATGAAAGACCACTATCCCAACTGGAAGAACAGAGCAAGGCCAACGGCACCAAAGGCCGCAGCGATAATCCAAAAACGGATGACGACCTTGGTCTCGGCCCAACCCTTCTTTTCGAAATGATGATGGATGGGCGCCATAAGGAAGACGCGCTTGTGCGTAAAGTGGAAGTAGACAACCTGAATCATGACCGACAGGGTCTCAACGATAAACAGGCCACCGATGATGAGGGAGACGACCTCGGTGTTGGTCATGATGGACGTGCAGGCAAACGCGGCGCCCAGGGCAAGCGAGCCGGTATCGCCCATAAAGATGCTCGCCGGATAGCAGTTGAACCACAGAAAGCCCAAGCAGGCACCGGCACACGCGGTGCAGAAGATGGACAGGTTCACGTCTCCGTGCAAAAACGCCATGGCGGCCATGGCGAGCATGGCGATCATGGAGGTGCCGCCAGCAAGACCGTCAAGGCCATCGGTCAGGTTCACGGCATTAGAAAGACCGGCGATCATCAGCCAGCAAAAGACAATGTAGAGCCACGGGAACGAAAGGCCGCAGATGGTGGTCGAAAGAACACCGAGGTCAATCGTCAGGCCGCCGGGAAAACGAATCTCGGGGGCGACGCCGCACCAGTTGACGGCAAGTACCGTAAAGGTGACACAGATAATGGTTAGGCCGATCATCTTGGCATGGGGCGTCAGGCCGAGCGAGCGCCCATGCGTAACGGAGGTCAGGTCGTCGATCAGGCCCAGCACGCCGGTCGCCAGCGTGGCGAGCAGCACGAGTACGAGCTCGGTGGTGAGCTTGCCCATCAGCAGGCAGGTCAGCGAGATCGCGACGAGGATGACAACGCCACCCATGGTGGGCGTTCCCTGCTTAACCAAATGACGCTTGGGGCCGTCGGCACGAACCTGCTGGCCGATACCCTCGACCTTCAGCAGCTTGATCCACCACGGCATGAGCAGCAGCGCAATGGCGGCGGCGATGCCAAGCCCCAAAAAAGCCTGATACGTTGGATACGAGGGATTTCCGAACATGGGCTAGCACACACCTTCCACAAAGCGGTCGAGCTCAACAAAGCGGGAACCCTTGACCAGTACAACATCATGTTTTTCAAGCGCGCCGCCCATGCGGTCGAGCACCTGCTGATAATCGGAGAACACCTGGATGCGGTCCTCGTCCATGCCCATCATGCGCGCGGCATCGGCCATAAGCTGGGCCAGCTCACCACCCACGCACGCCAGCATGTCGAGCTTCTTGGCGGCGGCATAGGCGCCCACGAGCTCATGCATGCGAGGAGCCTCATCGCCCATCTCGCCCATCTCGCCCAGGATCGCCATACGAGACCCCGTGCACGAAAGCGAGCACAGCAGATCGAGGCCAGCAGCCATGGATTCGGCACTGGCGTTATAGGAATCGTCGATGACGCGGGCGCCGCTCTTGGCGCGCTTGATCTCCTGGCGGTGACCGGTGATCGTGAGGCCTCTAAAGGCAGCATCGATCTGCTCGGGCGTCACGCCCAGGCGATAGGCAACTGCGGCGGCCTTAACGGCATTTGGGACGGACTGCACGCCGGGGATGGCAAGCATGGTATCGATCGTCTCACCCTGGCCAAAATCGAGCGTAAAGACCGGACGGCCTTCGTCATCAACACGAATGTCGCGGGCGCGGACCTCATCATCGTCCGAGACGCCGGCCAGCATCACGTCGATACCAGCAGGCTGGGCGAACGTATCGCGAATGAACGGTGTAAAGTCGTCCTCGCCGCCCAAAACCAGCAACGGCAAGAAGTCGCCGGCGGCGCACATACCCTGGACAATCTCGGCCTTAGCGCGGGCGATGTTCTCGCGGCTGCCCAAAATGCCGATGTGAGAGGTACCAATCTTGCTCACGATGGCAAGGTTGGGATTGGCGGACTGGGACAGGCGCTCAATCTCGTGGAAATGGTTCATACCCATCTCGAGCACCAGGACCTCGGTATCGGCCGGAGCGGAAAGCACCGTGAGCGGCATGCCGATCAGGTTATTGAAATTGCCCTTGGTGGCCCAGACACGATAGCGCTTGGCGAGCACGGCGGCGAGCACGTCCTTGGTCGTCGTCTTGCCGATGGAACCGGTAATGCCAACGACCAGGCAGCCAAGCTCCAGGCGATACGTGTGCGCCAAACGCAGCAGAAACTCCTCGGGATCATCGGTCAGCAGGATGGCGCACCCCTTGTCCTGCGCCAGCGAGACCAGCTCGGCCTCGGGCTCACGCGTCATCACGACGGCGCCGGCACCCGACTGGACGGCACGGGAAGCAAAATCATTGCCGTCGACGTTTTCACCGGGAAAGGCGACGAAAATCGTCCCTTCCTCGACCTGGCGCGAGTCGATAACGCACCCGCGGCATACCCGATCGGCTTCTCCCGTCACGGTTCGGGCCCCTGTTGCGGCCGCGAGGTTGTTGACGGCGATCTCTATCATTGCAGCTCCCCTGTAAACCTAATAATGCTATCGGCGTATTGTATCCCAGCGCCGCACATGCGTGGTGCAGGGCATGTGAACACCCTCATATGGGACAACAAACCACGCCCCAAAGATTGTAACCCCCTACTTCGTGTGCGGGATACCCAGCACGTCGAGCGCGTTGGCCATAATGGACTGGAACGGCACCGCAGCGGCATCTGAGCCGCTCGGCGTTCCGTCGAGCGTGATATAGCACAGCACCTTGGGCGATTGCGCCGGTGCAAAGCCCATAAAGGACGACATGTAGTTCTCCTTGAGGTAGCCGCCGTTCTCGTCGGCACGTTCGGCCGTACCGGTCTTACCCGCTACGTCATAGCCGTCAACCGCGCCGCCAACGCCCGTTCCCTCGGACACGACCGTCTGCATGCACGATGTCACCTGGGATGCAGCATCCTCCGAAATCGCGCGCTCGCCTTCGCCCCAGTCCTTCTCGTCGCCTTTGCTGGACTTATAGAAGTGCGGTGTCATCATCACGCCGCCGTTGGCGATGCCGCCCACGGCACGTGCGATCTCAATCGGCGAGACAGACAGTGCCTGTCCAAAGCTCATCGAGCCCAGCGTGGCGCCGTCATACTGGTCACGCTCCTTGACGATACCCAGGCTCTCGCCCGGAAAATCTACACCAGAGCTGTGACCGATGCCCCACTTGTCCACATAGGTGGCAAAGTCGTCGGCACCGATCTTGCGCCCCACCAGGACAAAGCCCACGTTGGACGAACGGCGCATCATCTCGCGCACATCCATGGTCATGGCGTAGTCGCGCTTGTCGGCATCGGTGACGGTATCGTCGCCCACCTTGATGCTCGCCGGCACCTCAAACGACGTACTCGATCGCACGACACCCAAGTCGAAGCCGGCGCCCGCCACGAGCGTCTTAAAGACCGAGCCGGGCTCGTAGGCGTCGGTGACCAGGCGCAAGTTCATATCCTCGGTCTTGGCGTTTTCCAGATCGGTCTGGTCGTAAGTCGGATACGAGCAGGCTGCCAAGATCTCGCCTGTCGTAGGATCGGTGACCAGCGCCGAGCCGTTCTTGGCCTTTGTCTTCTCGACAGCCTCTGCCAGGGCATCCTCGGCCGCACGCTGGATATTGACGTCGAGCGTCGTCACGATATCAACGCCGTCGACCGCGGCCACCTTTTTATAGGCACCGCCCGCGATATAGCTGCCGTCCCTCGCGCGCTCGCGTACGAGAGAACCGTTCGTGCCAGTCAGAAGCTTGTTGTATTGCTTTTCGAGACCCGTCAAGCCGTCGTTGTCCACATTCACTACACCCAGCACCTGCGATGCCAGATTGCCGTATGGATATACGCGCTTCATGGCCTGCTCAAAAAGCACGCCGGGCAGGTTCTTCTTCTCCAGCGCCGCAACATCGTCTTC
The DNA here is from genome assembly GCA_902470895.1 of uncultured Collinsella sp. Lineage (GTDB taxonomy): Bacteria > Actinomycetota > Coriobacteriia > Coriobacteriales > Coriobacteriaceae > Collinsella. The sequence continues at coordinate 17,841 of CABRID010000032.1, forward strand.
GTCCACCTGGCGCTTGATATACACCCAGGTTCCATCGGACTCAACGAGCTTGCGGCAGGTCTTTTTATCGATTCCAGTTGCCTTGACCAGCGCCGACACCGTCTTGTCAACATCCTCGACAAGCTGCGGGTTCACGGCGATGTTGCGACATTCGACCGACGACGCCAACACGTTGCCGTTGCGGTCGTAGATGGTGCCGCGTTTGGCATAGAGGGTCTGCGCAAGCAGGCGGCGCGCATCGGCACGCTCGCGCAGTTTATCGGCTTCGACAATTTGATAGTCGGCAAGGCGAAAGACGCCCAAGCCCAAGCCAAGCCCGATGAAGCCCATGACGGCTTTGCGGCGAGGAAGAGGCGCGCCTGTGAGCCATTCGGTCGACGAACTCTTGCGCGACCTGGTGTTATGCACTTGAGGGCCGCCCGAGCCGCGAAGTCGCGACGCCGGGTCGTTGCCACGGGACTGCCCGGTGTTGTAAGATTGCCGACCCGTTCCTTGATAACCAGAACGTCCCCGCGACGAGGGACGTCCAGAACCGCGGCCCCCATCGGAACCGCGGCGATAGTCATTTGTCATACTCAGCTACCGTCTTGCTACTGAGCGGTCGCGGTCGCGTTGGCGCCCGCGGCTGCATCCTGCGAAAAGTCAAGTGTAACGCTCTCGCTGGGCTCCACCATGCCATAAGCGCCCGCAAGGTCGCGAATGCGCGTGTCGGCGCCATAGACCGAATGCATGACCTCCAGGTCGGAGCTCTCATCGGTCGCCTTTTCGAGCGTGCTGGTAAGCTCGGCGTTGCTGTTGAGCACCTGGGCCGTAACACCGGCGAGCGCCACGCGGGCGACGCCGATCGTCATGAAGATAGCCATAATGATGCAAAACGTTTTAAGAACGCTCATGAAAACCGGGCTTACCGCCTGGTTTGCCTGACGGCCCGCGCCCGTGTAGACATCAAAGCGCGGCGCGCGCTGCTCACGGGGAGCAACGGGAGCCTGCGGCGTCTCACGATAGGCGGGCATGGCGTTCATATCATAGGCGAGTGCTGCGCTTGAAGTGTTGTAGCCCATGATATGCCGCCTCCCATCCCGAGTACGTTGGTAGTGTGTTTAAGCTTCGTTTATGGTGCGAGCGGGAGGTCCAATATCGCGCGGTCGCGCCTACAGACGCTGCGCCACGCGGATTTTGGCTGATCTCGCCCGAGGGTTGCGCTCAACCTCATCAGGCTGGGCAACCAAGGGTTTGCGGGTGATGACCTTGAGTATCGGCACGTTGCCGCACACGCACACCGGAATCTCCGGCGGACACGTGCACCCCTGGCTCATCTCCTTAAAGTGGTTCTTTACGATACGGTCCTCGAGCGAGTGATACGAGATGACGCAGATACGTCCGCCCGGGTTGAGCCACCTGGTGGCGGCATCAAGCCCTCGTTCGAGCACATCGAGCTCGTGATTGACCTCGATGCGAATGGCCTGGAAACTTTTCTTGGCCGGGTGTCCGCCATGCCGACGAGCGGCAGCCGGGATACCCGCCTTGATGATCTCGACAAATTGGCCGGTGGTTTCGATCGATTCTTGCTCGCGGCGGCGCACAATCTCGCGCGCGATCTGCGAGGCGAACTTCTCTTCGCCGTAGACGCGTAGAATCCGGGCGAGGTCGTGTTCGTTATAGGTGTTGATGACCTCAGCTGCGTTTAAGGTGTTATTACCCGGATCCATCCGCATGTCCAATGGGGCATCCTCGTTATACGAAAAGCCCCTGCCAGGAATATCGAGTTGCGGTGACGAAACGCCCAAGTCAAACAGGAAGCCATCGACCCCGGGCACCTCGGCCGAGCAAAGCAGCTCGTCCAAGTCGCCGAAGTTGCCCTTCAGCAGCTGATGCGGGACGCCGGGAACCTCGCGGTCCAGACGGGCGCCAGCAGCCTCGAGGGCCATGTCGTCCTGATCGACGCCGAGCAAAAGGCCCGTCTCCCCCACCTGCGCGGCCATCTTTACCGAATGACCGGCACCGCCAAGGGTGCAATCGCAGACAACGGAGCCGTTCTTGAGCTGCAGCGACTCAAGCACTTCGCCAAGCATGACAGGTTCATGCCGATATTCTTGTGTCAAGATCCCACGCTCCATCCGTTACTCGTGCCTTGCCCTTACGAGAAGAAGAGGTCCAGCAGGGCCTCGTCGTCATCGTCCTCATCGGCCGCGGCGCGATCCCAAACCTCAAGGTGGTCGTAGTTGCCCACAACCGTGACCTCGCGGTCGAGGTTCGCCTGCTTGCGGAGAGACTCGGAAAGACCGATACGACCGGCACTGTCCACATCCATCGACGTGGTGCGCTTGTTGATCGCCCTCATGAGCTTCTGGTCATTAATGTCACGCGGGTTAAAACCCTCGTGGCCCTCACGACCCGCGAAGAGTCCTTCGACCCACTTATCGAAGGCCTCGGCAGAGAACACGTACAGAGCATCGACATCCAGGGCTTTGAACACGCGAACGTGCTCTCCAAGCTCCTCGCGAAGGGGTGCAGGCAGGGACAGACGACCTTTTGCATCGAGATTGCGCTCGTATGCACCAGTCATTCCCATGTGCGCCCTCCCCTCGGTTACTCAGATGGCACGTACGCGGGGAACCACCCCGCCTGTCGACGTCATTAATAATCTGTCTCTTATACACATCTCCGAGCCCACGAGACCGAGGCTGAT
>CABRID010000033.1 GCA_902470895.1 uncultured Collinsella sp.
CAAGATGGCGGCGCAAGCCGTCGAAGAGAGGGAACTCCTTCCCACCATGCAAGCGAACGTCGATGCAGCCCAAGCCAAATACGATGAGGCCCACAACCGGACAAGCGGCCTTCAGGCAGAATTAGATAAGGCACTTGAAGCACTCGGCGACGAGGAGCCCAGCACAGCTATTAAGGAGCAAATAAAGCAGTTGCGCAGTGAGATCATGTCGGCAGAAAGGCGAGAAGAATCTTGTGAAGATGATCTTCACCGCTACCAACGCCGGCTCGAAAGCCAGGAAAAACAGGTTCAGTATTTCGAAAGTGAGGCAGAGGAAGCTAAAGCCCACATCGACGAGGACATAGCCAAGCGAAATGCGCTCCTTAGCGATTTGGAAAAGGCGCAAGCGGCCTATGACGACGCCTGCAAGGCATACGAAGAGGCAAAGGCCGCGGCAGACAAGGCCACCTCGCCCGAGATAACGAAACCCGCCGAGACGACAAAACCCTCCAGCTCAGCGCAGCCGACCGAAACGGCACAGCCCGCCAGCTCGCCCGCGACCGGCAAATACGCTCCATCGAGCTCCACCAAGCAGGCGAACATGAGCAGCGGCAAGCAAGCAGATACGACCGCCGGCAAGCTCGCGAACACGGGCGATGCAGCGCCGAGCGCAATCGCACTAGCAGGAATCGCCGCCGCAGGCCTCGGAATAACCGCCACAGCCACACGCCGCCTCAAGAACTCAAAATAGCCGCCAGCGGCTATTGTCTTCGCCAATCCACAAGCCCAGAGACAAAAAGAAGCCCGTTTCCCCAACCCAGGGAAACGGGCCTCTTTAACTGCAAAAATTCAAGCAACAGCACCGCCGCCTCTTGAACCACATAGCCTTCAATGCCCAGACAACACCAGCAAGCCGCATTCCACAAGGGATAGATTTAATTAGATAAACGCGCCTTTACGGGTGATTTTTGGACGACGGGGCCCGACCGGCGGCAAGGTGTTTGGTAGTCGAGCGATCCCGCAGGCGAAGCCGAGGACCAGCGAGACACCAAATACCTCGCCGCCGGCCGGGCCATGTCGCGGCACCAAAAAACGCCCGTGCGCTCGATGGATTCGGATGCCCGACAGAGGCTCCTTATGGCTGCTTCCTTCCGGACCTGACCAGATTCGGAACATGTCGTCATCCGAACCCATCGAACGCGCTAGGCGCTCGGTATATCTTACCTGCTCCCGCCCACCAGAGCAAGGTAGCTAATTTGGGACGGGGCTTTTTTGACCACTTTTTGACTGGAGGGGCATCAGGGTGGCGAAAGTAGTCAAGTAAGCCCCATCCTAAATAGACTGATCTGGTGCCGTGCCACGAAAAGGGCCTATCTACTACGTTTTGGTCACAGAGGTCAACCATAGCGTGCTTTTTCGAAAATCGGCAAGCTTTCTACCTGCGGTTTTGTTTTTGCAAATTCCGGGATGGTCGAGGATGGCCGGTTTAACGTAGCAGATGGCCGCATTTCGTGGCAAACGGTCCGACCCAAGACCCAAGGCAACCAACCTCGAATGGCCATTCTCGAAGTTGCGGTGGAATACGGGCTGAATTAGCCCCTTAAAGGCAAAAACACTCCGTATTCCACCGCAACTTATAGGGAGATAGGCCTTAGAGGCGAGCGAGGTCATAGGCTTGGGCGGCTGACTCGCCGGCACAGATAAGGTTGGCAGTGGCTTCCCGTGGTTCGAGCGCCTGGTCGAGGGGCATGGGCTTGCGGCAGATCGGGAGCACCAAGTCAATACCCTGCTCACACACCGCATCCAGGTTGTCAGCGCGACCGCCCACGACAGCGATCACCGGTTTGCCACACCGCTTCGCACGACGGGCCACACCCACCGGCGCCTTACCGGCGGCGGATTGCTCGTCCATATTACCCTCCCCCGTTATGACCAGGTCGACATCGCGTACACGCTCGTCAAACCCCACGAGATCGAGCACCGTCTCCACACCCGAGCGTAGCTCCGCGCCGAGCGCCAGCAACGCCGCGCCCAAGCCACCGGCAGCGCCCGCGCCGGGCACGCCGAGCACCGAGCCAAATGTCCGCGCGCCCTCGGGTGTGCGCAACAACCCCTGGGCTCGAGCTCCGGCAATCGCGGCGTCGAGCAAGCGACCGTAGCCGACCATCCAGCTGTCGCACCTGCGCAGGACCTCGGCATCCCCCGTCAGCAGGCCCTTCTGCCCACCGAACACTGCTAGGGCGCCTCGACGCCCCACGAGTGGATTCTCGACATCGGAAAGCACCACGACACGTGCGCCGTTCAGCGCCCGAAGCGCTGGCGCCAAATCAACGCTCGCCACCCGCTCAAGGCCAGCAAGACCGGGGGCGACATCACAGCCCTGGTCATCGACCACACGCGCGCCCAGCGCCTGCAGCATACCGGCGCCGCCATCGTTGGTGGCGCTGCCGCCCAAGCCAATATAGATAGTCTTTGCACCCGCGCGAACCGCATGAAGCATCAGTTCGCCCACGCCATAGGTCGAAGCCGCAAGCGCCGACGACTCCGTGCAAGGCGAGTACCCAATGCCGGCCGCCTCGGCCATCTCAATAACAGCCAACTCGTGCTCGCCGTCCACCAGTATCCGGGCGGACACGCGGTCGCCAAAGGGGCCTGCAACCTCGCAGGTCACAAGCTCGCCACCGCAGGCGGCAACGGCATCGAGCGTTCCCTCGCCACCATCTGCCAGCGGCAATGTGCACACCTCGGCATCGGGCCAAACGCGGCGCATGCCCTCGGCAACCGCCGCCTCCGCCTGTGCACTCGACACGCTGCCCTTAAAGGAGTCGATCGCCAGCAGCACACGGCGGGGCCGGCGGCACGCAGGACCAAAGTCAACTGCCGCGCCAGCATCCTCACCGGCACCTGCAAGCGCTGCGGCGTGAGCGGCGTGTGCTTCAAGATCGGCCCCACAACCGCAATCAGCGCCGCTCGCTCCGCGCAGACCGCCAAAATAGCTACTCAGCAGCTCACGGCATTCATCCGCCAGGACTCCAGCCGTCACGTTAAACCGATGATTCAGGCGCGAGTCGGCATTCAGGTCATACAGCGAACCCAACGCGCCCGCCTTGGCGTCGCACGCGCCATACACGCAGCGCCCCACGCGCGCGTTAACCATAAGCCCCGCACACATGCAGCAGGGCTCGAGCGTCACGTAGACCGTACAGTCGGAAAGGCGCCAGCGGCCAAGCGCCTGGGCAGCAGCGCACAAGGCCGCGAACTCGGCATGAGCCGAAGGATCCTGGTCGAGCTCGCGGCGATTATGCGCCCGCGCGACAATCTCACCCGCGCGCACTACCACGGCACCAATCGGTACCTCGCCCACCGCAGCGGCGGCGCGAGCCTCCGCCAGTGCCTCGCGCATGAACTTCTCGTCGATTTCGGTGATCGTCATCGTTCGCCTTCCCTGTTGCAGATTCAAAACGATGCTATCATTACGACTCACGGAGAGATGGCAGAGCGGTTGAATGCGGCGGTCTTGAAAACCGTTGAGCGCGAGAGCGTTCCGGGGGTTCGAATCCCCCTCTCTCCGCCACTTTTAGTGATGCACCGGTGTCATGGTCCGCTCGAACAGCGCATCGACAACGTCGGCTATCTCGGAGCGACGCTCCAGATCGTGGCCCGATTCCCACCATATCGTGAAAAGTCGAATAATACCGCCGGCGACAAACTCAGACGTCGTCTCAAGTGACACGGGGGCCAGGGCATCCTCGGCAAGCACGTTCATCACACGCTCGCGGATGGAGCGGGCAATGCGGTCGCAAATAACGTTGGTCAACATGCCCGACATGCTGCTTGCCAAAATGTTATCCATGAGCTGCTCGTGCGCCAGAATCAAATCCATGGCATCGTCCAAAATTGCGTGCCGAAGCGCGCGCACGTCCTCGGCAGACACTGCGCCGGCCTCATCGGGCTGTTTTTGCGGCAAGCCCGACATAAGCTCATCGATATAAAAGGCAAAGTAATCGTTCTTGTCGCGAAAGTGCTTGTAGAACGTCGTACGGCGAATCATGGCGCGGTCGCACAGCATGGCAACCGTCAGGTCCTCAAAACGATGCTCCTCGAGAAGCTCGGTGAAGGCATCGAACAGGGCGCGGTAGGTTTTCTTAATGCGAAGGTCCACTGGTATCGCCATCCTCAGGGCAAAGACAACACTCGTCAATCTGTCGCATATCTTACACCTGTACCTCGCGCGCTTTGCCCCGGTACCGACCCCGCCGAAAACATAACGCTTGCCGGAAAGTTCGGCACGGCAAAACGTTGCGGGTATACTAGTAGCGTTATACCAACGGCAGCTGGCGCATGCCGCCGCGGCCATTCGAAACGGAGACATCATGATTACCGTCATCATCGGCATCGTTGTTGTCATTGTGATTGTCTGCGCCATCGCCGGCATCTACAACAACATGGTCACCAAGCGTAACCGCATCGATAACGCCTGGCAGAACATCGATACGCAGCTGCAGCGCCGCAACGACCTGATCCCCAACCTGGTCGAGACCGTCAAGGGCTACGCCAAGCACGAGCAGGAGACGCTCTCCGCCGTGATCAGCGCGCGCAACACCGCCGTCAAGGCCACCACGCCCGAGGCCAAGATGGAAGCCGACAACGTGCTGACCGGTGCGCTACGCCAGCTCTTCGCCGTAGCCGAGGCCTATCCCGATCTTAAGGCAAACACCAACTTTACGCAGCTGCAGGCATCGCTCGAGGATACCGAGAACAAGATTAGCTATGCACGCCAGAGCTACAACGACTGCGTACTCAGCTACAACAACGCCATTCAGACGTTCCCGGCTGTCATCTTTGCCGGCATCTTCCAGTTTAAGGAGCGCCAAGGCTTCGAGGCCGCCGAAGCAGCCCGCCAGGCCCCGACCGTCAAGTTCTAGTAGTTTGACAGCGCATCCTTAATCGGCCAAATGCATAAACCGCCCCGTCGAATGCATACTTCGACGGGGCGGTTTCCTTTTTCGCGAAGGTCCCCCTCTAAGCGCCGTGCATTTTTAGGAGTATTCAACATAACCAAGAGCTTCGGGCGCTACGATAAATGCCAAAGACCGCGAATATCCCTGCAAATCAAACGCTGTCAGCCCGTAACCCCGCCCATCATCCGTAGAAAACATCGAGAAATCCCGATTTTTTGCCCGAGGTCGGTATGCAGGGGCCTTCGATTGCAGAATACTCGCAAAAATGCACGTCGCCACCACCCCCACATGGCGCGAACCAAAACAAAAGCGCGGCCTTCCTTTCCGGCGCACTCCGCAGGACGAAAGAACCTCCGCCGCACGAAGTGCGCAGCGGAGGTTCTTTCATGTCCGAGGACGCGCCAGAAAGGAAGGTTGCCCTCGGGCCGGACAGCTAAGACAGCTTACGCGACGGTGTAAACCCAGTTGTGCTTGTCCTCGACAGCACCAGACTGGATACCAGTCAGGGTCTCGCGGAGCTTCTTCATCACAGGACCGATCTCGGTGTAGCCAGCCGGGAAGGTCACGGTCTCGTCGGCGCCATAGACCTTGTTGTCAATCTCGCCCACCGGGGAGATGACGGCAGCGGTGCCGCACAGACCGCACTCGACAAAGGTACCGGCCTTGACCTCGGCCCACTCGACGGGACGTTGGTCAACGGTCATGCCCAGGTCCTGAGCAACCTGAACGAGCGAACGACGGGTGATAGAGGGCAGGATGGAGTCGGTGTGCGACTGCGGAACGACGAGCGTGCCATCCTCTTTCACGAACAGGACGTTGGCGCCACCGGTCTCCTCGACATAGGTGCGGGACTCGGAGTCGAGATACAGGTTCTCGGCATAGCCCTCGCGATGGGCCTCCATCGTGGGCTTAAGGGACATGGCGTAGTTCAGGCCGGCCTTGATGTTGCCGGTGCCGTGCGGTGCGGCACGGTCATACTCGGAAACGCGCAGCTTGACGGGCTTGAGGCCACCCTTAAAGTACGGACCGACCGGGGTCACGAGGATGCGGAACGTGTACTCAGGAGCGGGAGCCACGCCGATCACGTCACCGGAACCGATCATAAACGGACGCACGTACAGGGTCGCGCCGGAGCCGAAGGGCGGAACCCAGGCGGCGTTGGCAGAGACGACCTGCTTGACGGCCTCAACGAACTTGTCCTTGGGGAACGGTGGCATCTCGAGACGCTGGGCAGAGTTGTACATACGCTCGGCGTTCATGTCGGGACGGAAGCAGACGATGCTGCCGTCCTCGGCGGTGTAGGCCTTCAGGCCCTCAAAGACCTCCTGACAGTAATGGAAGATGCCGCCGCACTCGGAGACATGCAGGGTGTGGTCGGTGGTCAGGCCGCCCTCGTCCCACTCGCCATCCTTCCAATGAGCCTCGTAGCTGTAATCGGTCTTCATGTAGCCAAAGCCGAGGCTACCCCAATCGATATCCTTCTTCTCGACAGTCATATGTCGCTCCTTACATACACAGTTGCATACTCGCGAACCCGCACGCAAGGACCGAGGCCGACCGCGTCGCAACGTCGCACGCCCGGAGCGTAGAGCCGGACGGGACACGCGAGCAGCATCAAAGCCGATGGCACGTCGATTCGCATGCACGAGATTGTACTCCGCACGCGCGTCGGATAAAACGTTTTTCTTTAACTAACTAAAGTATTTTCATTTGACCGAAGCAAAGAGGCCCGCCACCACAAGCGGTGACGGGCCTCAACTGCACGGTTTGCGCGCTGACTCGAGCTACGCGTTCTTTTTGCCAAGCTTAGCCTTAACCAGACCGACCACGGTCGGGATGATCGACACGGCAACGATGCCGACGATTAGCAGCTCAAAGTGCTCCTGCACAAAGGGGATGCCGCCAAAGAAGTAGCCCAGCAGTGTAAAGAGCGTCGACCAGGTAATGCCGCCCAGCACGTTAAAGATGACAAAATTGCGCCAGTGCATGCCGCCCATGCCGGCGATAAAGGGCACAAAGGTGCGGATAAACGGGAAGAAGCGACCCAGGAAGATGGCCAGGTGACCCCACTTGTCCAAGAAATCCTCGGACTTTTTGATGCGCTCGGGCGTCATAGCCTTGACCTTGCCCGAAGCGATAATCTTTTTGCCAAAGAAGTGACCGATCATAAAGTTGCACTGGTCGCCCAAGATGGCAGCCGCCCATGCGACGGCCAGCAGGGCCACGATGTTAAAGCCGCCATTGTGGGCAAAGAAGCCCGAAGCAAACAGCAGTGAATCGCCGGGGAGGAACGGGAAGAACACCACGCCCGTCTCGATAAAGATGATCAGGAACACGCAGCCGTAGGCCATAAGCGGGCCGGCGGCGATCCAGCTGGCGATCGCGGTGCGCGGATCCCTAAGCAGCTCGGCGATAAAATTAATGAAACCCATGAAGTAAAACCTCTCAGTTGTGGGCGCGGATACGTCCAAGTTGACCAGTATACGGTTGCGGTGCCCCCTCGTGCGCAACCCCACAAAAGCATGACTCCATTACCAGCAAGTTTGCATAACTGACACTTGTCGCCCAAAGCAAAGCAAGATTGTTCTTCCTAATCCCTAGCGAATCGCTATACTTTAGTGAATCGCATTGTCACGGCGCTAAGGGAGGGCGGCCGGTGAGCTTTATCAATACCATTCGCGAGGACATCAAGACCGTCCAGGCGCAGGACCCTGCCGCGCAAAGTGCCCTGGTCATCTTCCTTTCCTATCCTGGCCTGCACGCCAAGTGGAACCACGTGCCCGAGCACTGGCTCTGGGAGCACGGTCATCGCTCGCTCGCCCGCGTGCTCTCGCAAATCACCCGCCACATCACCGGCGTCGAGATTCATCCCGCTGCACAGATCGGCAAACATTTCTTTATCGACCACGCCATGGGCGTCGTTATCGGCGAGACCACCATTGTGGGCGACAACTGCGTGCTCTACCAGGGCGTCACGCTCGGCGGCACCGGCAACGAGACCGGCAAACGCCACCCCACCCTGGGCAACAATGTCACGGTGGGCACGGGCGCCAAGGTGCTTGGCAACATCCACATTGGCAACAACGTCAAGATCGGCGGCAACTCGGTCGTCGTCAAGGACGTGCCTGACAACTGCACCGTCGTGGGCGTGCCCGGGCGCATCATCAAGCGCAACGGCTGCCGCGTGTTCGAGGAGAGCTTCGACGCCAAGCAGCATCGCGAGTACATGCCCGACGATGCCGCCGAGCAGAGCGCCCTCAACCGTCAGGGCATCACCGAGAACGCCCGCCGCGTCAAGGAACTCGAGCGAGAGGTGGCCGAGCTCAAAGCCCTCGTCGCCAAGCTCGTGGACGAGCGCTAGGGCCGCGGGCAACCGCCACAGCATGAACGCCAACACAAAAGGCACGCCAGGGAATCCGCCCCCGGCGTGCCTTCTTTTCGATGTGACATGCGGGACTGCCCCTTTGTCACCTTATGCGAACTGGCTTAGGTAGAGGTCGGCATAAGCGCCCTCGGCAGCCAGCAGCTCCTTGTGCGTACCCTGCTCAATGATATTGCCGTGATCCATGACCAGGATGAGGTCGGCATCGACGATCGTCGACAGACGGTGCGCGATCACAAAGCTCGTGCGCCCACGCATGAGCGCGTCCATGGCGCGGCCGATGGCAAGCTCGGTGCGCGTGTCCACGCTCGACGTCGCCTCGTCCAAGATGAGGATCGCCGGGTTGTTGAGCAGCACGCGCGCGATGGTCAGCAGTTGACGTTGACCCTGGCTGATGCTCTCGGCATCGTTAGCCACACGCGTGTCGTAGCCCTGCGGCATAGTGCGCACAAAGAAGTCGACCTGAGCGGCACGTGCGGCCGCGACAATCTCCTCGCGCGTCGCCTCGGGACAGCCATAGGCGATGTTCTCGGCAATGGTGCCATCGAACAGCCAGGCGTCCTGCAGCACCATACCAAACTGCTGGCGCAGCTCGCCGCGGTCCATGCGGCTCGTGTCCACGCCGTCGAGGGTAATGCGGCCACCGTCGATCTCGTAGAAGCGCATGAGCAGATTGATGAGCGTGGTCTTGCCCGCGCCCGTGGTTCCCACCACCGCGATCTTTTGGCCCGGTTCGGCGGTAAACGACACGTCTCGCATAAGCGGTTTGTCGGGCGCATAGCCAAAACGTACGTGTTCAAAGGCAACACGGCCCTCCACCTTGCCCGGCAGCTTGGCGGCGGCCACCGGCAACGGATCGGCTTCCATCTCGGACTCGTCGAGCAGGTCGAACACGCGCTCGGCGCTCGCCAGCGCGCTCTGCAGCGAGTTAAATGTAAACGACAGCTGCGTCATGGGCTCGGACGCCTCGTAGATAAACTGGAAGAACGCCTGGAACACGCCGACGGTCATATGCCCGGCAACCAACATGCTGCAGCCCACAAGCGCAATCACGATCTGCGCCAAGCGGCCGATAAAGCGCACCGCGGGACCGACGGCGTTAATCATAAAGTCCGCCTTGGTGCTCACGCGCGCCAGCTCCTTCGAAGCCTCGTGTACCTCGGCAGAGCTCTGGCGCTCGCGGTTAAACGCACGGATCACCAGACGGCCCGAGTAGCCTTCCTCGACCGCGCTCGTAATCTTGGACACCCACTCCTGGCGTTCGCCCGTCACATCGTGCGTGCGGCGCGACACGACCTTCGTCACCAGCAGCGAAAGTGCCGTAAAGAACAAAAAGACGAGCGTGAGCGGCACGCTAAACACGAACATCACGCTCACGGCGCCCACCACGGTACCGATCGACACCAGAAGCTGCAGCAAGCCGCGCTGCATGCTCTCGGACATCTTGTCTAAGTCGTTGGTCGCACGGCTGACGACCTCGCCGGGACGGTGCGCGTCAAAGTAGGCAAGCGGCAGACGGTTGAGCTTTTGTGCGATGCGGTTGCGTAGGCGCAGGTTGAGGCGCTCGGCAACGCTCGACATCAAAAAGCTCTGGAGCGCATAGAACGAGGCAGCGGCAGTCCAGATCATAAAGTAGACGAAAATGGTCTTGCCGCAGTTCTCCCAGGTGATGCTGAAAGTGGTGTCGTTGGCAAACGCCACCTGAATGTGGCCCCACAGCTCATCGATCACGCGGGCGCTATATGCCGGCGCGGCGGTGTTAAAGATGACATAGAACACAATGCTCGCGAACACGATATAGAAGCGCCAATGGTCGCCGGCAGCCTCACTCCACAGGCGGCGCACCGTCGCCCAGGTATCCCGAGGCGTCTCGTCCTCGTCTTCGTCGTCCACGTCGCGCATACGCTCTGCCTCGGCGCGGGCGCGCTCGTCCTCGGCACGTTCGTTTTCCTCGTAGAGCGCTTGGCGGCGAGCCTCGCGCTTGGCGGCGTCATCCAGCTCGGTCGACGCGGCAGCCGTTTCCTCGACCAGTCCCGCGGCAGCGGCGTCATCAACGCCGCCCTGCTTCTTGAGCTCCCCGGTCATGCTACTCACCTCCCTTCATTTGCGATTCTGCGATGGCGCGGTACACCTCGCAGGTTTCCATAAGCTCGCCATGCGTGCCCAAGCCCACGACCTCGCCATCCTTGAGCACCACGATCTGGTCGGCATGCAGAATGGTCGAGATACGCTGCGCAATGATGAGCACCGCGGCATCGCGCGTTTCGTCCTGCAGCGCATGGCGCAGGGCCGCATCGGTCTTGAAGTCCAGGGCCGAAAAGCTATCGTCGAAGATATACAGATCGGCATGCTTCATGAGCGCACGGGCGATTGCCAAACGCTGGCGCTGGCCGCCCGAAAAGTTCGTACCGCCCTGGGCAACCGGGGTATCGAGCCCCTGCGGTTGGTCGAGTACAAAGGTACTCTGGGCAACCTCAAGCGCATGAAGCATGTCGCCCTCGGTCGCGCCTTCGTTACCAAAGCGAAGGTTGCTCGCCACCGTGCCCGAGAACAGCCACGCCTTCTGCGGCACATAGGCAATGCGCCCGCGGATTTCGTCTTGCGTAAGCTCGCGCAGGTCCACACCATTCAGGCGAATGGAGCCCTTGGTGGCATCGTGGAAGCGCAGCAGAAGCTTTGCCACCGTCGATTTGCCCGAGCCTGTCGAGCCAACGATCGCAGTCGTCTGACCGCGACGGCAGGCAAAGCTCAGGTCGCACAGGGTGTCCTCGTCGGCATCGTCAAAGCGAAACGACATGTGGTCGAACACGGCCACCGCATCGGCTTCGTCTTGGGGCTCGCGCGCCCCGTCATCCAGCGTGCGCTCGCCATCGACGATGCTCGGCTCAATCTCCAACACCTGCTGCGCACGGTTCAGGCACGCGGCAGCACGCGGAAGCGTCAGCACCACCATCTGGGCCATCATCACAAAGAACAGGATCAGAATTGCATACTCCAGCACCGCCGAGATACTCGCAATCTGCATGGCGTGGGCGCCTACGCGGTTGCCGCCCACCCACAGCACCGCCACCTCGGCGATGTTCATCAAAAAGAAGCTTGAGCTGTCGAGGCCCACAAACAGGTGGTTGACCTTGATGGCGTTGGCCGCGTAATCGCTAAACACCTCGTCTAGGCGTTGCTCCTCATGGCGCTCCTTGTTAAACGCACGGATGACGCGCACGCCCACAATATTCTCGCGCAGCACCACGTTCATGCGGTCGATAAAGCCCTGTAGGCGCATAAAGATCGGAGCCGCGTTGGCAACCGTAAAGACCGCCGCCGCCAGCACAATCGCAACGACTACGCCCAGAAGCGTGCCCATGGCGGGATCGATAAACCAGGCGAATATGATGCCCGCCACAGCCAAAAACGGCACGGGCAGCACCAGCTGAATCGTCTGCAGAATCGCCTGCTGAATCACGTTGATGTCGTTGAGCGAGCGCGTGATCATCGATCCGGTGCCAAAGCGCTCAAAATCGCTGGCCGCGAGCTCGAGCGATTTGTCGTACACGGCATTGCGGATATCGCAAGCCACGTTGGCGGCCAGGCGCGCCGAAAGATAGCAGCCCAGCACCGTGCCGCCGCTAGCCATGCTGGTCGCGATAAACATGTATAGGCCGTTGCGTAAAATGTAGTCGATATCGCCCGTGGTAATACCGGTGTTGACCATGTTCGCCAGCATCGTGGGAACCAGCAGCGTACCGACGTTATCCACCAGCAGCACCAGCAGCGTCACTGCGACAAGCCCTCGATAGGGCTTCAAAAACCTCATTAACAGTCGCACGACTCCCCCTCACCTTGATTCTCGGCTTGGCTCTCGGCAGCGATATGCTGCTTAAAGGCATCGCACTCATCGCCGAGCACCTGAGAGAATTTGCCGATCAAGCGCATAATCTCGCGCTGCTCACATGGCTCAAGCGCGCCAAAGGCTCGCTGCTCGGCCTTGAGTGCCGGCAGCGCATAACGCTCGGCAAATCGCCTGCCCTCTTCGGTCAGGCTCACAACCTTGTTCTTACGACTGCCTTCGGCAAACCCCAACGTTGCGAAGCCCCGCGCCGTCAAGGTTTTAATTGCCGAGTTGACTGTCTGCTTGCTGTAGAACCATTCGCTTGTCAGACGGCTTACGGCAATACTGCCGCCCGCCGTGCTAGTGTCGACGAGCATCCAATAGGCGCAGTCCGAAAGGCCGCAGGCGCGCGAGAACTCCGAATAGATATGGTCGAGTCCATTGAGCAACCGATCGAAGTCGACCAGCGTAACCGCACTATTCATCTATCCCACCATTCAATTGTCCGATTTTTGACCAATTATGTGTCTCTAGATTAGTCCGAGTTTTGACTATCGTCAACAGGCTCTCCGCAAATGCGTGCATTTTTATGGCCTATCGGCAGAAAAAGACCGCCGGCGCGGGGGCGGCGCCAGCGGTCACGTGAAAATCGGGTTTTATTGCCTGTTAAGCGGCGACGGCCTCATAGACCGTAGCGCCCGAGAAGCTGTCATGCAGGCTCTTGCCGGCAATCCACGGCAGCTCGACGACCTCGCAGACCGTGTTGACCAACTCAGAACAGTCAGTAAAGTGGCCCTTGTCGTTGAGGGCCTCGCAATCCTGAACACGCCAATAGCCATCGGTGTGCGTGATGTAGTACTCGTGATCGTTGATCGACACGAAAGCGCGCGTCTTGGAACGCAGCAGCTTCAGAAATCCTTCGAAATCGGTCTCGACGACATCTCCAGCCTGGAACATGATGTTACCTCCTGGCCCGGCGCCACCACGGCGCATTGATAAACGTTGGTACTCCTTTAGTAAAACCTTTATCAGAGGTTATGCGTTCGTCATTTAGGCAAGTGGTAAAAAACCGCAGGGTAGACGGGATAAAACGTTTAACCATCCCATTTGTTTGTCACATTCTGAAGGTACTTTTATGCAAACCTACTTTCCCAATTGGAATCTATCCTTTTGGCCGGGCAATTGACCGTCTATCGTTTGAGCCCGACGGGTATGAACGGGGCATCTGCAACGCCACCGCAAGGAGACACCATGGAGACTATCGAAGCACTCATTCACCGCCGCAGCTGCCGCAACTACAGCGATCGTCCCGTCGAGGCCGAAAAGCTTGCACGTATTATCGAAGCCGGCCAATATGCACCGAGCGGCATGGGCCGCCAGCCGGTGACGTTTGTCGCCGTCACCGACCTCGCGACCGTCGAGCGTCTCTCGCAGCTCAACGCGCAAGTCATGGGCAGCAACAGCGACCCCTTCTATGGCGCCAAGACCGTTGTGGTGGTGCTGGTTGACCGCAGCGTGCCCACACATCTGGAAGACGGCTCGCTCGCCATGGGCAACCTGCTCAACGCTGCCTATGCGCTGGGCGTTGATTCGTGCTGGATTCATCGCGCCCACGAGGTTTTCGATTCGCCCGAGGGCCTGGAGCTACTGGCCAGTTGGGGTCTACCCGCCGACGGCAGCCTGCGCGGCGTCGGTAACTGCATTCTTGGCTACGCCGAGGACACGCTACCCGAGGCAAAGCCGCGCCGCAACAACGTGGTGTACGTGAAATAGTACAGGAACGTCAGCAGGGGTAGCTAATTTGGGACGGGGCTATTTTAGCTACCCCACTCGCAACTTATATTGACGTCGCCGTTGTCGTCGTTTCGTTCGTCTGGGCCGTTTCGGCGTCGTCGCCTTGCTTGTCTTCGTCCTTTTGCACATCGGCGATGGTGGAGGCCGCCGCAACGATACCGCGCTGGGGCGCGACGCTCGTCTGGGCCTGAGCGCCCTCGACAACTTCTGTACCTACATGCGCGAGCTCGGGCGATTTAAACATTGCGTCCAAGTTGGCGCCACCGCCGGCATATCCGAGCGCAGCGAGCGCGATGACAATCACTGCAACGGCGGCCACGATCGGCACGTAGCGATGCCAGCCGGCGGGATTGAGCCCGCTGCGGCGAGCCGCCCCGCGGCTGATGTAGCCGAGCGTTCCGTCGTGCTTGAGCTTTGAGCCCACCACGCGTTTGCGGCCCCACAGCGAGGACTCTGCCTGCATTGCCAAGCGGGCGCTTGCCGAAGGATAGCCGTATTTAGTGCGCTTGAACGAGCCATCAAACCCCGAGGCGTGTTTGCCCCACGTCACCGATGTTGTGCGTCGGTTGACCGGCGCGGCACTCCGCCTTCTGCGGCTCGGTTTTGAAGTCTCAGCCATATGCCCTCGCACGCCGTAACCAAATCGAAACAATAACGCTTTGGACTGTAGCACACGCGTCGCGTGCGGTCACGGGCGCCTCGCTCAACGGTCATCGTCCTTCAGCAAGCGCCACAGCGTTGTACGGCTTATGCCCAGCACCTCCGCCGCACGGGTTCGGTTGCCGTGGAGATGGTCTACAACCAGATGCGCGATATCTCGCTCGGTATCGGCCAGCGGTCGCAGGATATACAGGTCACTTTCAAGCGTCGGGGCGCCAAAGGTTGCGGTCTTAATCACGTCCTCTTGGGCGAGCACTTCCTCCGCCACAGCGCGGTCCACCGTGCCCGTCCCCACCAATATATACAGTCGTTCCGAGACCTCGCGGAGCTGCAGATAGTTGCGCGGCCAGCGGTAAGCATCGAGCGTCTTCGTCGCCGCGGCAGACAGCGTGGGCGCTGCCGTCCCAAATGCATCAGCGAGATATTCCAAATAGCGCGCGACCTTCGTCGACGCGGCTCCCTGCTCGGCGATTGCCGGCGCGACGCTCACCGCACAGGCGAAGCGCTCGGTCACAAAGGCGGCTTGATCACTTTCGCCGCCGCCCGGCATGTCATTCGCCGTCAGCACCACATGGCAGCGCGTCGCCAACGCGGTGTCGGTCATCGTGGAGACCAGCTCGCGGAGGCGCTGGGGGCCAACCGCGTTCCAGCCCTCAATGCAAAGGGTCAGCCCCATTTGGAACAACGGCGATTCGACGCTTTTGAGTACATGGCGCCAACCGCGCTCGGTGAGCTCATCGAGCGCAACGGAAACAAAGGGCTGATCGGCAAAAGGACCGTCCAGATAGAGGCGCTTGGCGATCTCGACCTGACCCGCTCCCAGCTCGCCCTCGAGCATAAGAGGCACACCGCGCGCGTAACTCTCTGCAACCGGCGCAGCCACCGAGGCCGCCCCCTCAACGATGCCGTACGCGCTCGATTCGTAGCGGGCCTCAACTTCGTCGGCGTTGAGCCACTCGATGCCCGCATGCGCCGCGGCACCGCGCACCTCGCGGACCACAACGACCCAAAGCCTCCCGCCCTCTTTGTCGGTGGGGCGAACGGTCAGGCTCAGGCGCGTACCCGCACGCCCCATAACCAGACGCGCGCCGTCTCCTATACGGTCGAGACGCTCAGCGACAAAAGCTGCCGCATCCCGCTCAAGCGCCGCGTCATTCATGGTCGAGATCGCGACGTCCCCACGCGCATCGATTGCCAATGCCGAGGCCCCGGCAGCAGCTAGGGCATCGGTCAAGATGTTCAGCTTGGCATCGCTATCCATGATTTGCCCCTGTCCGCGGCGACGTGCAACCGCCGACGGTCGTACGACCGAGTGTTTCAAAATTGAACGATATTGCTCACCAAACACTATAGGGCAGAAAGCGCCGTCCTGCGAGTATAGGTGTTGCCCCGCATCGCCATCCTGGCGGGGCGATAAGAGCTCTTCGGGACTTATAAACCTGCGGACAAGCCATACCCGCAAGAGCTCCTATCGCTCCACCGTGAGAATGCGCTCACCAGCACGCAAATAAGCTACTTCTCTACCAGATTCCCAGCACGTGCTGCATTCCCAAACTCATGCACGCAATGCCAATCCAGCAGCAAAAGCCCAGCGCGATGGGCTTGCCGCCCTTTTTGACCAGCTCGACGATATCGGTATTAAAACCAATAGCCGCCATGGCCATCACAATAAAGAACTTCGACAGCTCCTTGATGGGCGCCGTGATGGACACAGGAAGCTGAAACACCGTGGTGATCACGCTCGCCAGCACAAAGAACAGCACAAACATGGGAAACGCGCGTTTAAGCGAGAACGTGCTCTTAGCGTCGCCACCGGCCTTGCGTGCCAGATGCATCTGCCAGCATGCGAGGACCAACGTGATGGGAATAATGGCCAGCGTCCTGGTGAGCTTGACCACCGTGGCGCTCTCGAGCACATTGGCGCCGGGATGCATGCTGTCCCAAGCGCTCGCCGCAGCCGTTACGGACGAGGTGTCGTTGATGGCGGTACCGGCAAACAGGCCAAAGCCCTCGTTGGTCAGCCCGAGCATGCCGCCGAGCGTCGGAAACACGAGCGCCGCGATAACGTTAAACAGGAAGATGACCGAAATAGCCTGGGCAATCTCGCGATCGTCGGCATCGATGACGGGTGCGGTCGCGGCGATGGCAGAACCGCCGCAAATCGACGAACCCACACCCACAAGCGTCGCGATCTTGCCCGGCACGTTCATGACGCGGCAGAGCACAAAGGCAATGACAAGCGATGTCGAGATTGTCGCCACGATAATCGGCAACGACTGGGCGCCCTTGGACAGAATCTGGGAGAGGTTCATGCCAAAGCCAAGCAGGATAACCGCGTACTGCAAGACTTTTTTGGACGTATAGGTAACGCCGGCGGCGAGCTGTTCGCGACGATTCTTGGGAAAGACGAGCGCCAGGACCATGCCAAAGAGGATGGCGAATACCGGACCGCCGACCACCTCAATCTGTTTGCCGAGCAACGTCGCGGGAATGGCGATGATCAGGCAGAACAAGACGCCTTTCCAGCGCTCGCGTACGATATTTGCCAGTTGCATATGGGATTCCTTCTTTCTATTTCACGTTTGCGACGGCTTATGATACGGCAACATTGAGCGCAGCCTTGCGCAAACACAGACTAAGATGCCGCAATAGTTCTCAGGCAACAGCCGAATTACCCACCGCGGAGAGCTGATTCGCGGCATAATTAACAACTGACATATGAGTTTGATAGAACAGTTGCGAGGCGCTATGGAAGAATCGATGCACGTCGGCGAGCAGGAAACGAGCCTACAGGACCAGTCCTATCACACCATTCGACGCAAAATCGTCTACCTGGACTACAAGCCGGGCGAAAAGCTGGGCGTCAAGCAACTTTGCGACGACCTGGATATGGGTCGCACGCCCGTGCGCGAGGCTTTGGTTCGCTTGGCGCAGGAAGGCCTGGTGCGCACCGTGCCCCAGAGCGGCACCTATGTCTCGCCCATCAACCTCACCCTTGCCGAGAGTGCCTGTTACATCCGCGAGCATCTGGAAAAGCAGGTGATCGTGGAGTGCTGCGCGCGCGCCACGTCGGCTGGCATCGAGCAGCTCGACCGCGCCATCGCGCTGCAGGAAAAGGCCATGGCCGAAGAGGATCGCATCGGCTTCTTTTTGAGCGACAACCTCATGCATCACATGATTTTTAGCATCGCATGTCGCAGCACCGTGTGGTCGTGGCTCGAAGAGACCAATGCCGACCTGGAGCGCTTCCGCTGGCTGCGCGCCGCCACGCAGGTTCTCGACAATCAGGACATCGTGAACGAGCACAAGCAGATTCGCCGCGCTATCGCCGGTCGCGACCCCATCGAAGCGAGCTTTTTGGTCAGCAAGCACCTGCACATGATGTTCCGCAACCAAACCGAGGTTCTGGACCAGTTCCCCGAGTACTTCGAGACCAGCAAGCTCCGCTAACCTGCCAAAAAGGGACAGGTTTATTTTGGCAGGTTTTATCCGGGCAAATGCAACAAGGCCCGGCTCCGTCTTGATGCGGAGCCGGGCCTTAGTCGCTAGAACGGCGGAACCAACTACTCGACCGTGACGCTTTTCGCCAGGTTGCGGGGCTGGTCGACGTCGCAGCCGCGCAGGATGGCGACCTCGCGGGCGAGCAGCTGCAGCGGGACACTCGCCGTGATGGGGCTGAACACGTCGCGGACTGCCGGCACGCGGATGATGCAGTCGGCAATCTTGTTGATCTCCTCGTCGCCCTCGGTGGCAACGACGATGACCTTGGCACCGCGCGCCTTGCACTCCATAAGGTTCGACACGGTCTTGTCGTAGGTGGCACTCTTGGTGGCCACAGCGATGACAGGGAAGCCCAGGTCGATCAGCGCGATGGGGCCGTGCTTCATCTCGCCGGCGGCGTAGGCCTCGGCGTGCAGGTAGCTGACCTCCTTGAGCTTGAGCGCACCCTCGTAGGAAATAGCGGCACCCATGCCGCGGCCCACGAACAGCGCCGACTGCGCATCCTTGCACAGCAGGGCAGCCTCATGAACGGCCTCGGTCTGGGTATCCAAAATCCACTGGATCTGCTCGGCCGTATCGGAAAGCTCGCGGAACAGCATGCGTGCCTGTTTGGTGGTCAGGCGGTACTTGACCTGCGCCAGCAGCAGGGCCAGCAGCGTCAGGCTCACAACCTGGCCGATGAAGCTCTTGGTCGAGGCGACCGCGATCTCCTTGTTGGCCTTGGTGTAGATGACGCCGTCGCTCTCACGCGCCACGGGGCTGCCCACCACGTTGGTGATGCCGAAGACCTTGGCGCCCTTGATGCGCGCGTCGCGGATGGCGGCGAGAGTGTCGGCCGTCTCGCCCGACTGGGACACGGCCACGACGAGCGTCGTCGGCGTGATGATGGGGTTGCGATAGCGGAACTCGCTGGCCGCCTCCACCTCGGTGGGGATGCGAGCCCAGCCCTCAATGAGATTCTTGGCAATGAGGCCGGCGTGATAGCTGGTGCCGCAAGCGATCACGTAGACGCGGTCGATGTCGTTGAGTTCCTCGAGCGAAAGGCCCAGCTCGTCGATGTCGAGCTCGCCGGCCGGCGTCATACGACCAACCAGCGTGTCGCGCACGACGCGCGGCTGCTCGTGAATCTCCTTGAGCATAAAGTCGGGATAACCGCCCTTTTCTGCCATGTCCAGGTCCCAGTCGATGTGGGTGACCTTGGGCTCGATAACGTTGCCGGCCTCGTCGGTGTACTCGACGCCTGCGGGCGTGAGCTTGGCAAACTGACCGTCCTCGAGCACCACGACATCGCGGGTGGCGTCGATGAGCGCGATGACATCGGAAGCAACATAGGAGCCGGTCTCGCCCGCGCCGACCACGATCGGGGAATCCTTGCGGGCCACGGCGATCACGCCGGGCTCGTCAGCGCACACGGCGGCCAGACCATAGGCACCGACCACGTGGGTGCACGCCTCGCGCACGGAGGCCATCAGGTCGTGCGTCTCGGCATAAGCCTCTTCGATCAGATGCGCGAAGACCTCGGTATCGGTCTCGCTCTTAAAGTGGTGGCCGCGGCCCTCCAGCTCTTCGCGCAGCTCGGCGAAGTTCTCGATGATGCCGTTGTGGACGATGGCGATACGACCGTCGCAGCTGGTGTGGGGGTGAGCGTTAACGACGGAGGGCTTGCCGTGGGTGGCCCAACGGGTGTGGCCGATACCGCAGGTAGCGTCGCTGTCGATGTTGGAAAGCTCGCTCTCCAAGCCCGCGACCTTGCCCACGCGGCGGATGACGTCGAGGTGCGCCGCGGCGCCCTCGCCCACCTCGAGCGCGACGCCCGAGGAGTCATAGCCGCGATACTCCATACGCTTGAGGCCTGTGACCAGGATGTTCTTTGCAATATCAGAGCCGGTGTAGCCGACAATTCCGCACATAGGATAAATCCCTTCGTCCGCTTGACTGCAAAACGTCCACGCACAGGGGGCGCTGAGACGCATAACGTTCGAGTATTGTACTCACGCAAACGCAAGCTGATATACCAGAAGTGGTATCTCAACTTGAATACCACTCGATACACACACCCCACCCCGAAGGGGGCAGGCACCTTCGTGGTGGTTTGGTCTGACAGCATCGTTTGCCCAGATAAAACCTGCCAAAATAAACCTGTCCCTAATAGGCGGGTTTTGACACCTCAGGGGCGGGCGATGCTACAATCTGGCTTGTACTTGAAACGCATCAAAGGGGCCGCTATGGCAAAGGTAAAAATCAGCGACGTCGCGCGCGAGGCCGGGGTTTCGTTGGGCACGGTTTCCAACGCGCTCAACCACCCCGAAAAGCCTGTCTCTTATACACATCTGACGCTGCCGAC
>CABRID010000034.1 GCA_902470895.1 uncultured Collinsella sp.
AGTGTGCTGCGCTCGCCTGCCGCCGCGGTGCGACGCAGCAGTGCGTTGATGCGCGCCACGAGCACACGGGCGCTGTAGGGCTTGGGAACAAAGCCGTCCGCGCCGAGCGTCATGGCCATGACCTCGTCGATCTCGGTCGTGCGCGACGTGAGGACGATAATGGGAACCTCGGATTCGCGGCGAACCTCGTGGCAGATATGCTGGCCGTCCTTGACGGGAAGTGTGAGGTCGAGCAGCACCAGGTCGGGCGCGGCGGCGAGAATATCGCGCGAGACATGCTCAAACGATTCGCAGGCCTCGATTTCAAACCCGGCGCGGGCAAGGATGTCGGCAAGCTCGCGACGAATGGGTTCGTCGTCCTCAACGATATAGATCAGCGCCATGGATTCCGCTCCCCTCTTGGTTGTCTTGCCACCATTATGGCTGCGAAACTGCAGGTGCGCGCCACGCACGTCGCCAAGGTGACAGAACTGTTCGCGAGCGGGGGCGTTTTGTCCGCCTTACGCTCGCGACGGGAACGGGGACCAAAATGATTATTAAATCCCCGTCCCAGAATAATCATTTAGCGGCGGGCGCGGAGCTTTTCGTAGCCTTCGGCGAAGAAGGCGACCGTAGCGGCGTCGGCCTCGGCGGCGTCCGTCTCGGTTGCGGGGACCACACCGTGCTCGTCGCTCACCAGAAACAACGCGCCCTTAAGCTGCGCGGGAATGTCTACACGCGTGACCGGGATGCCCTTGGTCTGGGCCAGCTGCTCAATGAGCGTCGCCGTGCCGCACAGGCACTCGTCCGCCGGCGCCACAAAGGCAAGCTCGCCGTTATCGACGGCGGCGAGCAGCTCGGGCGCCACGCCGGTCTCGTCGGCCTCGGAGCGGGCCTCGGCGGAGCGGGCACGCAGCGCCTTGGCCGACGTATCGGTTAGCGGCTCGTACTCCCCCACCGTCATGGCGGCGTTGCCGTTGACGTCGATCACCAGCATGAGCACGCCGTCGCGTGCGGTGTAATCGCCCTCGGCAAGCGACCACTCAACGTGCTGCTTGGCCCAGCTGAGCATGTTATGGGTAAGCGGCTCGCCCTGCACCAAGCGCTCGGACAGTGCGCGAATGTGGCGGTTGAGCATGGGCACCTTTTTATTGGACATGCGCCAACGGCAGACAAGCGCGGGCTTGTCGAGCGTAAACTTCTCGACCGCCTCCTGATTGGCGCAAAAGTCCTCGTACGCACGCTGATCCTCGGCATTGCCAAACAGCTCGGCTTCATCAATCTGGGGCATGGTTGTACCTTTCGTGTTAGTCATTCCGTCCTCTTATACCAAAAAGACGGCCCTCCAAACGGAGCAGCCGTCTTTTGCAGAGATTATTTTGTCCCGGGGCGAAACTTAGTGCCTAAAGTGGCGGGCGCCCGTAAAGACCATCGCAATACCATGCTCGTTGCAGGCCTGGATGCTCTCGTCGTCGCGCTTGGAGCCGCCGGGCTGAATGATGCAGGTCACGCCGTGCGCGGCAAGCACGTCGACGTTGTCGCGGAACGGGAAGAACGCGTCGCTTGCGCAGGCAAAGCCGCCCTTCTCCACACCCTCGCGCTCGCAGAAGTCCTCGGCACGCTCGCAGGCCAACAGCGCAGAATCCACGCGGTTGGGCTGACCCGGGCCCATGCCAATGCCGGCCTTGCCCTTGGAGACCAGGATGGCGTTGGACTTGACACCCTTGCAGACCTTCCAGGCAAACTCGAGCTCGGCCATCTCGGCGTCGGTGGGCTTGCGGTCGGTGGGGAACGTAAAGGTCGCGGGATCCTCGGTCACGTGGTCGACTTCCTGCACCAGCATGCCGCCGTCGATAGAGCGCAGCTCCACCTGGGCACCGTGGTCCACGCCGCCGGTCGCCAACACGCGCAGGTTGGGGCGCTTGGCCATGCGCTCGAGCGCCTCGGCAGTGTAGCTCGGGGCGATGATGACCTCGACAAACTGCTTGTTCTGATCGGCGAAGTGCTCAACCAGCTCATAGGGAACCTCGCGGTTGCAGGCGATGATGCCGCCGAAAGCGCTCTTGGGATCGCAGGCGAAGGCGCGGTCGTAGGCAGCCGTAATATCCTCGGCAACGGCGGAACCGCATGGGTTCTGGTGCTTGAGGATCACGCAGGCGGGCTCGTCGAACTCGCGGACCAGGTTCCAAGCGGCGTCGGCATCCAGATAGTTGTTGTAGCTGAGCGGCTTGCCCTGGATCTGCTCGGAGCCCACGAGCGGGAACTGCGAGCTCGCGGTGTTCTCGCAGCCCTCGGCAAAGCGATAGACCGTGGCCTTCTGCTGCGGGTTCTCGCCATAGCGCAGGTCGTCGACCTTCTCCAGCGAGATCTCGAGCTTGGCAGAGGTATCCGCCACGTCGCTTGCCTGGGCGGCGAGCCAACGGGAGATAGCCGTGTCGTAGGCGGCGGTGGTCTGGTAGACCTTCACCTGCAGGCGACGACGGGTGGAAAGCGTGGTGCAGCCACCGGTCTCGCGCATCTCGGCCAGGACGGCATCATAGTCGGCCGGGTCGGAAATGACGGTAACGCTCGCGGCGTTCTTAGCGGCAGAGCGCAGCATGGAGGGGCCACCGATGTCGATGTGCTCGATGGCATCCGCGAAGGTGACCTCGGGGTTGGCGACGGTCTTCTCGAACTCGTACAGGTTGACGACCACCAGGTCGATCAGCTTAATGCCGTGCTGAGCGGCCTCCTGCATGTGCTGCTCGGAATCGCGACGGGCAAGCAGCGCGCCGTGAACCTTGGGATGCAGCGTCTTGACGCGGCCGTCCATCATCTCGGGATAGCCCGTGAACTCCTCGATGGGGGTTACGGGAACGCCCGCGTCCTCGATGGCACGAGCCGTGCCGCCCGTAGAGATGATCTCGACGCCAAAGTCGTCAACCAGCGTCCGTGCGAAATCGACGACGCCCGTCTTATCGGTAACCGAGATCAACGCGCGTGCGATCTTCACATCAGATCCCATGCAGTCCTCCTGTCTGGTACGCCGCCGTGCTCTGTGAGTCGGTGATACGTCGATCTGCAGCGCTCGCGCAGCGGCATTGAAAATACTGATTCAATGTAGCGCATCGAGCGCGACGATGCACCCCGCAACGCACGGCTGTGCAGAAAAAGCTTCGAGCGGGGGTTGCAGGAGCGCCACTGGGCACGGTGAGTTCATGGAACACAGGGGCACCATAATTAGATGCCAATGGCGTGGTAGAATTGTGCTCGATATGCATCCGCAATAGAAAGAGGCACCATGGTCTCGCGGGTTCTCTACCGACCGTTTGATACCGAAGATTTCGACGCCATCGCGCTGATTCTGCAGCAGCTTTGGCATAACAATTCGGATAACGATGAGTACAACCGCCTCGAGGCCGCGTGCGACCTTGCCTACTGCCTTTCGTCCTCGACGTTTTCGCAGGTTGCGGTGATTGACGGCGAGGCGCGTGGCATTGCGCTCGCGCGCGCGGGACAGAGTTCCGGCGCCACCGTCAAGGAACATTGGATGGACACCGAACGCGCTCTGCTATCGCAGATGCGTGAACTGGAGCCCGATGCCTGCGCCGAGTATCTCTCGTTTGTGCGCGCAACCATCCGAACCAACAACCGCCTGCTCGAAAGCAGCCCGTTGCCCCACGACAACGAGGTCACGCTGCTTGCCGTGGATCGCGACGTCCATGGCCTGGGTGTAGGCTCAGTGTTGCTCGATGCCGCGGTCTCGTACCTGTCCTCGCGCGGGGCGACAAGGGCG
Organism: uncultured Collinsella sp.; assembly: GCA_902470895.1. Classification (GTDB taxonomy): domain Bacteria; phylum Actinomycetota; class Coriobacteriia; order Coriobacteriales; family Coriobacteriaceae; genus Collinsella. The sequence goes on from CABRID010000034.1 coordinate 3,755, forward strand.
CACCTGTACACCGACTCCAACTGCTCGTGGAAGTTCTACGAGTTGCACGGCTTTAAGCGCACGGCCACGCACCGCGCCAACCGCGAAGAGCGCCGTCACGACATGCCGCGCGAAAGCTTCCTCTACGAACTCGACCTAACAGCCTAGCCCGGGCAGCCACACCTAGTCATTTAAATCTGTCCCCAATGAGTGGCCTAGGGGGTTTGTAGATAGCCGTGGTCAAAAAACATCAAATATGAGTACTGCTACCTTTTTAGTAGCAGCAACTTGGGGCATTTTTGATGCTTGTAGGCATGACGACCAGCTGCACGAGCTGACGTAGCTCCTCAAATGTTCAATAAAATGGGCTCCTAACGAGAAGTACTCTCATTAGGAGCCCATTATTATGTGCAAACATATGTGACCAACGCAGCAACAGTACTCATATTTGGCATTTTTTGTCCACTGCCCCTTGCGCGAAGATCCGCAGCGGAAAGTTTGACCCGTTTCGATGCACAAAAATGGGATGAATCTTCCCTGGCAACCGCCCAGAAAGATCCACCCCAAAGCAAGCGCTCGCTAGAACGTTCCGCCGCCGCCTCCGCCGACGCCGCCACCGCCGCCGCCAGAGAAGCCGCCGCCGCTGCCGTCGCTCGAGCTATCGGAACTCGAAGCCAGCTCGCGGATGGTCTCATGATACACATCGTTGAACGAATCGAGCGGAGACTCGTTGCCGTAGTGATGGTAATACCACCAGTAGCAGGGGTAGTTGTCGTAGAAATCGTCGCTGTTGCGCAGGTCCGCAGGCACGGCCTCGGCCAGCTGTCGCAGCACTTCTTTCGAAACGCCCAGGGCAACGCCCATCACCAGCAGTTTGTTCCACAAGATCAGGTCGCTGGGGATAGCCTCCTTCAGGCGCGTAAAGTCCTCGAGCCAATGCTTGAGCGCCTTGCAGCGAGCCGCCACCTCGGCGCCCTCCGGCGTGTAACGGCGGAAGGTGCAGCTCAGGACAAAGCCCACGATCGTGACGGGAATCGAGATCATAGCGGCGCCGACGTTGGCGTCCGCAAAGTCGGTATAGATCAGAGAGCCCAGAATGCCAAAGACAATGATGATGCCGAGAACCAGGCCGGCCACCATCGCGATAGTGCCATCCGATGCGATAAACTCGCGCGCCTCCAGCTTGCCCTTAACCGTGCTCTGATAGTCCTCGAGCTTGTCGCCAACAGATGTGGTGCGCTCGCTGGCATACTCCTCCAGCTCGCTAAACGTGCGCGAACGGACGCCGTCTTTATCGGGCTTAACGCCGGCGAAGAAGACCTTGAGCACATCGCGATCGATGCCGTCCTTCTTGGCAGCCTTCCAGGCCTCGTCGGTCACTGTGATGCGATACGTCTGCTCCTCTTTTTCGCGACGGAGCAGACCCTTCTTCTTGGTCTCGGTCGCTTCTTCCAGCTTGATCACGCGGTCGTCGGTGAGCTTCATAAGCGTGGCGATATATGCCTGATCGGGCACGTCGTTCCAGCTCATGAGAGCTGCAAGCACCGCGGGATGGTCGGCCGAGGGCACATCGCGGAAGTACTCGTCCTGGAAGAACGGCTTGGGCTTGGGCCTGCGCAGCTTAAGCATCACGATCACACCGGTATAGGCAACCGCCACGACAACACACACCACGGCAATCGCGCCGGCAACCGCACGCGCGTGCTCACGGCGGGCGTTAGCTTCGTCGGCCCATTCCTTCTCTTCGCTCAGGATCGTTGACATGCGCTCTTCGCCCGAGGCGGCAAGCTGCGGCACCCAGTCGCTGGGGAAGGCGATGCGTGCCTCGGCGAATTCGCCCTGATGCACGCAGGGAATGGTATAGGTGACCATGGGCTCGTCCTCATCGAGCGACACGTCGCCCGTCAACGGGCCGTGGCCCCATGCGCGGAAGTTATCGCCCTTGACGGCCGCCGTCCCGGCAGCGGCATTTGCGAAGTACACTTCCATCTCGACGTCATCGGAATCCGCAGACCAGCCGTCACCCACGAACTTCCAGTAGAGCTCGGCGGTATCGGCCCAGTTCATGACTGCACCGGTCATGGTATAGCTCACGTAATAGGTCGCGCTGTCGCCGCTCTCGTGAGGGCTGAATACCTTAATCTTTACGCCGTCGCCAGTCCGCTCGACCGTGTAGACGTCAGAGTCACCCTTGTTCGCGCTATCGACTTTGTTAAACGCGGTGTCCTCTTCCTCGACACTCAGCACGTCGACGCCCGCCGAGCCACCCTGCTGGTTGGTGCCCGCATTAATCTCCCAAAACACGCCGTTGATGTCGTCATCGAAATCAAACTGGCGCCCCTCGACAACGGTCAGCGATCCGTCGGCCTCGACCGTGGCGCCGATATAGGTTTGGATCATGGAGTAGCCGTCAGCGTGCGCGGCGACAGGCAGCAGCAACAACGCAAGCGCAACGAGCGCGCAGGCAGAAACGAATCGCGCAAACAAGCGGCGCTGCCGGCAGGCATTGGCAACGGGGGCGTTCATAGGCACATCCTTTGTCTGTAAAACCAACATCGCCATTGTCCCACGTTTGCGGGCACACATGACGAATATCTGGGCCAACGGAACGTCAAATGGGACAAAAGTCCCACCCGAGTCTGGCACTTAGGGACGTTCCTTATCTGCCGGCAGTTTGGGACAGTCCTTGGCATGTCCTGCGCCAACGATAGATACCACTTCACAGCTCCGTCACAGGTGTAGCGGCTTTGTGTGGGCGCGGCATACGCTGATTGAGCCGCCAGCCGAGGGGCATAAAGCAATTGAGCGAAAACGGTTTGCCCCTTTGCCGTTCGCTCGAGGATCATGTCCCCCTTTTCCGCGGAAACCCCGGCAGTTGCGAAGAGCTGCCGGGGTTTCTGTCGTCTAAGGTGCCGAGTTGATGGCAGGAATCAAAGCGCCGAGTCTGCGACCCGCCATGCGCAATGCGGAGCCTCGACAACTTGCGGACCACAGTGACGCCTCCTCGTCGCGCCCCGCGCTATACTCGTCCGCATGGATATCAACGCATGCAACATAGCAACGCCCGCCGCGGACGCGCCAACGACGCCGCCCGCCTCCGCTCCCGCGCCCGTCGTGGGGCGCTTTGCCCCGTCGCCATCGGGCCGCATGCACCTGGGCAACGTGTTCAGCTGCCTATGCGCGTGGCTTTCGGCCCGTAGCCAGGGCGGCAGCATTGTGTTGCGCATCGAGGACCTGGACGATCGCTGTAAGCGCCCGGAACTTGCCGCCCAGCTCATCGACGACCTAGCCTGGTTGGGGCTGGAGTGGGACGAAGGTCCCTACTACCAGCACGATCGCCTGGATCTGTACGAGGACGCCCTGCACCAGCTGCAGGACGCCGGCCTCACCTACCCCTGTTTTTGCACGCGCGCCGAGCTCCACACCGCAAGCGCGCCGCATGCCAGCGACGGCACGCCCATCTACCGTGGCGCCTGCAGAGGCCTTTCTGCCGAGGAGGTCGCCCGCCGCAGTGCCCTGCGCGCCCCGGCCACGCGCCTGCGCGTGCCCGCCGTCGACGACCTCGCAGACGATGTGGTCGAATTCGTGGACCGCACGTATGGTGCCCAATGCGAAGCGCTCGCCACCGAGTGCGGCGACTTTTTGGTGCGCCGCAGCGACGGCGTGTTTGCCTATCAGCTGGCCGTGGTGGTCGATGACGCCGCCATGGGTGTTACCGAGATCGTACGCGGATGCGACCTGCTTGGCTCCACGCCGCGCCAGATCTATCTGCAGCATCTGCTGGGACTTCCCACTCCGCACTACGCACATATTCCGCTGCTCATGTCACCGGACGGCCGCCGCCTTTCCAAGCGCGACCGCGATCTGGACCTGGGCGAGCTCCGCGCTCGCTTTGGCACATCCGAGGCACTGCTGGGCTGGCTCGCCGGGCAAACAGGCATCGCGCCGGACACCACGCCGCGCACCGCCGAGCAATTGGTCGAGCACTTTAGCTGGGATGTTATCCACGCGCACCGGAAAAACATCACCATAACGGCCGAGTAGCCAAACGTCTTGCCGCTACGCAACATCCCAGGGCTGGAGTTCATCACCCAAGCGAACGATACAGTCGTAGAGCACGGTGTGGCGCTCGGCCGGGTTGGCATCCCGATGAAAATGGCCGTAGTACCAGCGCTTGTAGTCCAAGCGATCTTCCAGCTCATCGAAAAACGCCGTAAGTCGATCAACGCCGGGGCAATCCCAGCCGGGCGCCGGATAGAGCGTGGGCGAAAGCATGTGCGTAGAGCAGGTGTGGGTGATTACGTAGTCGACCTTCCAGCCCACGCTGTCGAGCTTTGTCCGTGCCTCCTCAAAGTTGCGCTCGTCCGGCAGCTCCTGTGGCCACCAGCTGGAATACGGAATGCGGTATTCCTTGTCCACGCTCGTGGCACCGCCCATAGTAAAGATCGTTGAGTTGTCGAGCTCAAAAACCTCGCCACGCGTCAGGCGCCGTATGGGAGAGGTGTCCGACAGGCGCTGCGTCAGCCCACCGTGCCACAGCTCCATGGAACGCTCCGCCCAGTGATCGAAACGCTCGTGGTTGCCGTCGACGAACAGCACGGTATAGGGGCGCGACTCCAGCCAAGCGATATCGGCGCACTCCTCGGCAGAGAAATCCCACGGAAAGCCAAAGTCGCCCGCGACAATCAGATAGTCGTCGCCCGTCAGACTATCCCCAAGCTCCCAGTCGCGCAGCTTTTGCATGTCGACGCCGCCGTGAATATCGCCCGTCACATAGACCGTCATCGGATTACCACTTCCCTGCAAGTCGCTAGCCCACATTCTGCACGATCACTAAGCTAACCGTTCCAGCCCTCCCATCCTTTGGGGCCTACCCCTCGTTCTTCCATCCAAACGGGTCAAGCACCCAAAAAACCAGATCGAGCACGCCGCCGGTCATCATGGCGCCGGCAAGGCACAACGCGAGGCACGGCCCCGCGTCCTTGACGCACTTCTTTGCAAGGTGCTTGGTGTTGTCACTCATCAATATCGAACTCCTTAGAGGGCCGTTGCTTTGATTCACGCCGCCGTGACAGACCAAGACGGCAAATTAAGTCTCCCACGCCACGCGGACACAGCTGAAAGCCCTCGCGCAAAAAACAGCGCGCCGCAGGATTCGTATCACCTGCGGCGCGCCGAAAATGATCCGCTTTCCTCCGTCCCCAACGGATCAGCTGAGTTGGTGCCGCTTGACGGAGAGGAAGGAGCCGGCGGTATCACGAGCTGCGGCAATGTCGCTAGGCATAGGAAACAGACGCGCTTCAAACGCCCTAAGCCCCAAGCCTACCCATTAAGAAATCGACTGCAGAAACGATTTTGATACCGTCGATGTCGGTCGGATGGCTCCCCTGACGAACGACAATGATCTTCTCGTAACCGCCGGTAATCTTCTCGAGCGATCTGAGCTCAAATGGACGCAGCTCGCGCTTACGCGTCGCCTCCTCGTCAATCGACTCTGTAACCTGAATAAACTTACGATCCGAGCCGTCGCCGATTGCAACGAAGTCGATTTCGGCATCTCGAAGATGACCCGTGAAGACTTGATATCCGTCATAGACAAGGCGATTGTAAACGGCATTTTCGAGAACACGCCCACTGTCGCTGCCGCGATACCCATCCAAGAAAGCTCGAAGCCCCAGATCCTCAATGTAGAACTTGCCACCGGTCTTCAAAATGTCCCGACCCTTAATATCAAATCGGCGCGCATGCGAAAAGATATAGGTCTCCTCAAGGGCGGACACACAAGTGTCCACGACGCCATGCGAGGATTTCAGCCCGTTCTCCGCCAGCGTGCCAACAATCTTGTTAATTGATGTCGGGTTTGAAATGTTATCGGCCAAGTAGGAAGTGACGCGGTCGAGCACACTCCTGCTCGTCACCGACCGTCTACCCCGACGCGCCTCGCGAGCCAAAATGTCGCGCCCGACGATTGTTTGGTACGTGCTCCAGATATAGTCCTTCATTTCCTGCTCCGGCAGTTTTGAAGCAGCGAGAAACGGCAGGCCTCCAAACACAAGATAACGGTCGAGAAGATCGTCGAGCGCAACAATGTCCTCCCAACCAAAAACAGCGAGCCTATTCGTGACGTCAGTCGGACCAAGAAAGTCGACATATTCCGAAAAAGTGAGCGGATGCATCCGAATCTCGACATACCTGCCCGAGATTAAGGTCGCAATCTCAGACGACAGGAGAAAAGCATTCGAACCCGTAACATATATATCGCAGTCCCGGTCGACACGAAGTGCGTTAATCGCCTTCTCCCATCCGGCAACCTCCTGGAGCTCGTCGAAGAAGAGATAGCACCTTTTACCCGCAGGCATTTGGCCGTCGACGTGGCGGTAGAGTTCTCGCCAATCACGCACGCCCTCCAGCTCAAACGACTCCATCTTAAAGGTCAAAAGACACTCGGACGGAACGCCGTTATCCTCCAGATGTTTGCGCATCATGTCCAGAAGCGTCGATTTGCCACAACGGCGCATACCCGTTACGACCTTGATGACATCCGCATCACGAAAGGCAATCAATTTCTCGAGATATCGATCTCTAGGGACCATCCGTTTATCCATCGCCCGCCCCAATCTGCAAGTTTTTCTCACAGCATGACAAGAACTTGCGAATTCTGCAAGTTTTTCTCACGTAGCGACAAGAACCTGCATATCCGTCCGTGGCCATTTACAGTCGGATTCCGGCGAGGCTATGACAAGCAGCTTGCCACATGGCCGACACGGAGCCATGGCATGCGCGGAATCTTGGGGGCAGGACTTCTCCCAGTAGCCTATAAGACGAAAACACATACATATAGATAGAGAAAGGCCCAGCAAGACACGGCACCAAGGCCGCAGCCACAAACTTGAGTAGCCGATAGTCTAATAATCACATACGCCCAAAACACGAACGATCGATCTGTTATCCTGGCGCCAACATAGTCTTTCGAAAGGTTTGGCCGGGATGACTACGCAGCAGCAGATTGATATTGAATTCGACTCGCTTGCACGCGAGAACGATTCACCCAAGCTCATCGCCAACTCGAAGGCGACAGGCGGAACACTACTATCCGTTATGAAGGAGCAGCTCTCAACCTGCGGCTCTTTTGACTTTTGCGTAGCGTTTGTTGCAGACGGCGGCCTTCAAATCCTGGTCGAGACGTTCCAGGAGCTCAAGCAGCGTGGCATTAAGGGCAGGCTGCTCACGTCCACCTATCTCAACTTCAACTCACCCGATGCCTTTCGCAAGCTCCTGGAATACGACAACATGGAAGTTCGCGTATTCCAGGGTAATCTGCATGCCAAGGGATACATTTTTGATAAGGGCGAAACCAGCACGGTCATCGTCGGCAGCTCGAACATGACGCAGACCGCCCTCACCTGTAATAAAGAATGGAATGTGCTGTACCAGACCGTTGAAAACAGCCGCCTGCTCGGTGAACTGAGGGGCGAGTTTGATTCGTTGTGGAACGACACCTCAACCGTTTTGCTTTCCCAAGACTGGATTGAGAACTATGCCGCATATCGATCGGCATGCCCGTCAAAGCCCAAATCGAAACCGACGTTCCAGGCAGCTGTTAGCTCAACCACGAACGACCTCGAAGAAATCAAGCCCAATAAAATGCAGCAGCGCGCCCTTGAGGCGCTCGGCGTAATCCACCGCAAGGGCGAGACCCGTGCGTTGCTGGTCTCGGCAACCGGCACTGGCAAGACCTTCCTTTCGGCGTTCGACGTGCTCGCAACTAAACCCCGACGCATCCTCTTTCTTGCGCACCGCCGGCGCATTATAGACGCCTCCCGTGCAAGCTGCGAACGGCTTTTGGGTAGCACCTATACGTTCGACACCTATCAAACTGGCAAGAATATAAGCAATGCTACCTGCGTGTTTGCCATGTGCTCTTCGGTCGCCAAGCATCTGAGCGATTTCCGTCCCGATGAGTTCGACTACATCGTCATCGACGAGGCCCACCGCACGGGATCTCAGGGCTACCAATCCATCATGTCGCACTTTACGCCTCGGTTTTATCTGGGCATGACCGCTACGCCTAATCGCACCGACGGCTATGACGTCTTTGCCCTTTTCAATCACGTCATCGCGTTCCAGATCACGCTGCAGGACGCTTTGGCCGAGGAGATGCTAGCCCCCTTCCATTATTTTGGCATTCACGATCTGGAGATTGACGACGAGACGGTTGAAGACACTGCCTTGTTCGGACGCTTGACGTCTGACGAGCGTGTGCGTCACATCACCGAGAAGATCGAAGAATACAGCGTCACTAAAAGCAACCGCAGGGGCTTAATTTTCTGCAATCGAAACGCCGAGGCCGAAGAACTGTCGCGCAAATTCAACACTCTCGGATATCGAACGGCTGCGATTAGCGGTCAAGATTCCGATGAAGTCCGCAATGCTGCGATCAGCCGACTTGAAGCCGGCGAGCTCGAGTACATTTTCTCGGTCGATATCATGAACGAAGGCGTCGACATCCCCTCGCTCAATCAGATCATCATGCTTCGACGCACCGACTCCGCAATCATCTTTATTCAGCAGCTCGGACGAGGTTTGCGCCTGAATGATGGCAAGGAATACGCACTGGTACTAGACTTTATTGGCAATTACCAGAGCAACTTCTTGGTGCCCATCGCGCTTTCGGGTGACAAGACGTACAACAAAGACCGCCTGCGTCGTCTCGTCCAAGAGAGCGATTCGGCGATCCCCGGATGCTCAACGGTAAGCTTCGATCGTATTTCCGAAGCTCGCATCTATAAGGCCATCGACGGCGGTGACTTTACCTCCGTCAGATTTTTGAAGAACGAATATCTCGACTTGCGTCAGAAACTCGGCAAGATTCCCTCGCTGCTCGAATTTGATCGTAATGGCTCCATCGATCCGCTGCTTATCTTCAAGAACAGCGGCCTGGGGTCCTACCACGCATTTCTTTCCAAATACGAGCCGGGCTACACAGTCCATTTTTCCTCTGATCAAACCAAGATTCTCAAATTTATTTCGCAAAAGCTCGCCGCGGGCAAGCGATTCGAAGACCTCTATTTGCTTCAAACGCTCGTCGAAGCCGGACACGAGGGCTATCGACATATGCGTGAGGCCGCGCTTAGGAACTACCGCGCACAACTTAAGGACAGCGCCGTTAGGTCGGCAATCGCCGTCCTTAAGGGCGACTTTGCCACTCCTAAGGATTTCGTTTCCCTGCTTATTGACGACGGAACCGGACCTCGTCTGACCGAAGTGTTTGCGAGCGCCCTGCGCAACGCAGAGTTCAAACGTCAGATTCTCGAGGTGCTGGATTTTGGCATCGCGCGCAACCGACTCGACTATGCCGAGACGTACGAAAACACAAATTTCGTTCTCAACGCCAAGTACACGTACGAAGAGGTTTGCCGCTTGATGAACTGGGAAAAGAACATCAACGGCCAAAATCTTGGCGGCTACTTCTACGACGAGAAGACCAATACATTCCCCGTGTTTATTAACTATGACAAGGCACCCGACATTAGCGAGTCCATTCAGTATGAAGACCGTTTTGTCTCGCCGAGTAAGCTAGTTGCAATCTCTAAGAACAACCGCACGCTCAACTCCCCCGAGATTCTGCGACTGCAGGCATGGCCAGAAAACGGCTTGAAGACGTATTTGTTTATGCGAAAGAACAAGGACGATAAGGGTGGCAAGGAGTTCTATTTCTTAGGCGAAATACATCCGACCGGAGAGTTCGAGGCTATTAAAACTAAGAGCAACGACAACGCCGTCGAAATCGAATATGAGCTCAACGCACCCGTGAGGCAGGACATTTACGAGTTTATGCTCAGCGATCTTAGTGAAGCCGAGTAACAAAAAGGAGCGAGGCGCCATGCAGCGCCCGCTCCTTTCTTACTTAAGCCCGAGTTTCTTTTCGAGTTCCCTAACGACTTTAACGTCCGCTGGAAGCCAATCGACATCCCACAGGTTATTGGTATCGAGCCACTTCATGTCCTCGTGAGCGTGCTCTTTGAACTCCCCCGAAAGGATGGTAGCTAGGTAGCACTGCATCGACAGGTGGAACGTCTCGTAATCGTGTTCGACCGTGCAAAGATAGTCGAGGTTACCGATCGTGACCTCGAGCTCTTCTTGAATCTCGCGCACGATTGCCTGCTCGCCGGTCTCGCCCGGCTCGAGCTTGCCGCCCGGAAACTCCCAGCCGTCTTTAAACTCGCCGTAGCCACGCTGGCAGCTCAGGATTTTCCCATCCTTCTGAATAATTGCCGCTGCAACATTGATTGATTTCATAACTAGTTATCACCTCTCCAGTTGGGCCCGACCAGTATAGGTGATCGACCGCCCGCCATGTCCCAGTCGCCTAAAAACCGCCCGCTCGACCAACCCTTGACACCGCTTTACTACCGGCACCCCATCCCCCGCTATCGAGGTCCAATACTTCCCCATCGCCGCGCAAAAACTCATCCAACATTAATCTTGGCTCAAGAATCGCTTAATCTATAACCTGCACTATAGAGTTCGACCAAGGGCGGGGCACCGCGCAACGCAGGCCGCCGAACGCAACGCTCGCGCCCGGGCAGATCGCCCGGCGTCGCGCCCATCGAACGAAAGGACAGGTCATGGACGACCTCGAAAAAGTTGAAACCATCCGCACCAAGTGCAACGTGAGCTACACCGATGCCAAGGCCGCGCTCGACGCCGCCGACGGCAACGTTCTGGATGCCATCATTTGGCTTGAGACGCAGGGCAAGACCCAGACCACATCGGCGCATGCCGCCACCGAGTCAGCGCCAGTCGATGAGCCCTCGGCCGAGATGGTCGCCGCGCAGGCCGCCTACGAAAAGTCGAGCGAAAAGACCGACTTCTCTAAGAAGATGGACAGCGTATGGGAGTACCTAAAAAAGCTCTTCCGCCTGAGCCTGGACACCAAGTTTATCGCCACGCGCCGCGATGCGATCATCCTCAACATTCCCATCCTGATTCCCATCGTCGCGCTGTTTGCCTGGGGCGCCACGATATGGCTGATGCTGATTGGCCTGTTCTTTGGCATGCGCTACCGCATCGACAGCGACGGCGACGTGCCCGGCAGCATCAACAACCTTATGAATCACGCCGCCGATGCCGCGGACGACATCAAGCAAAATCTGAACGACGACAAGTAATCGCAGACGGGGGCACGTATGGCACGGATCCTGATCGTAGAGGACGAGGAGAAAATCGCCCGCTTTGTGACGCTCGAGCTGGAGCACGAGGGCTACCAGGTGGAACATGCCGCCGACGGCCGCACCGCCGTGGACCTGGCACTAGAGCGCGACTACGATTTGATTCTGCTCGATGTGCTGTTGCCGCAGCTCAACGGCATGGAGGTCTTGCGGCGTGTCCGCAAGCACAAGGATGTGCCGGTGATCATGGTCACCGCGCGCGATGCCGTGATGGACAAGGTGGCCGGGCTCGATGCCGGCGCCGACGATTACCTGACCAAGCCGTTTGCGATTGAGGAGCTGTTCGCACGGATCCGCGTAGCGCTGAAGCGCTCGGAGGCCGTGCGGGCGGCTTCGGGCGTTGGCGACGCCGGCGCCAGGGCTGGTATGAAGGGCGGCGAGAGCGGGAGTGCCGCCGCGATGCCCCCGGTCAGCGACTCAATCCAGGTTTCCGCTTCGCCCTCCCCCGCCGCGCTTACCGTTAACTCGGTTGCGCTCGACCCCAACCGCCGCGAAGTCACGGTCGGCGGCTCGCCCATCGCGCTCACGGCCCGCGAGTTCGACGTTCTCGCCCTGCTTATGGCGCATGCCGAAACCGTGCTCACCCGCGAGCGCATCGCGCACGAAGCGCTGGGCTATGAATACGTGGGCGACACCAACAACGTCGACGTACACATCGCGCACCTGCGCGCCAAGATCGAGGACGCCGGCGGCGCCCGCATCATCCAGACCGTGCGCGGGGTGGGCTATGTCTGCCGTGCGTAACGCCGAGGCCAAGCGCGTCACCTCCATCGCCCGCGCCATCAACTGGGGCTATATGTGGCGCCGCCTGATGAGCTACGTCTGGCTCGATCTGTTGCTGGTGGTGATTGCGGCGGCAATCCTCGTCTATGGATACAACCAGACGCTGCCCGACGGCTCGTTTACCGCGGGATGGATTCCCGGCGCCACCGTTCACGGCATGTCGCTGACGCCCGCACGCGGCTGGAACCTGACAACGCTCACCTATACCGTCGAGCTTGCGCGTACCACCAAGACTTTCCCCCTCGCACAGGACCTCGTCGCGCTATGGCCTCTCTACCTTGTCGTTACGGGTTGGCAGGTCATCAGCGTGCTCAACATGCTCGGCGGCGCCCGCCGCGTGCGCCGCACCATGGCACCGCTCAACGACCTGGCCCTGCGCGTGGACGAGCTCGGCCGTATGCAGCTCTCCGGTGGCAAGATGGAAACGCTGGAGCAGGCCATCGAGCGCGCAAGCGTCGACTCGCCGAGCGTCACCACCGGCGACGCCGACCTGGCGAGCATCGAGGTCGCACTCAACCGCCTGCTGCGCCAGATGCAAGAGGCCAAGCTGCAGCAGATGCGCTTTGTCAACGACGCGAGTCACGAACTGCGCACGCCCATCGCGGTGATTCAGGGCTACGTAAACATGCTCGACCGCTGGGGCAAAGACGACCCGGACGTACTGGCGGAGTCCATCGCCTCACTCAAGGCCGAAAGCGAGCATATGCAGGAGCTCGTGGAACAACTGCTGTTTTTGGCACGCGGTGATGCCGGCCGCACGGTCCTGCGGCGCGCACATACCAACCTGGCCGCACTGGTCGGCGAGGTCTGCGAGGAATCGCAGATGATCGATGCCGCGCACACGTATCGACTGGCCTTTGACGCTGCACTTGTCAGCGACCCGCGCTGCGACGCGCCCGTCGACGTGGCACTCGTGAAGCAGGCTCTGCGCGTGATCGTGCAGAATGCCGCCAAGTACTCGGATGCGGGAACGACCGTCACATTTGGCATAACGCCCGATGCGGGCGTGGGCACGATCGACATAAGTGTTGAGGACGAGGGCATCGGCATGAACCAGGAATCCGCAGCTCACGCGTTTGAACGGTTCTACCGCGCCGACAACGCACGCGATGCCGGCGCGCAGGGCTCGGGTCTGGGGCTTGCCATTGCCAAGTGGATCGTCGATAGCCATGGCGGTGTCATTGGCGTGACCTCAGTCGAGGGCGTCGGCAGCCGCTTTACGATTCGCCTGCCGCGGTAGGAAGCCCCTCGGCATAAATAAAGGGATAGGGCCACGCGGCCCTATCCCTTTTTGCTAGCTATGGCAGCTTGTGCACTACTCGCGGCACAGATGCACGGCGAAGCCGGCGAACTCGCGCTTAAAGTACACGAGCTTGGTGCCGCCGTCGGGCAGCAGCACGCGCGACTCCTCGTTGACCTCGAGCCCGCGCTCGGCAAACCACTTCTCGGCCGCATCGATGTCGTTGACGGCAAAGCCGATGTGGCCCTTGGCGCCACGACCGTTTTGCTTCATGATCTCGACCAGCGAATCGTTAAAGTACGAAACCGGAGTCTCAATAACGGGCAGGCCCATCATCGTCGAGAACAGCTCCGCGATCTCCAGGGCGTCTGCCGGGTCGGCGGCGTTAATGCCCACATGGGCAACGCGCATGCCAAAGAGCTCGACCGGGTTGGCGTTCTGCTCACTCATACAGGCAGTGCCTACTGAGCCATGACGTCGAGAACGGCCTTCTCGGCAGCGACGCGGTTCATGCCGGTCATGAAGGGCACGCCGCTCACGTACGGGCAGGTGAGGCCTTCGGGGGCAACGGTGGTGGCGATCAGCAGGTCGGCGCCCTCGTCGCAGTAGTCCTTGGCCTCGGAGATGGCGCACTGCACGATCTCGTACTTGTCGGCGTAACCGTTGGCGTCGAGCAAGGTGGCGACCTTCTGGGCAACGAGCGTGGAAGTAGCAGCGCCAGCACCGCAAGCCAAAACGATCTTCTTCATAGGTAATGTCTCCCTTCATGGTTTACTTTAGGTAAGTGTACCGCAGCGAGCGATGGCGCTCGGCCTCGATGCACTTTTATGCCAGTTTGCTTGCGCGCTGCGTATAATACATCTAGTACGTGTTGTCATACCGCTCGCTTTATGAGCGACTAAGGACCCCAATATGCCCGATTCCCGCACCCTCTGGACCGCCGTCGTTATCATCTGCATCGCCGTGTCGGTGTTCTTTAGCGTCAAAAAACGCACCACGTTCAAGCGCTTGCAGCAGCTTATGGCTGCCAAGCAGTGGGACGAGTTCGATCGTTTGCTCGACGCCAAACTCACCAGCATGCTGTACCCGCGCTATAACCGCGACTACCTGCGCCTGAACTCCTATCTGCTGCGCGAGGACCACGAGCGCGCCAGCGAGATGTTCGACCTGCTGCTGGGACTCAACCTCCCCAAGATGCAGCGTGTCGACCTGGTAATTAAGGCCTTTAACTACTACGTTGGCCAGGAGGACCGCAAAAAGTCCAAGGAGCTGTTGCACGAGATCAAGGGCTTTGAGGGCGGTCAAGCCGAAGCGGTTGCACACGAGTGTCAGCTGATGTACGACACGATGATCTTGAAGCGCCACAACGATATTCCCGAGCTGGAGCGCATGCTCGAGGAGGCCGGCGACGATAAGGTCAAGAGCTGCCGCCTGGAATACCTGCTGGCCCTGCAGTACAAGAACAAGGGCGACGAAGCCAAGTTCCAGGAGTTCCTGGAGAAGTCGGGGCAACACTCGATGGCCGTCAACGCGTAACGGACGGCTTGTGCTAGACTTCTAGTCTCACGGGGGCGTGGCGGAATTGGCATACGCAGGAGACTTAAAATCTCTCGCCGCAAGGATTGTGGGTTCGAGTCCCACCGCCCCTACCATGTGATTGCTTGCGAGCCCGTGTTCCCCAGGGATGTGGGCTCGCTTCTTTTAGATGCCGGTGGGACTCGAACCCGCGAGGGGGCGAGCGTTAAGCGGACGCGCAGCGTCCGTAGCGAGCCGGCGAGGGCGCCGACAGGCGGCCGAAGCCGGTGCGTATTTGCGCAGCAAATACGCAGACGTCCCACCGCCCCTACCACGTATTGTTTACGAGCTCGTGTCCCCCGGGGATGCGGGCTCGTTTCTTTTACACGCCGGCAGGGCTCTAAGTTGCGGTGGAATAGATCCTGTTTATACCGTGGGGGGTGCGGACGATTTCTTGGACCGCGCCTAGGCGTATCCAAGCTTCCTG
>CABRID010000035.1 GCA_902470895.1 uncultured Collinsella sp.
AGATCAGCCTCGGTCTCGTGGGCTCGGAGATGTGTATAAGAGACAGCTATTGGTACACGCTGGGGCTTGAGTTTATCTGGGTCTATGCCGCCACGGTCTTCATGGCGCCGCTGTTTGGCCTGGCCAAGAGTCGACTCTCTAAGAGGAGCTACACGGCAGCGGTCATCGTCGTTGGAATCCTCGCATTTGTTGTTAACGGGTATTTAGCCGCCATGAGTGCGACAAGCGCCGGCGAGTTTTCTTGGCTCCAGAAGTCCATGAGCGCTACCACGTACGTAGTCGCATTTTTGATCGGCGGGCTGCTCCGCGACATTACCGATGTCATGGATTCGGACAGGGCGGGCGCCTTAGGCATGCGGTCGCTCGCAGCGGTTTTGGTGCTCACCACCATCCTGGAAGGCGAACTCTCCTTCACCGGCAACCTCACAGCAATGGCAGCCCTCTCCTACAAATCGACCTCGTTGATCTCGTTTGTCCTCGCTGCCACCTCCCTGCTCTTTGCGGCTACCCGACGCAGCGCCTCGGACAATCCACGAGCCGCAGGCGTCATCGTCACCTTATCGACCGCCACGCTTGGTTTCTATGTGATGCAGTCGCTCACCAGTAGCCTGTGGCGTCCCGTCTTCAATACGTTGCTCGCAAACATACTGATCAGCCAAAACAGCCCGGCAGCTATATGTATCGTCACAGGCACCGTCATTAGCATCGTCTTTGCCTTAGCGCTCCTCATCATCGATGCTGCTAGAAGCCTTATCGCTCGCAAGCTCAAGCGGCAATAGACACGCTGCCGTCAGACCCTAAAGCCGCTGCACCCGTGGCAGGTTCCTGCGTTTTATTCAAAGCTTGCCGCCAAAGCGCACCGAGCCTTTACAATAAGACAGTCCCAAGGACGTATTCGATAGCTTCCGCGCAGCGATCGCCAGCCGCGCGTGAAAGGATATATTGCCCCATGCCTTCAACCCTTCCCGCCCCCATCGACAAGCTCGCCATCGTCGTCGTTACGTACAAGCGCCAGGAACTCCTGGCCAACTTGTTCGACTCCATGACCGAGCTCACGGCAACGCCCTGGCGCATCGTGATTGTCGATAACGAGAATTCGTGCGAGACCGAGGCCATGTGCGCCGCATTCAACGAGCGCCTGGCCAACCTGTGGGGCATCGACACCGAGCAGCCTGACGCGCAGGGCGGCACCGACCGTGTCATCTACGCCCCGCAGCTCGAAAACGGCGGCGGTGCGGGCGGCTTCTCCGCCGGCACTAAATGCGCCTACGACCTGGGCGCTCAATGGTTCTGGGTGATGGACGACGACGTGCTCGTCATCCCCGAAGGCATCGAGCGTCTTGCCAAGTGGACCGACCGCTACGACGTCATCCAGGGTTCGCGCCTGGACTTTGACGGCGGCGCCTTCTTTTGGCAATACCAACTCATCCTTTCGCTCGGCATTCCCAACCCTGTCGCCAAGTGGGACCTGGGACCCGAGGGCTACCGCGCCATGAACCAGCTATGCTTTGAGGGCGGCATGTTCTCGCGCCGCGTGGTCGACAAGATCGGCCTGCCCGATGCGCGATTCTTCATCTACGGCGACGATGCCTGCTATGGTTACGTGGCCAGCCAGCACTTCCCCGCCGCCGTTGTGGCCGACGTGGTGCTCAAGCGCGCCCGCGCCGTCTCTAACTGGGATATCGCCGGCAAGCGCCAGCTCAACTCTACGAGCGACACCAACCGCTACTACATCATGCGCAACCGAGGCTTCCTCGCTCGCTATATGCAGATCTACGGTGACTACCACCCCATGCTGTTCCGCCTGGGCAATGCCGCGACCTTCTGCAAGGAATTCATTCGCCTGGCTGCGGTCGATAAGTGCTATAAGACCGGTATTCCGGCGCTGCGCCGTGGCATGAAAGACGCCCGCAAGATCATCAAGGATCCCAACTGGAAGCCCATGCCACCCATGAAGGACACCGAGTAACGGAAGCCGGAAACACCTCAGCGCTTAAAGCCGCTGGTACACCGTAGCCACATGCTGTCCATCAAACCCAAACCCCCAGCGCATGCGGCCAACGCCGGGTCGCGGCACACGGATTTCGTCGATGCCGTCGCGCTCTATGTCGAGCAGCGCCTGCACGGCCAGCAATTCCAGGCCCAGCGCATCCACACCGGGGTCATACATCATGTTGATCGTTATCAGCGGACGTTCATCGAGCATACCGATCGTATCGGCTATGTCGAACGCGGCGCCCGTAGGAAAAACCTGGATGTCCCAGCGATCCGCGCCACACTTTCGCCTCGAAGCAGGATTGGCATAGCCCGGCAATCCAAAGCAGAGTCCTTGCAAGAGTAGGTGATATGGCAGCGGAGTATCTGGGTCGGTCGCACCGATTCCCGCATCTCCCAAGATGCGGCTTAGCGCCCGCCTCACGGTATCCTCGTTCCCATGGCACAGCCCGTCGCGAAACGCATCGACGTCTCGAATGTCTTCTGCAGCGCACTCAAACCACTCAATAATCACTAGACGCAAGGCCTGGCGAAGCTCGTTATTGGGCAATCGCAAAGCACGGAAGCGATCGCCATGCTCTGGCTCCTCAGTCATATCCGTCGTGAGAAAACCGGACAGATACAGCGCTGTCCACATGCCATCGTCAGGCGAGACATCTGGCTCTGCAGTGCCCAAACAAAGCGGGGCCTCAGCGCACCCATGGGCCTCGAGCAAATCAAACAAGACCGAAAGGCGGTCGAGATTCCACCCGGCAACTACCCTACTCAGGCAATCGGCATATCCATACAGATCGGCACGCACAGGCGCCGTGCAGCCTCGGCCCAGAAAACCGATCACACGCTCTGGACTCGAGCAATAGGCCCTGCCAAACCGATACCCCTCGAGCCATTCACGCGCATCATTCAGGTATTCCTCGCGCCCAGCATGATTCAAAAGAGCCTCGGCCTCGGCATCCGAAAAGCCGAACCAACGGTCACACCAGGTCGAAAGCGGCGTCGTCAGACAATACGAGCAGCAGTGCAAAGAAAGCGCCGCTTCGGCAGGGCCGGGACACTCCCCCATCAAACACGTCAGCCGCAACGAATCGCGCGCAGCAGCAATGGCGTCGAACAGCACGCGATCGAATAGATCT
The DNA here is from genome assembly GCA_902470895.1 of uncultured Collinsella sp. Taxonomy (GTDB): domain Bacteria; phylum Actinomycetota; class Coriobacteriia; order Coriobacteriales; family Coriobacteriaceae; genus Collinsella. The sequence continues at coordinate 3,129 of CABRID010000035.1, forward strand.
GCCGGATCGGCGCCGGAAGCGTCCCTCGCGCTCGCACGGCAAGAGCACGCCCCATCGTACCCATCAACGAGCAATACAACCTGCTCATCGTAGGCAATCTCCAGCAGCTCTATGAGCACACCGAGCACCGAGTCAACCTCGTCCGCGCTCGCCACGCCACGCGCGACACGTTCGACGTGACGCACCTTATCTCGAGCTAAATCCGGAGCCTCCAAGAGCGCCAACAAGCGAGCGCACTCGCCCGAAAGGGCATCGCGCACGACGCCGGCAACAGCGGGGCCACGCCTCGCAGCGCCAGAAAAGTCCAGCGATATCACCGGATAGCAAGCGCACTCATCCCGATAGCGCCCGCCGTCCGCATCCCAAATCTGAGCATCGGCAAACGAGATCCGACCGGTGCGACCGACCGCTGGACGCTCCAGAAAAGCCCTGAGCATCGACAAGTTCATGCTCTTGCCAAAACCCTCGGGTCGACAGCACACCACAACGGACGCGTCGCAGTCCAACACATCGGCAATAAACATGGTCTTGTCGACCAGCGTGCAGCAACCAAGAGCCTCCGCATAGTCGTGCATGCCAATGGGCAAAGCCGCATCGTCGGCACAGCCGATCAAGCGCACGCCAAAGCCAGCAGCACAATCAACATTTGCCTGTTCAGACACCAAAACGTTCCCCCTAAATCGCTGCACGATGCCAATTGTAATGACCGCCTCGCGCGTACCGACGACGCCGCGCGAACATATCGGGCAACGGTAGCAACAAGAGGTGTGAGGGGGCATAACTAATCGTTGCACAACAAAACGGGGCCCGATGCATTCGCACCGGACCCCGTCCCGACTCTTTAGTTATCTGGCAACCGAGAGGCTACTCCTCCGAGCTGTCCTCCCCAGAAGCCTTCTTCTGCTGATCGAGCTTATGCTTACCACTTACGATAGACGTAGCACCCAGTGTGGCCAAGCTCGCGCTGGCAAGGCTCGCCATCACGATCAAGTCGCCCGTCTTGGGCATGTTGCCGCCAGATGACTTGGTTGTGGTGGTCGTGGTGGTTGTAGTGGTAACCGTTTTGGAGTCATTTTGCTCCTGGACTTGGTTGTCAGCACCGCTCTTGTCGTCGTCTTCGGACTGTTTCTTTTCGCCCTCGGTCTTGCTCTCGTCCTTCTTCTGAGCGGATTTGTCGTCCTTCGCCTCAGAGCTAGAACCCTTATCGGATTTGGTCTTCTCGGAAGCCTTGTCCTTGGAGTCGCCCTTTGCGGCCTCGGTCTTTTCCGTGGAAACCTGATCAGAGTTGTCCTTGTTCTGAGTCGAGCCGTTATTGACACCAGCCATCAGCGAAGAGCCCAGCGTAGAACCAAGCTGCACGGAGAAAGAAGGCTTCTTGTCCGGCGAAGCAACGGGAGCGTCCGGCGCCTTATTCGAGTCGTCCTTGGAAGCATCGGAATCAGAAGCGGCGCCAGTGTTAGAGTCATTGCTAGAACCAGTATCGGCGGAAGAATCGCTCGAGCCAGTGGAAGAGTCAGAGGAACCAGCGTCGGTCGAACCAGAGGCGGCGCTGCCCGTATTGCCGGCAGAGCTTGAAGACGAATCGCCCGCAGCAGAGCCGTTCGAATCGGAGCCGTTCGAGGTGGAACCGTCGTTGATAGCGCCACCAGCAGAGCCATTACCGTCAGCATCGGTCGAGGGCGCATCCATCCTGTCATCGTTGGCATCGTCACTCGAGCCGTCATTCGAATCAGGCGTCGGCGAGGGCGCCGGCGTAGGCTCGGGCTGCACGGGCGTCGCAGCGGCAGCGGCCTCGTCCTCGGCGATATAAACCAAGCAGTCCTTCAGCTCGTTGCGGTAGCGGTTCTTCCAGCCCTCATGATACTGGGGTTGGCTCGAATACTTGGTCGCCACGTTATTGACCACGCTGTAGGAAAGCGCCGTCACAAACTCGCGATCGGACATATCGTTGGAAAGATTCGCCCAGCGGAAAAAGTCCCTGCAGCCACCAGTGCCGCACATGTTGGTAATGCTCCACACCATGCCCTTGACGCAGTCGGCGCGGCCCGAAATATCAATACCCAGGCCGCTCTTGAGCCACGCCTCGGTCACCGCATAGTACGAGTTGTACGCATAAGCATCTTGAAGTGCTGAGAACTCAACAGGATCGGTGTTGTAAGCACCCTGGAAGGCCTCCTGCGCAATACGGCCCAACTCGGTGAGCTGACCGTTCTCGTACATGGCATTGCTCGTGTTGGAAATCTCGCTGCCGCGATCAATCGCATCCTTGAGCATGCTGTATTTTTCGGGGTTGTAGTTGTAGGCCTGCTTCATAAACGGAATGAGCGACCAACGGCGGTCGAACTGGTAATAGCCCAGTGCGTTATAGCCGTCACCATACGAAAATCCCTGGTTGTAGTTACCATGGCTCTCGTACTTGGTAAAGTACTTCATCTCGGGAGTCACGTTGACAAACGAAACGCCCTGAACCGACCTCAGCACGCCCGAGAAGGACTGCTGGGTGTAAAGGCCCTTATCGATATCGGTGGCATCCGAGGCAACGCCCGGCGTGGGCTCCTCGGCAGCGGCGGGTGCCGGCGCGGAAACGGCGCCAAACGAAAGCGCCAGCGTCAGGCCCGCGACAATAGCAGAATGCTTGGGCTGCATAAGATCCTCCCTGCATTGGTGTAGTTAAAGTTCAGTTTGCAAAGATAAAAATAAGTATTGCAGCTCGCCCGTTGTTACACAACAACCCCTCGGTAAACGGCAACAACCCTCCGCGAAATCTTAAGGAATTAAACAAACTGGTCGTCGGGCGCCATCAGAAGCTCGCCGTATCGCTCCATCAGCCCGTCCCTCAACTGACAGAAAGCGGGGATATAGACGTTCAAGATGCGCTGAATCAAGTCTTGAGCGAGCTTGTTGTCGTAGATATGGACGTTCGTATTGCGGTCTCTGAGCATATCTAGCCAGGCCGCCTCATCAATAAAGTCGTAGAATCGGTACGACTCCTTCAAGATGGCACGAGGAGACCCCGACGCGGCAAGCGTGGCGCCTTCATACTCGAGCAGACGCTTAAGGAGCTTCCAGCTCAGTTCAAATTGAAGATTGAACTTATTAATCAATCCACTCTGAACAAAATCATTGTTGAGATCCTGATTGGGCGCATCCTCAAGATTCGCCAAGGCGCTGGCAAAGTTCTCATATTTTTTCATACAGAATCACACCATCCCTGGCAATTTCATCGAGCAATTGCTGCGATAAGGGCTCATCGAGATTGACGACATCTACATCTAAAAGAGTATCAAGATGTTCCTCGATCAAATTTGAGAAACGGCCGAAATCCCGGCAACCTGCTACGGCGATGTCAATATCGCTCTTGGGCAAGTTGTCGCCTCGAGCACGAGAACCAAACAACACGACCTTCTCGGCGTCACATTCCCGAGCAAAAACTTCGATTTGCTTGTACACCTTGTCGAGAGATGCCATTTGCACCCCTACAGCTTAATGTCAAAGTTGATTTCGGGGACGGCGGCCAGGTCGGCCAACGTCACGCCGTCGACGTACTTTTCGATCACGTCGTCCAAACCGCGCCAGAACTTGACGGTCGAGCACAAATCGCTGCGGGTGCAGCTGTTGTCGATGCCATCGCACGCCACCGGAGCCGTGCTGCCCTCGACGGCACGCAGGATGTCGCCGGCGCGCACCTCGGCCGGGTCCTTCGCCATCATGTAGCCGCCGCCCTTACCGCGCACGCTCCTAAGCAGGCCCGCCTTCATGAGCGGACGAACCAGCTGCTCCAAATACTTTTGTGAAATATGCTCGCGGTCAGCGACCTCGCGAAGGGCAATCTTGCCCTCGGCGTCACCAAGCGCTGCGATATAGATCATCAGACGGAGGGCATAGCGGCCCTTAGAAGAAATGAGCATACCTACCCTCTCATCGTAGCCGAGACAAAATACCAGGCTTGTTTGTCCCAAATCTTATGCACGCGGGGCAAACAAGCCTGATTATTATGTCCCACATCTAAAAAGTCGAGTGGATTAGTCGGGTTTTCCCTTGACTAACGCCGAACCCATAGTAACTTTATTCCGAGAAGATTCCTAGGGTTTAGTACACCTATGAGTACACCATATACAGAGAGGGACAGCATGAGCGCAAATCCGCTGCTTTCCATCGAAGGTCTGACCGCCTCCGTGGACGAGAAGACCATCCTCCACAACGTCAACCTCAACGTCGCCGCCGGCGAGACCCACGTTCTGATGGGACCCAACGGCGCCGGCAAGTCCACCCTCGGCCACCTGGTCATGGGCGACCCCGTTTACACGGTCAACGACGGCCGCATCGTCTTTGACGGCCAGGACATCACTGAACTCACCACCGACAAGCGCTCGCGCGCCGGCCTGTTCCTGAGCTTCCAGGCCCCGGTCGAGATTCCGGGCGTGCCGCTGTCGAGCTTTTTGCGCGCCAGCATCGCCGGCCGCCCCGGCCTGGAGATGAAGGGCAAGGAGTTCCGCCGTCGCGTCAAGGAGCTCGCGGCAGAGCTCAACATGGATACCGCCTACCTCAACCGCGAGCTGGGCGTGGGCTTCTCGGGCGGCGAGAAGAAGAAGGTCGAGATGCTCCAGCTCCTGTTGCTGCAGCCCAAGCTCGCCATCCTCGACGAGACCGACTCGGGCCTAGACGTCGACGCCCTGTCCACCGTCAGCCACGGCATGGACGCCTACCGCAAGAGCTGCGACGGCTCCATGCTCATCATCACACACAACACGCGCATCTTGGAGCACCTGGATATCGACCGCGTCCACGTTATGGTCAAGGGCCACATCGTGCGCGAGGACGACGCCTCGCTCATCCCCTGGATCGACAAGAACGGTTTTGAGACCTTCGAGCGCGAGGCCGCCGAGCAGCGCGCCCAGGCCGAGGCCGCCGCTGCCGAGCAGCAGGCGTAAAGGGGCGACGCAATGACCAAGAACCGCACCGAGGTCGCGGACATCGACCGCAGCCTCTACGACTTCACCTATGGCGAGGAGGGATTCGAGCGCCTCGACGCCGGCATCACGCCCGACATCGTGCGCGAGATCAGCGCCAAAAAGGACGAGCCGCAGTGGATGCTCGACCTGCGCTTAAAGTCCCTCGAAATCTTCAACCGCTTCCCGGATCCGACGTGGGGCCCCTCCATCGAGGGCCTGGACATGGACAACATCGTCACCTACGTCAAGCCCAACACCGACCAAAAGCACGACTGGCAGTCGGTGCCCGACGACATCAAGAACACCTTTGAGCGCCTAGGCATCCCCGAGGCCGAGCGTAGCTACCTGGCGGGTGTCGGCGCGCAGTACGACTCCGAGCTCGTCTACCACAACATGCAGGACACCGCGTCCAAGATGGGCATCGTCTACTCCGGTATTGAGGAAGCCCTGCACGATCCGCAGTGGGAACCGCTCATCCACGAGAAGTTTATGACACTCATCCCGCCCACCGACCACAAGTTTGCGGCCCTGCACGGCGCCGTATGGTCCGGCGGCTCGTTTGTCTACGTGCCCAAGGGCACCAAGCTCGATTTCCCGCTGCAGAGCTACTTCCGCCTCAACGCCAAGGGTGCCGGCCAGTTTGAGCACACGCTCATCATCGTCGAGGACGATGCCGACCTGCACTTTATCGAGGGTTGCTCCGCGCCCAAGTACAACGTTGCCAACCTCCACGCCGGCGCTGTGGAGCTCTTTGTGGGCAAACGCGCACACCTGCGCTACTCGACCATCGAGAACTGGTCCAAGAACATGTACAACCTCAACACCAAGCGCGCGCGCGTGGACGAGGACGGCGACATCGAGTGGATCAGCGGCTCCTTCGGCAGCCACGTGGGCTACCTCTACCCCATGAGCGTGCTCAACGGCCGCCGCGCCCGCTCGAGCTTTACCGGCATCACCTTTGCCGGCGCCGGTCAGAACCTCGACACCGGCTGCAAGGTCGTGCTCAACGCGCCCGATACCTCGGCAACCGTCGAGACCAAGGGCATCTCCAAGAGCGGCGGCATCCAGACGTTCCGCAGCTCCATCGTGGCCACGCCTAAGGCCGAGGGCTCCAAGGCAACCGTGAGCTGCCAGTCGCTCATGCTCGACGACCAGAGCCGCTCCGACACCATCCCCGCCATGGACATCCGCGCCAAGAACGTCGACATCGGCCACGAGGCCACCATCGGCCGCATCGGCGACGATAAGGTGTTCTACCTGATGAGCCGCGGTATCTCGGAGGAAGAGGCCCGTACCATGATCGTCAACGGCTTTGCCAACCCGATCTCCAAGGAGCTGCCGCTGGAGTACGCCGTCGAGATGAACAACCTGATCAAGCTCGAGATGGAAGGAGCGATCGGATAATGAAACAGACCACCAACACCGCTGCTACCATCCTTGAGCAGGTTAATGCGATGCCGGCTGCCACTTGGGGTTGGCTCAAGATGAACCAGACCAAGCTCGAGCTCTCTGACGAGCTTGCCGCCGCTCCCACCGAGGCCGTTGAGGTCGAGGGCTTGGACGAGCAGTTTACCGGCGTGGCAGACGCGTTTGAAGCCGCCATGGACGCTATGGCCGAGCGTTTCCCCGAGCGCCGCGCCTCCGCCCCCGGCGATGCCGCCGACCGCGCCCGTATCACGCCCGAGACCGAGCTCGACGTGCCTGCGACCTCCGTCTACCAGGCCGGCGCCATCAAGCTCGAGGAGGAGCTCTCCCCTGCCGAGGCCTTCGAGACTGGCATGGGCGAGGCTGCCTACACCTACCTGGCCGACCACGCTACCAAGCGCATCGTCATCGATGTGCCCGCATACAAGCACGCCACGGTTACCGTGCGCGTGAGCGCTGTCGATGCCGCCGCGGCCATCGCCGCCATCGACGTCGTCGCCCGTCCCCAGTCGACGCTCGATCTACATATTGCCCTAGACTCCCCCGTTACCGGCGAGGGTGTCGTGGGCTCCGTGCTACGCGCGTGCGCCCACGAGTACGCCACCGTCAACGTGACCTGCACGCAGACGCTCGACGATAGCTGGATCGCGCTCGACGACACCGGCCTGTTCCTGGACGAGGGCGCGCGCGTCAACGTGCAGCACACCGTCCTGGGTGCCGGTGCCAGCGCCACCGGCCTCGCCGGCGACCTGTTGGGCGATACCGCCAAGGTCACCATCGATACTGACTACCTGGGCGCCCGAGAGCAGGTGCGCGACTTTAACTACGAGCTGCGCCACCGCGGTCGCAAGACCGAGTGCGAGATCGACGCCAACGGCGTGCTGACCGGCACGTCCAAGAAGGTCTACCGCGGCACCATCGACCTCGTGCACGGCTGCAAGGGTGCAACCGGCACCGAGCGCGAGACGGTGCTTTTGGCCAACAAGGGGGTCGACAACAAGACCGTCCCCGTCATCCTGTGCGACGAGGACGACGTCGCCGGCAACCACGGAGCCACCATCGGCCACGTCCGCGACGAGCAGCTGTTCTACCTCGCCTGCCGCGGCCTTGACCAAAACGCCGCCGAGGACCTGTTCGTCCGTGCCAAGCTGGAGGACGCCGCGCTTTCCGCCACCGACGAGCGCACCCGCGCCGCCGTCGTCCGCCTGGGCAACAACCTGATCGACAACTTTGAAGAGGAGCTCGCATGATCGACACCGAGCACGTTAAATGCGATACCTGTACCGCACCGGAGCCTATGGAGCTCGACGCCAGCGACGAGGCCTCGCGCGGCTGGCCTACCGTCGACATCGAGACCAATCCCTACAAGGCACAGTTCCCGCTGTTCCAGCAACACCCCGAGATCGCCTTCCTCGATAGTGCCGCCACCGCGCAGCGCCCTGCCTGCGTGCTCGACGCCGAGCGCGACTTCTATCAGCGCATGAACGCCAACCCCCTGCGTGGCCTGTACTCGCTGTCCGTCGAGGCCACCGACGCCATCGCGAAGGTCCGCCAGCAGATCGCCGACCTCATCGGTGCCTCACAGGCCAACGAGGTCGTCTTCACCCGCAACACGAGCGAGTCGCTCAACCTGGTCGCCAAGAGCTTTGCACCCACGGTGCTCGAGCCCGGTGACGAGGTCGTCATCACCATCATGGAGCACCACTCCAACCTGATTCCGTGGCAGCAGGTCTGCCGCGAGACCGGCGCCAAGCTCGTCTACCTCTATCCCACCAAGACCGGCCAGCTCACCACCGAGGAGGTTCTGGCCAAGGTGGGACCCAAGACCAAGATCCTGGCCGTGGGTCAGGTCTCCAACGTGCTAGGAGTCGAGAACCCGGTCAAGAACCTCGGCAAGCTCGTGCACAAGTACGGCGGCTATCTGGTCGTCGACGGCGCGCAGTCGCTGCCGCACATGCCGGTCGATATGGCCGACCTGGGCGCCGACTTCTTTGCCTTTAGCGCGCACAAGGCCATGGGCCCCATGGGCATCGGCGTGCTGTGGGGCAAGATGGACCTGCTCAACGCCATGCCGCCAGTGCTTACCGGCGGTGAGATGATCGATTCGGTCACCGAGCAGGACGCCGTCTGGGCGCCCGTTCCCGAGAAATTCGAGGCCGGCACGCAGGACGCCGCCGGCATCTTCGCCACGGGTGCGGCACTCGACTACCTGGTCAACACCGTGGGTTACGAGAACATCCAGGCCCGCGAGCAGGCACTCGTCCACTATCTGATGGGCGAGCTCATGCAGCTCGACTTTGTCCAGATCATCGGCTCCATCTATTGGGACAACCACCACGGCGTTGTGAGCTTTAACGTCAAGGGCATCCACCCGCACGACGTCGCGAGCATCATGGACATGGACGGCGTCTGCATACGCGCCGGCCACCACTGCGCGCAGCCGCTGCTCACCTGGCTGGGCGTCGAGAACCTTGCCTGCTGCCGCGCCAGCGTGGCCTTCTACAACGACAAGGCCGACATCGACAAGTTCATCGCCGGCCTGCATCACGTTTGGAGCACGTTCAATGGGTAATCTGTACACCTCCACCACATTTATGGAGCACAACTCGCACCCCGACTATAAGTATGAGATGGATGCTCCCACGCACGAGCACGACGGCATCAACCCCAGCTGCGGCGACGAGCTCACCTTGCAGCTGCGCGTCGAGAACGGCGTGATCGAGGAGGCCTCCTTTACCGGCCACGGCTGCGCCATCAGTCAGGCCAGCGCCGACATCATGGCCGACCTCATCACCGGCGAGACCGTCGAGGAAGCTCGCCGCCTAGCAGAGCTCTTCCTTGCCATGATCCGCGGCGAGCAGCTCTCCGAGGAGGACCTGGAAGACCTGGACGAAGCCGCCCAGCTCCAGGACATCTCGCACATGCCCGCCCGCGTCAAATGCGCCGAGCTCGCCTGGCGCACCCTCGACGGCATGCTCACGGGACAAAATAATCAGTAGAACTTGTCCCAAATCTTAAGATTTTTGTTGGCCGAATCGCTTGACAAGAGTGGTTCGGCCATTTTCTATTCCGAGAGCTCAGCCTGTGCCTTCACCCGCGCATAAGCGCGCACGATACGAGATACGGTACTCTTGCTGATTCCCGTATACCGTTCGACCTCGCGCACCGTGTAGCCGCCATCGTGCAGAGCGAAAATGATTCTGTCTCGCCGCGAGGGCGCAACGGTCTTGAGTTCGTTGAGCGGAACCCCGAGGCTCTTCGCCATCTTGTCGGCAAAGGCGTGGCGTTCCCACTCCGTCTCTTTCATATCGCACAGCGCTGGCTCACTGCCGTCGGGCGTCGAAAGCGAATAGGCAATAAAGCCCTCGGCAGAACCAAAAAACTCAAGCACGCAAGAAGGATCAGAAAATCCCCTCGCGACATCAGCCGCGTCACCGTCGTAAGCGCACAAATGCTCCGCAAAGCTACTCCAGGGATAATGCTCGATTAGGCTAACGCCCGCCTCCTGCGGATCGGCGTGTACGGAGCGAATAGCCTCCATCACCTGCCAGTCGGTATCGAGCGAGCGCCGGTCAAAACGGTTCTGGAACAGATGGCCTGTGCGCCTCGTGCGTTTATTGAACCGCCGCGCGTACGTCAAAAGCAGCCGGTGCATCGCCGCGCTCATCCTGTCCTCGTAATCTGCAAGCACCAAATGCACGTGATTGCCCATAAGGCACCAAGCGATAACCGTCACACCCTCCTCGCGGCAGCACTCGCGCATCAGCTCCAAAAACTCCCACCGGTCCTCATCGCCCTCAAAGATGAGCTGCTTGCCCGTACCGCGGGCACAGACATGGTAAAAGCCGGTAACCGTTCTCCAAACGCGCTGCATGGCGCTCCCTTCGCCGGGATCTGCTTGCCATCCAATACAGCACGATTGAAGCGTGCCATCAAAACATTCACGCAAAACAATACACTCGCGCGGCCAAAGGCAGTAATCAGGCGGCGAACGGCATCGTTGCAACAGGTCAACCCCCGCAATGCTTACAAGAGCTGACCAATAGCTTGCCCAAGACGGACCCCCTCTATGGAAGTTCGCGACCACATAACATAGAGTTAAATCGTTTCAATTAAAACTTCCGGACTTCTCGCTACGAAAACTGAGCCGTTCGCCGAATATTCCGTGCATTTCGCGGTATTATAGGGACTGCATGTCATGTCCCTTTCGAAGGGTCGCCCGGCAATCGCCAGCCACGACCCCCAGACGGGACGCCAACACGATAGAGAGGAGAGGCATGCAGTACTCACAGGAAGTGGAGAACATGTGCCCCGTTGCCAAGGGTGCATACCACGGCCCCGCACCCATCCCCGAGGAGGGCAAGTGGGTCCAGGCTAAGGAGATTTCCGACATCTCCGGTCTTACGCACGGTGTGGGTTGGTGCGCACCTCAGCAGGGCGCCTGCAAGCTCACGCTGAACGTCAAGGACGGCATCATCGAGGAGGCCCTCGTTGAGACCATCGGCTGCTCGGGCATGACCCACTCTGCCGCCATGGCTTCCGAGATCCTTCCCGGTAAGACCATCCTCGAGGCCCTCAACACCGACCTCGTCTGCGACGCCATCAACGTTGCTATGCGCGAGATCTTCCTGCAGATCGTTTACGGCCGCAGCCAGACCGCGTTCTCCGAGGGCGGCCTGCCCGTGGGCGCCTCCCTCGACGACCTCGGCAAGGGCCTTCGCTCTCAGGTCGGCACCATGTTCGGCACCAAGGCCAAGGGCGCTCGTTACCTCGAGCTCGCTCAGGGCTACGTCACCCGCATGGCTCTCAACGACAAGAACGAGATCATCGCGTTCGAGTTCCTGAACCTCGGCAAGTTCACCGACGCCGTCAAGGCCGGCAAGACCCCCGAGGAGGCCATCGCTGGCGCTATGGGCCACTATGGTCAGTGGGAGAACGCTGCCAAGTACATCGACCCGCGCACCGACGAGGAGACTCACTCCGTCGCCAGCGTGTTCCCGGTTCACGAGTAGAAAGGGAGGGAAATAACTATGACTGTTACGTTCGAAGGTTACGAGCGCCGCGCTGACAAGATCAACAAGTGCCTCGCCGACAACGGCATCGCCTCCCTCGAGGAAGCTCTGCAGATCTGCACCGACAAGGGCTTCAACCCGCGTGAGATCGTCAACAACACCCAGTCCATCGCCTTCCAGAACGCCGAGTGGGCCTACACCCTCGGTTGCGCTCTCGCTGTCAAGCGTGGCGCCAAGTCTGCTTCTGAGGCTGCCGCCATCATCGGCGAGGGCATCCAGGCCTTCACCGTTCCCGGCTCCGTCGCCGAGGACCGCAAGGTCGGTCTGGGCCACGGCAACCTGGGCGCTATGCTGCTCTCCGACGACACCGAGTGCTTCGCCTTCCTGGCCGGTCACGAGTCCTTCGCTGCCGCTGAGGGTGCTATCGGCCTGGCTCTGAACGCCAACAAGGCTCGCAAGAAGCCGCTGCGCGTTATTCTCAACGGTCTGGGCAAGGACGCCGCTCAGATCATCGCCCGCATCAACGGCTTCACCTACGTGAAGACCCAGTTCGACTACTTCACGGGCGAGCTCAAGGTCGTCGAGACCATCCCCTACTCCGATGGTCCCCGCGCCGCCGTCAACTGCTACGGCGCCGACGACGTCCGCGAGGGCGTTGCCATCATGTGGCACGAGAACGTCGACATCTCGATCACCGGTAACTCCACCAACCCCACGCGCTTCCAGCACCCCGTCGCTGGCACCTACAAGAAGGAGCGCCTCGAGGCTGGCAAGAAGTACTTCTCCGTCGCTTCTGGTGGCGGCACTGGCCGTACCCTGCACCCGGACAACATGGGCGCCGGCCCTGCCTCTTACGGCATGACCGACACCATGGGCCGTATGCACTCCGACGCCCAGTTCGCCGGTTCTTCCTCCGTGCCTGCGCACGTCGACATGATGGGTCTCATCGGCATGGGCAACAACCCCATGGTCGGTGCCACCGTCGCTTGCGCTGTCGCCGTCGAGGAGGCCCTCAAGGCCTAATCGCGCCCGCGCGATGCTCATATAGTTGAGCTTTGGAGCCGCTACCTTTCGAGGTAGCGGCTCTTTTTGTTTGCCCCGTCTCAAATTGGTTACTCTTATTAAAGGGTCCGATGTATCAGTTGCGGTGAAATACGGACTGAATTGCATCCATACAGGCCAAAACAGTCCGTATTCCACCGCAACTTATCAAATGGGCCGACCGAAGTGGCCGAGTCCACCTGACGCCCACCTGCCATATTTGCCCTTTACCGATTTGCCGAGTCTTTGCGGCCCCATTGCCGATCACCCGTGCGACAATGCGCCGGACGAGAAAGGAATCCGATGGAATCGACTGATGTACTGGTAATTGGATCTGGCATTGCGGGCCTTTGTGCCGCCATCGAAGCGGCACGCACGGGCGCAACCGTCGCTGTGGCAAGCGCCGGCAAGACCATGAGTGGATCGAGCTTCTTCCCTGGAACCTGGGGCCTAGGGCTTATCGGACCCGTTAACGAAGACGACGAACAAGACCTCATCGACACCATCCAGACCGTCGGCGGCGGTGTTGCCGACCCCGAGCTTGTCCAGACGTTTGTCCACGGCATTCCCCAGGCAATTGAATGGCTCGAGCAAGACCTGGGCGTTGAGCTTAAGCGTCCGCAAAACGCTGAGAGCGCTCAGCAAAAGCAGTTTATCCCCTGCTTTGACCACAAAACGCGCATGTGGCGCGGCCTCACCCGCAAGCCCCTTGAGGACGCTCTGACAGCCCGGATCGAGTCGCTCGGCATTCGCCTGCTCCCCCGCCATGAGCTTATCGACCTTGTTGAGGACACGAACGGCAGAATCACCGGAACCGTGCTCTACAACCTCACCGAAGATCGAATCGTGCCCTTTGCTACCAAAGCCACGATCATCGCAGCCGGTGGCACAGGCGGCCTGTTCGAGCGCAGCCTTACGTCGGCTGATGTGCTCAGCTCCTCGCAGGCCATCGCACTGGCGCACGGCGCATCGCTTACTAATATAGAGTTCATGCAGATGATGCCCGGCTTCATCGAGCCCAAGCGCAACCTGGTCTTCAACGAGAAAACCTGGCGCTACGTACATGTAGACCAGCCGGTAGATATTGCCGACGACAAGCTGGACGACCTGCTCGAGCAGCGCTCTGGATATGGTCCCTTCACGTCACGCTTGGCCTCCCGCGCCATCGATCTCGTCATCGATCAGGCAGGTGTCGAAGGCCTGGCACTCCACTACGACTTCCCCCGCGAGGATGTCCCAGAGTTTGTGCAGACCTTTACCACCTGGCTGCAAGACGAGCACGGCATCGCCCCGACTGACGAGATGCGCGTTGCGATGTATGCCCACGCCGCTAACGGCGGCATCAAGATCGATAAGACCGCGCACACGGGCGTTGAGGGCCTCTACGCTTGCGGCGAGGCGACAGGCGGCATGCACGGCGCCGACCGCATTGGTGGCTTGTCAAGCGCCAACGGCATCGTATTCGGACGTATCGCGGGCGCATCGGCAGCCCTCACAGCGCAGAAAGAGCCTGAGGCGGCCCTGAAGGCGGATATCACCCTCCCCCAGTACGGCATTGCCACAACAGATGCCGAACGCCTGACACACAGCCTTAGGCACACGATGAGCACCTTTTGCATGATCAACAGGACCGAAACAGGCCTATCCGAGGCCCTGCAACAGCTCGAAAGCCTGCAAGACAAGGCCATGGCGCTGAGCAAGCCGCATACCGATGACAGCGAGATCGCAGCCCTCGCCCGCCTACAGTCGCAGATTCGACTAGCGCAGGAAATGGTCAAAGCCATGCGCAAGCGAACTGAAAGCCTGGGTTCGCACTTTCGAGCGGACTAAGCTGAGCACCCCTCTAGAGCAGAACACAACCTCTCGATATTAATGGGTCCCGTGAGCTCAAAGCAACACGGGGCCCATTCGTGTCCGCGCAGGCAAATATACTCATTCTGAATACGGAGTCGACATAGTCCACGTAGACACACGAACAGAAAGGAAGAAATATGGACAGCAGGGATATCGAGAAATGGCGTGTCGAACTTGATAGCTACGCCAATGTGGAAGACGGCGTTGAGTATTGGCTCGCACGCGATTTAATGGAACCCATGGGGTACACTCGATGGGAGAACTTCGCCGAAGTTGTTAAGAGGGCAAAAGTCTCATGCGAAACAAACAAAACTCCAGTTGATTCCCATTTTCGTGACACCACGAAAATGGTAACTGCCGGTGTCGCCGCTCGCGCGGTTAAAGACTACAAACTTACGCGCTATGCATGCTATTTAATCGCACAGAACGGAGATTCAAACAAGCCAGAGATCGCGCTCGCCCAGGCATACTTTGCCGTGCAGACGCGCCGCCAAGAGCTCATAGAGCAGCGCTTCGCAGAGATTCAGCGCTTGCAGGCGCGTCACTCGCTATCCGATTCAGAGAAACAGCTCTCGGGTATTGCGTTCAAACGCGGCGTGGACTCCAAAGGATTCGCGATCATCAAGTCGAAGGGCGATGAGGCGTTATTCGGCGGCAGAAGCACGGCGGAAATGAAGCAGCAGCTCGGCGTACCCAAGAGCGCGGCATTGGCGGACAGGTTAGCCGATGTCCTCATCAAAGCAAAGGACCTTACGAACTCGATGACGGCCTTCAACGCCGAGGAACACGACCTGTACGGTCTGGACCAGATCAAGCAAGAGCACGTCGAGAACAACACAAGCGTGCGTGGCAGCCTCATCGACCGCGGAATTGTCCCCGAGAACCTACCGCCTGCCGAGGATACAAAAAAGCTCGAGCGTCGCGTGAAGACAGACGAGAAGAAACTCAAGGAGGGTACTGACGGTTTTACCGATCCCCAGGGTAGGCTCGATCTGTGAAAGCGGCCGCACCCCTTCGGGTTCGACCCCGTGCGAGGTCAACAAAAAAGCGACCAGCCTAAGCCAGTCGCTTAAACGATCTTTGGGTGGGCCGTCAGGGGGTCGAACCCTGGACCTTGGGATTAAGAGTCCCCTGCTCTACCAACTGAGCTAACGACCCAAAGCTAAAGTCCGTTATGGCGGACTTTAGAGGAGATATCGTGTGGTGGGCCGTCAGGGGTTCGAACCCTGGACCTTGGGATTAAGAGTCCCCTGCTCTACCAACTGAGCTAACGACCCGATATCAACACGAAGCAAGAACTGGGGTGGGTAAAGGGACTCGAACCCTCGACCTACGGGACCACAACCCGTCGCTCTAGCCAACTGAGCTACACCCACCGTGTCCTGTGCGCTTCGCGCTCGACTATTATTGCAAGGAACGCCACGCGATGCAAGCCCCAATTTTCAAGAATTTTGAAAAGAGTTTTTCGACCTTGATTCTCATTTTCATTGCAACAGCCTCAGGACTCAGCGCAACGCGTTGCGC
>CABRID010000036.1 GCA_902470895.1 uncultured Collinsella sp.
AAGATATGGCACCGTGGGGACACATGTATGTCAATCCTGGTCTAACAGAGCCAAAAGAAATTTCAACCTTGATATAAATGTGAACGACAAGGTAAAGGCCGCCCTCGAGAACGAGGACTACGCCGTCATCACCTACACCACCACGTCCGATGCGTTGCCGGGCTGGTACTCGAACTTCGCGTCGGTCAGTGCGTCGGGCCTGAACCTTCAGCGGCAGTACACCGACCTCGTTATGTACGTTGTCAACAAAGAAACGACGCCTGCGGTCGAGAAGCCGGAAGCGGAATCGAAGGTGTCTTGGAGCGAGAACTTTGACTGGAGCTCCGTCGATGGCTCGTCAGAGAAGGGCGCTTGGCTCGTCGACTGGACAGTGTACGCGAACCGCCAGCAGGGCAACAAGGGTGCAAATGGTGAGTACGAATACTACGGAGCCGGAAAACTCGGCAACAAACCTCTGAATATCGTTGACACCCTTCCGGACGGTATGAGCTACGTTGTGAATTCCGCCAAATACACGCTCGTGCAGAATCCCTACGATCAGCATGCCGGCTACGGTCGCGGAAGCGAGGCGGAGACGATCGTTACGGACAAACAGCTCGATGCCGGCAACGTGAAAAGCAACGGCAACACGGTCACCTTCTCCATCCCCACAACAAAGCTTGGCCAGTATGCTGGTTACGCCAAACTTACGTATCGGACGGCGATCAAGCGAGGCAAGCTCGACACTTCCACGAACGAGGCGAGGTTTACCAACTCTGCCAGCGCCGAGTCGGGGAGCAAGGAGTTTGGCTCCGGCAGCGGTACTGTCACCATTAAGAACAACGTCATTAAGAAGACCGGCGAGCAGCCCGCTAACAGCAACCGCATCAAGTACACCATTCTGGTCAACGAGTCAGCTGTCGATCTTAAGAGTGGCACCGATATCCTCGAGCTGGTCGACACCATGGATGCCAAGTGCACTTTGGTGCCGTCGACGCTTAAGGTCTATGAGCGCGCGAACAACGATTGGTCTGAGCTGACCGATAAGGACTATTCATCAAAAGTGGAGCAGCTCAACGATGGAACCGGCGTACGCACTAAGTTGACGCTTAACGTGCCCGATGGGAAGTATCTCAAAGTCGAGTATGAGGTGATTCCGAGCGGAAATCCTGGCGACAAGGTGTTTCTTTCCAACACCGCTGCGCTCACGGGGGTGACGGATGGCTCCGCGGCCGATGAACGGACTTGGGAAATTAAAAATGCGTCCGCCGGCGCGGGCGGCAACGGCTACGGCATCACGATGACCAAGTACGACGCCCAGCAGGTCGGCGCACCGCTCGAGGGTGCGGAGTTTACGCTTTACAGCGTGGATATGGAACAGGTCACGGCATCGGGACTGGAGAATGCCAAGACGCCATTCAAAACCGCCGAGACCGACATTAACGGCAAGATTTCGTTTGGCGCTGAAGGCAACGCGATGAGCAATTGCACGCTCTACCAGCTCGTGGAGACGAAGGCACCTGAGGGCTATGCCACAGCGGAGTTCAAGTGGATCATGCTCAAGGGCAAAGCGAGTGACGAGGATTACCGAAACGCGCTTGAAAAGGCAAAGCCCATCGTCGGCAACGCGGAGATCATCGGTGACGATAAGAAGGACGAGATTTGGGTCTATGACAACCGTTTGAAGGGCGCTGCGGAAATCAAGGCAAAGAAGGTGCTCCAAGGTGGAACCTTCAAGGCGGGACAGTTCTCATTTGCACTTAAGGATGGCGACGGCAAAGTGCTCCAGACGGTGACCAACGACGCCGATGGAAACGTATCTTTCAGCGTCGATTACAACAAGGCCGGCGAGTACCACTACACCATCTCTGAGGTCGTCCCCGATGACGCCAAAAATAACGTGAAGGACCACATCACCTACGATGCGGCTAAGCACGAGGTCACGGTTACGGTGACCAATGGCACGAATGAGCTCGAAACCACCGTCGCCTACGACGGCGCTGACCCCACAACCCCGCCGACCTTTACCAACAAGTATTCGACCACGCTTCCCGAGGCAGGCGGGGCTGGCTTGACTATGACGTATCTGGCTGGCGCTTCGATGCTGTGCTTTGCCGCGACGTGGATGCATGCTCGCCGCCATCGCGACCTGGATCGAGGTGGTCGTCGTGAGTAAGTCGCTCCGTCAAACGTTGGCCGTTGTGGTGATGGCCATGGTTGCCGTCTTCTCTTTCGCGATCGCCCCTGGGGCGGCCCGCGCCGCCGACACCGGAGCCATTACGGTGGACGGTACAGTTGCGACGCGATATGACGCGTATCAGCTCTTTTCGGCGACCGTTGTTGACGACGGCGATGCCGACCAAAAGGTTGCGACTGACGTAGCGTGGACGAATGACACCGTTCGCCAAGCTGTTCTCCCTGTGCTTCATGATGCGGGGCTCGATGGCTCGGCATCGACGGCGCAAGAGGCTGCCGAGTGGATGAATGCCGACGGGCACATGACGACCGCGCTGACGGCAAAGCTTGCTCGCGCGATTGTCAAAGCAGGCGCCGTGTCCGTGCCCCTTAACGCGGGCACGGCGGCCGAGCTGTCCTGCGGCTACTGGCTTATCGTCGCCGACGACGACGCCATCGCCCAGGACGAGGCTGGCACCGCGCCGATCATGGCCCTGGTCGGCGGCAGCGCCGTCACCGTCAAGCCCAAGGCGGCGACCCCCAAGGTGGCCAAGCACGTGCTGGAGGACGGAACCGCCGCATGGCAGAAGGCCGCCGACGCAACGGTCACCGACGACCTGTACTGGCGCCTCTCGGCCACGGTCCCGGCGGGCCTCACGGCCTACGACGCCTACACGGTGCAGTTCGTCGACACCATGAGCGCGGGGCTCGACCCCTCCAAGGTCGCCTCGAGCATGCGCGTGTACGTGGCGGCGGGCGCGGACGGCGGCTTCGACGCCGTCTCGACCGGCAAGGACGGCCGCGCCGGCACCGAGCTCGCCAAGGGCTGGACCGACATCACGGCCCAATGCGGGGTCTCGGTCGAGGGGAGCTCCTTCACCGTGCGCACCGGCGACCTGATCGCCGCGCTCGGCGGGGCCGACGCCTTCGCCGCGGGCGCCCGTGTGGTCGCGGTCTACAGCGCACCCTTGGGGGCCAGCTGCAACCGAGGCGCTTCCAAGGGCAATCCCAACGAGGTCTACCTGCGCTACCCGCGCTCTCCCTTTGCCGACCAGTCCGGCGACGCCGGCTTCACCCGCACGCCGAGCGATGACGCGACGGCGTACACCTGGGGGCTCAGCCTGATCAAACGCTCGAGCACGGACGACAATCCTCTCGCTGGTGCCAAGCTGCGCATCACTGATGACCGCGGCCGCACGCTGGCGGCTGACGGTACGTGGACGACGGATGCCGATGCGTATGTCGTGTCTGGCGAAGACGGACGCGTGGAGCTGAACGGCGTGGACGCGGGCGTCTATACCGTTGAGGAGGTCGCGGCGCCCAAGGGCTACACCGCCTTTGAGGGCAAGCGAACGGTGACGGTTGCTGCTGACGGTCTGGACGTCAAACAGGTTGCCGCAGTGAAGCCCAAGGTAACCGTATCGGCCGAAAGCCCTCTGCGGGTTGATGCCGCCGATGCTGGGACGGGTTCGATCGAGCTGTCGGTGCTCAACGCCCCGAGTAAAGAAGCAAATCGAGGTTTTATACCCTCGATGGGAGATAGAACGTTGGTGCTGGTGGCGGCTTTGGTTGCCATCGGAGTGGCGGCTATTGTTGCCGCGCTCGCCATCAAGCGGGGAGGAGGTCGCCGTGAAAAATAATTGTCCCCCCCCCTTGCTCAATGGCGTACTGCCTCCGTAGCGAGTGACGCGCAGGCCTACCGACCTGATGATCATTGGTTTTGAAAAAGTTACTAGAGAACCCTCCAAGAAAGAGGACCAAACATGAAGACAACCAAGAACATCGCCCGCCTGGCAGTAACCGCCGGCCTCACAGCAGCGCTGAGCTTCGGCGGCGTCATGGCCCCGGTGACCATGGCGTTTGCTGCGGGTACGCCTGTGGCTACGACGAGCGGTAATGTGACGATTGAAAATGGCGGCTACGAGGGTACGACCTTTAAGGGCATCCAGATTTTCTCCGCTACCGTTACGCAGGATCAGACAGGCACCGATGTTTGGGACTCTACCGATGAGAAGACGCTGTCCGATATTACGTGGGCATCGACTGAGGTGAAGGCCGCCGTCATGAGCGCGTTTACTGATGATGACGGCAAGCCGGAGGGTGATAACGCACAGACGTGGGCAGAATGGATTAAAACTAAGACCGCGGATGAGTATGAGGGTAGCACCGACCAGACTACCAAACTGAATGTGGGTACGACGCTCGACAGAATCGCCAGGGCGCTTGAAAGCGAGAAGTGGACTAATCCAGAGAGCGGTACTGCGGGAACATTCAAGGGTATTGGTGCGGGCTACTGGCTCTTTGAAACGCAGTCGGTCGGCACTGGAGCAGATGGAAGCCATGACGCCTATACCTCGCCGATCTTCACTGTCGTCGGTGGTGAAGACGTAAATCCGGAGCCCAAGAAGAGCGTCCCCACGGTCGAGAAGAAGATTCTAGATGATAACAAGGTGGCGAAAGACCTCAAGACCGTGCTCGAGGGTGATTGGAAAGACGCTGCCGATTCCCAGATCGGCCAGGAGGTGAACTACAAGCTTACCGGCACGATTGCGAACAACTACGCCAGCTACGACTCCTATTCCTATAAGTTCACCGACACCCTTGCTAAAGGCCTCAGCTATATTGAAGATCAAACTAAAGTTTATGCTGTGAACAAAGATTCGAGCAATAAAGATATATATATTGATATCTCCAATAACTTTGCCGTGACTTCAGACAACAATACTGACGGAACTACCACCTTGACTGTTGAAGCTAATGCGGGGGCCCACGATAAGCACCTCAAGGAGATTCCAGGCGTAAATGCCAACACCAAGATTGTTGTTTTTTACAAGGCAAAGCTCAACGCAAATGCAGTAATTGCGGGGGCCAACGGCGAGCTGGGTGGCAACCCCAACACCGTTACGCTCACGTACTCCAACAACCCCATGTCAGGTGGTACTGGCACATCGGCGCCCGATGCGGTCAAGGACTACACCTACGGTCTCAAGATCAACAAGGTTGACCTTGGCACTGAGGAGGCCCTCGACGGCGCCAAGTTCACTATCCAGGCAACCGGGGCGGATGATGGCGCGTCTAAGAATCTCTACGTCCAGGAAAATGGTTCCCTTGGCATAGACAGGCATGAGTTTGAGACCGCCAATGGCGGTGTCATCGAGGTCACCGGTCTCGATGCCGATGCCTATACCGTCACGGAGACTTCTGCTCCCTCTGGCTACACTACGGTTGACCCCTTCACCTTCGAGATCAAGCCGACCATGACCGCCAATGATCCGGGCGCCGGTCTTACTGGGCTCGTAGGCGAGCTTAAGACTAGCCAGACTGACAAGGTCATCCCTGGTCTCACCGACAGAAAGTCTGGCGACAACAAGCTGACGAAGAAGGACAACTCGGAGAAGAATGCCGACGGCACCCTCAACATCACCGTTGGCGATACCAAGCAGATCAACCTCCCGCTCACCGGTCTTAACGGCGTGACCTTCACTTGGATTGCTGGTGGCGCGGTGCTGTGCATTGGCGTGGCACATCTCATCCGCAGCCGTAAGCGCGACGACGGTTCTGAGGAGTAGCTGTTCGCCTCGAATATCAACACGAGATATGAAAAAGCGGGGCACCCGGTCGATGCGATCGGGTGCCCCGCTTTGTTTGTGCACCATCATAAAGGTGCCTGCCCCCTTTGTGGTGGTTGGCGGCTAGGCGGTGGGGAGTCCTGGCATGTTGGCGGGTTGCTGCGGTTTGAGGTGGGCGTTGCGCCAGATGATTTGGATGATGTAGCCGAGTGTAAAGACGAAGGCCACGCCGCTGATGAAATCACCTACGAGGGGGATTGCCGTAAGCGCGCCCGCGGCGATGCCACCTACGGCCGCCATGGCGTAACGGTTCTGGCTGTGTCCGACCATGCGGGCGATCGCACACCCCGCAAAGGCACTCGACACCAACGCGATGCCGATGACGCCGCACAAGAGGGCTCCGGCAAGCGACAGGCCGGCGATAGAGATGATCAGCAGTAGGACGGCGGGGACGATAGCGATTGTGCCCAAAAGACCGCTCACCCACAGGGGCGTGGGGTGCTGGTGGAGCATTCCGGCGGCGCTGGCGGTCGCTCGCGGAAAGACGAGCTCGAGCAGCAGAGTGACAAAGCAGGTCGAGAGCGCTGCGGCCACGATGCCGCCGATGACATCGTTAACGGTGGAAGTATCCTCGTTCTCGGTACGGTCGATCTTGAGCGCGCCGACCTCGGCTCCCGCGGCGCGCTCGGGGTCCTCGGAGACGTGCGCGTTCACGGTGCCGGTAATGC
Organism: uncultured Collinsella sp.; assembly: GCA_902470895.1. Classification (GTDB taxonomy): domain Bacteria; phylum Actinomycetota; class Coriobacteriia; order Coriobacteriales; family Coriobacteriaceae; genus Collinsella. Next base: position 6,452 of record CABRID010000036.1, read on the forward strand.
GGGCATTCTTGCCCAAGACGAGCTTATCGGCCCAGACCTCGACATCGCCCTCGACGGTGCCGTCGATGGTCACCGTATCGCCTGCAAGTGCTGCCGACTTGGTGGAGCCTCGCAGGGCAACCGTCTCGCCCATCGCGTAAAAACAGTTGGCGGTGCTACCGGTGTTGAGCACGACATGCTGACCGGCTACCGTCACGCTGCCATCGATTGCGGTTTTGGAGATATCGATGGTGCGCGCCGCCAGGCGAATAGCGCCGCCTACGGTGCAGTCGCGAATCGATAGGCTCTCGCCCGCCGCGATAATATCGCGGCCGATGGAGGCATCGTCTAGGTTAAGGCTTTGGCCGGCCCAGTACAGGTCACCCTCGGCGCTGGACGGATCGACGTCATTGTCGGTCGAAAGTACGTTTCCTGCGGTGTCCGTGCCGGCGAACGACGCCGTGGGAAGTGCGGTGAGCGCCAGCGCGATGAGCGCGAACAGGATGGTGATGCGGCCCCACGCTTTACGGCGCTGGGTCGACGGGAATTGATTGCAGGGCATAGTGAATCCTTCGTCAGATGCTCGACGTGCACCTAACAGGGTACCCAACGTGCGGGCGCTCTAAAAGAGCCTCTCGGTTGCATTTCGAAGGATGAGGCCGCGCAATCTACTTTTTACGGTGCAAAAAGCGTGCGATGTCTTCCTCGGTGGGGCTTTTGATGTCAAAGCGCAATGACAACCAGCGCAGGCTCATAGTTATCGCAACGCATACGATCAACGCAGTGATGTTGCTGACGACGCCGCTCATGACAAGGCATACATAGCTTGCCGAGCCGGCGATGGCTGCGATGGCATAGAAGTTGGTGCGCTGGAAAATGCCCGGTACCACGCCCATAAAACTGTCGCGCAGCATGCCGCCGCCCACCGCGGTGAAAAAGCCCATCATGATGCACACCGCCGGCGCAAAGCCGTAGACCAGTGCCTTGTCTGCTCCGGTGGCGGCGTAGATGCCGACTGAGATGATGTCGAGCAGGGGAATGAGTTTTTCGGGCTTGTCGACGATTGCCGGGAAAATGTAGATGATGGCTGCCGTGGCAATGGAAAGCGGGAGTGCCATCGGCTGGTTGAGGATGTAGACGTTGCCCACCTGCAGCGTCATGTCGCGTAAAAGACCGCCGCCCAGGCCACAGACCACGGCAAGTGCGACCGCGCCCACCAGGTCGAGCTTGTGCTCGCGCGCAACCAGCACACCCGAGATCGATGCAGCGACAACAGCGAACATCTCGAGCCAAAATGGGATAGCGACCATGGCATCCGTGGCGTGTGAGGTAACGGTCATAGCGGCGACGACGGGCAAGATGGGGTCCTTTGAGTTACGGGTTTAGACAATGCCCGTACATAGTACATGTTCGGCGCCGATTGCGACCCTATTGCTCGGCAAACGGTCGGGACTGGGTACGGTCATAGGTTCCATGCTTGGGGATCCGGGTTGATGCTGAACGCGATGGGGGCGTGGTCGAATAGGAGGGATGTCCAAATTTTGAGCTCCGCTCAAAATTTATCCGGTCGGCTTGCGCCGACCGCGCTGCGCTAAAAACGCGCCACGGGCGCGTTTTCTTTACGCTCCGGGCCCTGGCGGGTTCGAATCCCTCCTCCTCCGCCGTGTTTGCTTGTTGGGGACTCAAAACAAAAAAGCTCCCATTCTTGGGAGCTTTCTCAACCAAAATGGCGGAGGAGGAGGGATTCGAACCCTCGTGACCTTATACAGGCCAAACGGTTTTCGAGACCGCCGCATTCAACCACTCTGCCACCCCTCCGCGTGGGGTAAAAACAAAGCAGGCTCAAAGGCCTGCTTTGGAATTAACTGGCGGAGAGTCAGGGATTTGAACCCTGGAGACGCTTTTGACGCCTACACGATTTCCAATCGTGCTCCTTCGGCCACTCGGACAACTCTCCGTTAAATGCGAAAGTCAGTATACACGAGGAATCGCAAAGTGCAAACAGAAAAGTTGGCATTTTTTAAAACGCTTGGCCGCACTTGGCGTTGCAGTGGGGTTTGAGGTGCCAAAAAACGGCTTCCGACCAGCGTGGTTGATCAACTCAATTGTTCAAAAAGGGTATTCATAAGCGACTTGGCAATGAATTTAAAAATCTTTGATTGGTGCTGTGGGCCACTGGTATGCATTTTGCGACCACAGCCTTGTGCCCGTTGACCTGCGGCTTGGCTCAGCTTGTCCCCGCGGCACCGTATCTTGTCCACAAATCCGTCAAGCATTTGGTCGGCATTTGGTTGGAATGCGCATGAAACACCGTGCGAGTATGGGCATATGTGGAGGTCATGAGGTTGTAGCTGCATATTCTTGCAGCCTAGGAGGTTGAAAGATATTATTACCAAGTCTTTTCCTGCTTCAGGCGCACCTTCACGACCTGAAGCCACATTTGCCCAGAGGAGGTGACAATATGAAGGCTTATGAACTGCTGTTCTTTGTTGACCCGTCGCTCGACCCCGAGACTCGTCTCGCTGTTATGAAGCGTATCGATACCACGATCGCTGAGGGCGCTGGCAAGGTCGACTCCGTTGACGAGTGGGGCAAGCGCAAGCTCGCCTACGAGATCAACGACCTCACCGATGGTGACTACACCCTCATCAACTTCCACGCAGATCCTACCCAGATCGCCGAGCTTGATCGCGTCCTGCGCATCACCGACGCTGTGGTCCGCCACATGATCGTCCGTCGCGACGACCAGGAGTAAGACTGTCGTTTTGGACTGGGCTTGTGCCCCAAGAGGAAGTAGTGAGTTATGAGCATCAATCGAGTGAACATCACCGGTAACCTCACCCGCGATCCCGAGCTGCGCGCCACCGCCGGCGGAACCCAGGTTCTGTCCTTTGGCGTCGCCGTGAACGATCGTCGCCGCAACGCGCAGACTGGCGAGTGGGAGGACTATCCCAACTTTGTCGACTGCACCATGTTCGGCACCCGCGCCGAGGCCGTGAGCCGTTTCCTGGCAAAGGGAAACAAGGTCGCGATCGAGGGCAAGCTGCGCTACAGCTCTTGGGAGCGCGACGGCCAGCGCCGGAGCAAGCTTGAGGTCATCGTCGATGAGATCGAGTTTATGAGCTCCCGTGGTGGCCAGGGTGGCTACGACCAGGGCGGTTACGCCCCCGCAGCTTCCGCGCCCGCAGCACGTCCTGCCGCGCCGGTGGCTACGCCGCCCGCGGTCGACGTCTACGATGAGGACATCCCGTTCTAAGGGTTGTTCACCTATTTTTGAGTGAGAGGCGGCTTCGGTTCGCCGAAGTTGCCAAATGAAAGGTATTTTGACATGGCTAATGATTTTTCTGCACGTCAGCCGCGTCGTAAGTACTGCCAGTTCTGCAAGGAGAACACTGAGTTCATCGACTATAAGGACACTCAGCTTCTCCGTAAGTACATGACCGACCGTGGCAAGATCAAGCCCCGTCGCGTCACTGGCGCTTGCACGCAGCATCAGCATGACATCGCCAACGCCATCAAGCGCGCCCGCGAGATGGCTCTCCTGCCGTACACCGTCCCCGTGGTTTCCTCTCGTGGCAACCGCGACCGCGGCTAAGAAGGGAGACGCATCATGAAGGTTATTCTTCTCGATGAGATCAAGGGCAAGGGCGGCGAGGGTGACGTCGTAGAGGTCGCTCAGGGTTACGCTGAGAACTTCCTGTTCCCCAAGAAGCTCGCTGTTGCCGCCACCAAGGGCAACCTCAAGCAGCTTGACGAGCGTCGCAACAACATCGCCAAGCGCGAGGCCGTCCGTCTGGCTACCGCCAACGAGACCAAGGCTGCCTTCGAGGGCAAGACGGTCACCGTTGACGTCAAGGTCGGCGACGAGGGCATCCTCTTTGGCTCCGTTACCGCCGCTATGATCGCTGACGCCATCAAGGCTCAGCTCGGTATGGACATCGACCGCAAGCGCGTCGAGCTCGGTAAGCCCATCAAGGTTGCCGGTGCCCACACCGTTGCCATCTCGCTGTACCGCGAGATCAAGGCCGAGGTTGTCGTTCTCGTCGGCGTTACCGCCGAGGAGCTCGCTGCCGAGGCTGAGGTCGAGGAGGCCGCTGAGGTCGCCGAGGCCGAGACCGCCGAGGTCGAGACTGAGGCTGCTGCCGAGTAGCATTTGCTGCAACGCAACAATCTTGTTCTAAGAAGGGCGCTCTGGGAAACCAGGGCGCCCTTTTGTTTTTTGCGCTGAGTGAGTGTCATGGTGAACGTTGCGTCGAAGTCCTATATACAGGACCGTTCATCCGTTTGGTTCGGTGATGATTGGCGGCGCGCGGCGCGTTTTGGGACCGTAGCTGATACTATGGATGCTCGCAAGCGATATGAATGAGGATGCTCATGGCATATGACGATAGGGAGACCGGGCTGACGGTCGAGGACCGCGGCTCAAAGTTGGGTCTTCCCCAAAACCAAGATGCAGAGGCCAATGTGCTGGCCGCTATGCTGCTATCGCCCGAGGTGGTCGAAGAAGCCCAGGTCGAGCTGCAGCCCGATGACTTCTACCGGCCCATTCATAAGACCATCTATACCGCGATGGTCGATATGTACAACAGCCGCATTCCCATCGACTCCATCTCGCTGATCGATTACCTGCGAAGCATCAACAAGCTCGATGCCGTGGGCGGCGAAGCGTACATTTTGGAGTTGATGGGTCAGACCCTGTCGCTCGTCAACTGGCAGCATCATGCCGCCATCGTTCGCCGCGATTCGATGCTGCGTGAGCTGATCGGCGCCACCAACGAGATCAACGCGCTGGCATATAATGCCCCCACCGACACCAAAGAGGTTGTCGAGCTGGCCGAGAGCAAGCTGCTCAAGGTTACGGCGCGCGAGGTCAAGTCGAGTTACAAGACGTTGACCGAGTTTATGGTCGAGGCCTATAACGAGGCCGAGGAAGTGTGCCAGGCCGGTGGCCAGGCTGCGGGCGTGCCCACGGGCTTCCCGTCGCTCGACCGCATGCTCATGGGCTTCCGCGAGGGTCAGCTCATCATTATCGGCGCCCGTCCTGCTGTAGGTAAGACGTCGTTCGCTCTGAACCTGGCACTTAACGCTGCCGCTGCTGGTTATACCGTCGGCTTCTTCTCGCTGGAGATGTCGGGCAAGGAAATTGCCCAGCGTCTGATTTGCGCCTACGCCATGATCTCGATCAGTGACTTCCGCATGGGCCGTATTAGCCCCGAACAGTGGGCCAATATCAACGAGGCCACGCAGACCTTGTCCAAGCTCGATATTCTGATTGACGATACGCCCGGCACCACAGTGACCGAGATTCGCGCCAAGAGCCGCCGTATGCTCCATAACAAGGAGAAGGCAATCATCATCCTGGACTACCTGCAGCTGGTGAGTCCTCCGCCGGGACGCCGCTCCGAGAGCCGTACCGTCGAGGTTTCGGAGATGTCGCGTGGTCTGAAGATCATGGCCAAGGAGCTCAAGATCCCGCTCATCGCGCTGTCGCAGCTCTCGCGTCAGGTCGAATCCCGTACCGGCAAGCGCCCGCAGCTTTCCGACCTTCGTGAATCGGGCTCCATCGAGCAGGACGCCGATATCGTCATGTTCTTGGACCGCTCCGCCGACGAGGCCGAAGCCTCGCGCGACGATCGACCCGACGAGGGCGTTACGCGTATCGTCGTGGCCAAGAACCGTTCGGGCCCGATCGGCGACGTCGACCTGATGTTCCTGCCGGCATCCACCAAGTTCTATGAGCTTGATGGGGCGCATACCGAGGAGTAGGACAGGCGCCCGTTGCACGGGTATACTGGGAATGTTTTGTGCTTCTGCGTGCCGGCGTGGCGCGTAGACAGTCCATGAATGTAAGGAGTAAACATGCCGTCAACCGTTTTGGTCGGTGCCCAGTGGGGCGATGAGGGCAAGGGTAAGATCTGCGACCTGGTCGCCGGCGACTTCGATGCCGTCGTGCGCTATTCGGGCGGTAATAACGCCGGCCACACCATCGTCGTCAACGGCAAGAAGTACGGCCTGCACCAGGTGCCCTCCGGCATCATGTATTCCGACCACGTGTCGGTGATCGGTAACGGCTGCGTCGTCAACCCCAAGGTTGTCCTTGAGGAGATTGACATGTTCGAGGCCGACGGCATCACCACCAAGAACCTCAAGATCAGTGGCAACGCGCACATCATCATGCCGTACCACATCGATCTGGATGGTGCTTTTGAGCAGAAGCTCGGCAAGAAGAACATCGGTACCACCAAGCGCGGCATCGGTCCGTGCTACCAGGACAAGATGGCCCGCATCGGTCTGCGCATGCAGGACATGCTGGACGAGACGCTGTTCCGCGACAAGCTGGAGACCGCTCTTGCCCGCGTGAATCCCGAGCTCGAGCTCATCTACCACCTGCCCACCTACACCGTGGACCAGATCTGCGACGAGTACCTGCCCATGGCCGAGCGCCTGCGTCCCTACATCACCGAGACGAGCCTGCTGCTCAACAACATGATCGACGAGGGCAAGGACCTGCTGTTCGAGGGCGCCCAGGCAACGCTGCTCGACATCGACCACGGCACCTATCCGTACGTGACATCTTCCAACTGCACCGCCGGCGGCGCCATCACCGGCTCCGGCGTCGGTATGAAGAATGTCGACCGCGTGCTGGGCGTCATGAAGGCCTATATCACCCGTGTCGGGTCGGGTCCCATGCCCACCGAGCTTTCCTATGAGTCCGAGGCCGGCCATACGCTGACCGAGGAAGGCTATGAGTACGGCGTGACTACCGGCCGTCGTCGTCGCTGTGGTTGGTTCGATGGCCCCATCGCCAACTACGCCTCGCGTGTCAACGGCCTCACCGATATCGCCATGACCAAGCTCGACGTGCTTTCGGCTTTCGACACCATCAAGGTGTGCGTGGCCTACGACGTCGACGGCGAGCGCTACACGAGCGTGCCCGAGCATCAGGTTCGCTTTGAGCACGCCAAGCCCATCTACGAGGAGCTTCCGGGCTGGAAGTGCGACATCACCGGTTGCCGCAGCTTTGAGGAGCTGCCGCAGGAGGCTCAGGACTACGTGGCGTTTATCGAGGATCTGGCACACACCCGCGTGACGTTCATTGGCGTCGGCGCCGATCGCGAGCAGATCATCAACCGATTCTGGAAGTAATCGGTTTATACGGTTATTGCGATATACCCCTTTGCAGCCCGGACGGGCGGCCGAGGGGTATATTTGCTTGCAAAGGGCTCGCGCGGAGCGGGCCGTTCATCCATAGAGGAGGCACCCTTGAAGGCGGACACTCAAACCATCGACATCCTGTTGTTGGGCAGCGGCGGCCGCGAGCATGCTCTGGCGGCTAAGCTCGCAGCATCACCGCGCGCCGGCAAGCTCTACATTGCGCCGGGTAACGGCGGCACCGCGAGCTGCGGCGAGAACGTGGTTCTCGACGATTGCGATCCTGCGGCCGTGGCGGCGTTTGCCCAGAGCCACGGATGCGGACTCGTGGTGATTGGCCCCGAGGCTCCGCTCGTGGCGGGCGTTGCCGATGCCGTGCGCGCGGCGGGCATTCCCTGCTTTGGCCCGGGTGCCGAGGGCGCCCAGATGGAGGGTTCCAAGCTATTCTCCAAGCAGCTCATGGAGCGTGCCGCCATTCCGACGGCCGCCTACGGCTCATTTACTGACGAGGCTTCGGCTCTCGCCTATGTGCGCGAGCAGGGTGCCCCGCTGGTCGTGAAGGCTGACGGCCTGGCCGCAGGCAAGGGCGTTATCGTGGCGACTGAGCTTGCGCAGGCCGAGGAGGCCGTGCGCGAGTGCTTTGGCGGCACCTTTGGCGATGCCGGCAACACCGTGGTCATTGAGGAAATGCTGACCGGCCCCGAGTGCTCGCTGCTGGCCTTTACCGACGGCAAGACCGTGCGCCCCATGGCCACCTCGCAGGACCACAAGCGCGCGCTTGAGGGCGACCTTGGTCCCAACACCGGCGGCATGGGTGTCTACAGCCCGGTGCCCATCGTGACTGACGAGGAGCACGCCACCATGGTGAAGGTCATGGAGCAGACCGTGGCCGAGCTCGCTGCCGAGGGTATCGACTACCGCGGCTGCCTGTATGGCGGCTTTATGCTCACCCCCGCCGGCCCCAAGGTGCTGGAGTTCAACGCCCGCTTTGGCGACCCCGAGACGCAGGTCGTGCTTCCGCGCCTTAAGAACGACCTGGTCGAGGTCATGCTGGCTTGTGCCAACTGCGAGCTCGACCAGATTGAACTCGACTGGCGCGACGAGTGGGCCGTGGCCGTTGTCCTGACGAGCGCGGGCTATCCCGGCAGCTATGAGAAGGGCAAGGTCATCACCGGTATCGCCGACGCCGAGGCCATGGAGAACGTGACCGTGTACCATGCCGGCACCGCCGTGGTGGACGGCCAGCTCGTGACCAACGGCGGCCGCGTGCTTGCCGTGACCGCCCTGGGCGACACGTTCGAGAACGCTCGCAACCTTGCCTACGAGGCCTGCGAGAAGATTGATTTTGAGGGCAAGACCCTGCGTCATGACATTGGCCTGCGCGCGCTGCGCGGCCGCGACGCCTGGGATGCCTAAAATCCGAGAGGAATGAGACGGATGGACGAGAAGAACGAAGAGCTCGTGGACGCGCAGATCGTCGAGCAGGACGGTCGCACGTATGGGCACGCCGAGGGCGAGCCCGGTGGCGAGGTCGTTGATGAGCCGGTGCTGGTGCTGGGCGACGACGATCCGCACGATGCCGAGCTGCACGAGAAGATTCTTTCGGAGGAGTGCGCCTGGAAGGGCAAGATCCTCGATGTCCACCGTCTTGAGGTTGAGCTGCCCAACGGCCACCGCAGCGCCCGCGACATCATTCGCCATCCAGGTGCGGCGGCCGTTGTGGCGCTGAGCGAGAGCGGCAAGATTGTGCTAGTGCGTCAGTACCGTACCGCCATCGACCGCGTAACGGTCGAGATTCCCGCCGGCAAGCTCGATCCGGGCGAGGATCCGCTCGATTGCGCCAAGCGCGAGCTGCACGAGGAGACGGGCTTTAGGGCCGGCCGCATCCGCTTTTTGACGTCGATCGTCACGACCTGCGGCTTCTGCGACGAGATCATTCACATCTACCTGGCTACGAAGCTCGAGTTCGACGCGCCCAACCCCGATGATGACGAGTTCGTCAACGTGGACCTGGTGCCGCTGCACGAGCTGATCGATGCTGTGCTCGACGGCAAGATCGAAGACGCCAAGACCGTCGTAGGCGCCTTGGCCTGCGATAGCATCGCACATCGCCTGGGTGGGGCCGATCTTTAACGAGCGGGAATGATCCCGCAGGTTTGTGTAAGTCAGCGAAAGTGCTCCATTTGAGACAAGGTGGCCTAAAAGAGGAGGGAAGCGTATGGATATACGCGACCGACGATTGAAGGCCAGATTGTCCAAATGGAGCACTTGCAGCGTCGAGACGAAACGCGGTTTGGTAAAACCGCGTAAGGTGATTATGCTGAAGAGGTTTTTGTCTTATTACAAGCCCCAGATGGGGCTTTTTGTTGCTGATACTGTTTGCGCTCTGGTGCTTGCTGCTATTGACCTGGCGTTTCCTATCATTCTGCGCAATCTGACCGGTGGGCTCTTTACCCAGGGTCAGGTTGCCATTATGCAGGCGCTCGGTATGATCGCGGTGGGCTTGGTGCTGATGTATGCCATCCGCTGCGCCTGCCGCTACTTTGTGAGCTATTGGGGCCACGTGATGGGCGCGCGCATGGAGTCCAAGATGCGCGAGGACCTGTTCGACCAGTATGAGCGCTTTAGCTTTGCGTACTTCGATCGCAACAGCTCGGGCGATATGATGAGCCGCGTGGTCAACGACCTGTTCGATATCTGCGAGGCGGCACATCACGTGCCCGAGTGGATCATCATCTGCGGCATCGAGATCATCGGCTCGTTTGTGATCCTCTTTACCATCGCCCCGGTGCTGGCGCTTGCCATGGCCGTGGTGGCGGCGGCGTTTGCGGTCATCATGTTTTGGCAGAACATGCGCATGCGCGAGGTCTTTAGCGACAACCGCAAAAAGATCAGCGGCATCAATGCACAGCTGCAGGATTCGCTGGCGGGCATGCGCGTGGTCAAGAGCTTTGCCAATGAGGAGACCGAACGCTTCAAGTTCCGCGCCTCCAACAATCGCTATCTTTCGTCCAAGGAGAACATGTATCACGCCATGGGCGTCTATACTGCGACGTATGGCCTGCTCTCGGGCGTGCTCTATGTGATCGTGGTGCTGCTGGGCGGCTGGCTGGTCGCCCAGGGGCAGCTGCAAGCGGTCGATATGGCGACCTTCGCTCTCTATATTTCGCTGTTCTGCACGCCGCTCGAGACACTCGTTAATTCGGCCGAAACGTATCAGAAGGCTATCGCCGGCTTTAAGCGTATGGACGAGGTGCTCTCGACCGCGCCGGATATCCAGGACAAGCCGGGCGCTACGGATCTGCAGGTGACTGCCGGCGCCGTGGAGTATCACGACGTGTGCTTTAACTACGAGGATGTCGAGCTGGGCGAGGGCGATGCCGACGAGCGTCCCGTTATCGACCATATGGACCTGTCCATCAAGCCCGGGCAGACCATCGCTTTGGTTGGCCCTTCGGGCGGCGGCAAGTCCACGACCTGTTCGCTGCTGCCGCGCTTTTATGACGTGGCTACCGGATCCATTAGCATCGACGGCCAGGACGTGCGTGATGTGACGCAGCAGAGCCTGCGTCGCGCCATCGGCCTGGTGCAGCAGGATGTCTATCTGTTTGACGGTACGATTGGCGAGAACATCGCCTACGGCAAGCCGAGCGCTACGGCGGAAGAGATCGCCGACGCCGCCCGTCGCGCCAATATCGATACCTTTATCGAATCGCTTCCACAGGGCTACGACACCGTGGTGGGCGAGCGCGGCAGCCGTCTTTCGGGCGGACAGAAGCAGCGCGTTGCCATCGCGCGCGTGTTTCTCAAGAACCCCAAGATCCTGATCTTGGACGAGGCGACGAGTGCTTTGGATAACGAGAGCGAGGAGGCGGTGCAGGAGTCGCTCGAAGAGCTGGCACGCGGCCGTACCACAATCATCATCGCCCACCGTCTCTCGACCATTAAACACGCCGATGAGATTGCGACCGTTGAGCATGGTCGCGTTGTGGAACGTGGCACGCATGAACAGCTTCTCGCCCGTGGCGGCACCTATGCCCGTTACTATCGAATGCAGTTCGAAGGTGCGCGTGCGCACGAGCTCGACTGATTGATATGACAGGAAGTTTATGGCTGACAAGAACCCTTTGACTCCGGAAGAAGTGACGGAGTTATTCTCCGAAATCGATGCATCCGGCGTCTTGGATCCTACGCTTGCCAAAAAGCGTACCGAGCGCATGCGTGAGAAGGAGGCTGCGGCCAAGCGCGGTGACAAAGCGGCGCTAGCACAGCTGCGCAGCGAGGACCGCGCGAGCCAGGCAAAACATATCGACCCGCTGTCCGAGGACGATCCTTCGGGCTCGCAGGCGAGCCATACCATTACGAAGACCGCGATGGCCGTGGTCATCGGTATTTTGGTGCTGATCGTGGGCATGCAGATCGGCTACGGCGTGATGCGCCGTCTGAATACCGCCAACCTGTCCGAGAGCGTTTCGGTTGATACCGTTTCTACAGCACTCAAGGGTGGACTCGAGTGGGGCAACGGCTTTACGCAGTTCCCGCTCGACTTTACCGTCGATGAAGCCGATGAGCGTACGGGCACGGTCGAGGTGACGGTGTTGGACACATCGTCTGCCAACGAGCTCGAGCTGCTGTCCAACGGGCAGATCCAGGCCGCGGCGCTTGCGACCAACGCGCTGCTCAACGACAAGATCGACCGCGTGGTGTATAACGTTCACGCCTATATCGACGAGGATAGCAACATTCAGCACGATTCCTTCTTTGGCATGTTCCCCGCGCGGGGCCACCAGAGCGCCATTTTGACGTTCGTGTGGACCAAGAGCTCATCCAACGCCACGAGTATCGACTGGAAGATGCGCATCGTGAGTATGGATGACACCATCGCCGAGCGCATTCAGAAGCAGGTGAACTCGGTGTCGTCGTTGATTGAGGACCCGGTGGTGAGCCAGACCAAGATTGACGAGGAAAAGGCCGAGCGTGACCTGGAACATCGTCTGCATGGCCGCGAGATTTTCCGCGGCGGCAAGCCCGATCGCACACCGTCCGAACTGCTGGAGCAGGACAAGAAAAAATAAGAGGCCATCATCCCGCGTGAGCCACAAGCCCCGCGGGATGATTTTTTAAGGCTCTGTTAGACCAGGATTGACATGCCGACCTGCCGGCTAACTCGCCGTCTCCCCATCGGGCGCCGGCGT
>CABRID010000037.1 GCA_902470895.1 uncultured Collinsella sp.
CATGCGAACCTCCAGTCCGGACCGCTTCACGGTCCAACTTTCTGTCCGCACCCCCGTTTACCAGCTTATTTAGGAACTATTTCACCGCAACTCAGAGGAAGACGGTTAAAGAGCACTCAGGCTCGGGGTCCAGCCGATGGTGGGGGTCGCGCCGTCGAGAGTCTCGTTGATGGTGGCGGCCATGCCGGCGAGTAGGCTGTTCTCGCTTACGGTGAGCGTCTTGTAGCCGCCGGCACGCATGAGTTCGCGGATCACCACGGCGCCAGCCAAGATCACGCCCGCGCGTTTGGGCTGTACACCCGGTAGCGCGGCGATGCCTTCCGCGTCCAACACAGACATGCGCTCGATAGCGGCCGAGACCTGCTCCAGCGACAGCTCGCGTAGGTGAACAAAGCTCGAATCGTACGGTTCCAGCTCGTGGACCAGAGCCACCAGCGTAGTCACCGTGCCACCCACCGCGACCAGACGCTCGGCGCGCTCAAAGTCGCTGGGCAGGCCTTCAAAATAGGCGGCGAACTGCTCGCCTGCCCACGAGGCAGCGGCAGCAAGCTCGCCGCGTGCGGGCGGCAGCGCCGAGAAAAACCGCTCCGTCACGCGACGGCAACCGATGTCCAGTGAGCGCGTTCCCTCCAGCGCAAAGACCCCGCGCTCAGGCGCATAGACGCCCGTCGCGAGCTCCGTGGAGCCGCCACCCGAATCGGCGACGATGATGCGCTCGCCTGCAAAGTCGTGCGCTACGCCAAAAAACGTCAGGCGCGCCTCAACCTCGCCCGGAATCACCTGCGGTTCGAGCCCCAGATCGCGCAGGCCGTCCAGCAGCAGGGCAGCATTGGACGCATCGCGTGCGGCGCTCGTGCACGTGGTGCAGATGCACGCGGCCCCAAAGGCACGGGCTTCGTCCACAAACATGCGGCACGCAGCGAGCACGCGCTCAACGGCCGCCTCGCAAAAGCGCCCCGTCGCGTCCACGCCCTCGCCCAAGTCGGTGATCTCGGTATGCTTGGACGATTCCACGATCGCCCCGGCCTCGACCTGCGCCAGCACCAGTCGCGACGACACCGTTCCCAGGTCGATCGCGGCTACCTTATAGCGTTTGCAATTTGTCATTGCGGGCTCCCCTCCGGGCGCTATTTGCCGTTGGACACGACCGTCTGGCCCTCGACGCCGTTAAACCCAAACAGCATGTCGAGCGCTTGGATGTACCACGGCGCGTCCTTACCGACTTCTTCGATTTCCTTGGCAACTTCGCTGGCCTTCTTGGCGTTCGACGACTTCTGGCTCGACGAGGCATCCGAATCGCCGTCCAGGCCCTGCACTTCAATCCTCTTCTCGCCGGGCATCACCAAGCCCAGGTCCTCGGATGCCGCATCCTTGATACCCTCCTCCGAGAGCAGCTTGTCGACGCTTTTTTGCAGCCCATCATTGTATTGCTGGCGAATCTCGACCTGCTTGGTCAAGATATCGCTCGAACGCTTTGCCACGTACAGGTCGCGCACGGGGAAATACAGGCTCACGAGCACCAGGGCAACGACGATGCCGATGAATAGCCCTCGCTGAGGACCGTGGGTAAAGTCGTAGATCGCCTTGACCACCGCGTTGTCGTTGGCGTAGTGCATAAAGTCCGAGCCCGAAAAACGGTTCGAGGGCCTGCTCGACCTATCGTGCGTTTGAGCCGACGAGCGCTGAGCATGCGACGAACGTGCCGGGCGCACTGGTCCATCTGTCGAAGTATTCACTTGAGCATTGGGGCGCGAGGTACTTGTCGGGCGCTGCATGGAGCGGTCGGCGCCGGCGTAGGCGGACCCACCGAGCTGCACCGTGCGCGCACGGCGAGGCGACGGCTCACGCGAACCGGCGGAATAGTACCTGTTGTCGTAAATCTGATCCATGTGCGCCTTGTGCGGTTGAGGTTTGTTTGCGCTAAGTATTCTAGTTATAGCACGAGCGCCCGCACCGCCTTCGCCAGCCTTTGCTCGACATAAAAAAGGCGCTGAGCCGTATGGCCCAGCGCCCATAGCGCTTTGCGGTATCCTGCCAAGGCGAGGCGGAACCGAGTCAGCCTCCCCCTCGCCAAATTCGCCCGTTTAGCGAATGTTGTAGAACGCGGCCTTGCCGGCGTAGCGCGCGCTGCCCTCGAGCTCGTCCTCGATGCGGATGAGCTGGTTGTACTTGGCGATGCGGTCGCTGCGGCACGGGGCGCCCGACTTGATCTGGCCGGCGTTGACGCCCACGACCAGGTCGGCGATCGTGGAGTCCTCGGTCTCGCCGGAACGGTGGCTCACGATGCAAGCGTAGCCGGCCTCCTTGGCGGTCTCGATGGCCTCGAGTGACTCGGTGAGCGTGCCGATCTGGTTGACCTTGACCAGGATCGCGTTGGCGGCACCCAGCTCGATGCCCTTCTTGAGGCGCTCGGTGTTGGTGACGAACAGGTCGTCGCCCACCAGCTGCACCTTGTTGCCAATGCGGCGGGTAAGCTCGACCCAGCCGTCCCAGTCTTCCTCGGCCATGCCGTCCTCGATAGAAATGATGGGATAGGTGTCGACGAGCTTCTCCCAGTAATCAACCATCTGGGCACTCGTGTACTCCACGCCCTCGCCCTTGAGCTCATACATGCCGGTCTCGGCGTTGTAGAACTCGGTCGAGGCCGGGTCCATGGCGTACATGAAGTCGACGCCGGGCTTAAAGCCGGCCTTCTCCACGGCCTTGGTGATGTACTCGAACGGCTCGGCATTGGTCTTAAGGTTGGGGGCAAAGCCGCCCTCGTCGCCCACGCCGCCGCCCAGGCCGGCCTCGTGCAGCACGCCCTTGAGGGTGTGGTAGACCTCGGCGCACCAACGCAGGCCCTCGGCAAAGCTCGGGGCGCCCACCGGCATGATCATGAACTCCTGGAAGTCGACGTTGTTGTCGGCATGCACGCCGCCGTTGAGGATGTTCATCATGGGCGTGGGCAGCAGATGAGCGTTGACGCCGCCCAGGTACTGGTACAGCGACAGGCCCGCCGACTCGGCAGCGGCGCGGGCGACGGCCAGCGACACGCCCAGGATGGCGTTGGCACCGAGCTTGGTCTTGTTGGGGGTACCGTCCGCGGCAATCAGCGCGGCATCGACGGCGCGCTGGTCGAAGGCGTCGAGACCCACGACGGCGTTAGCGCACTCGTTGTTGACGTGCTCGACCGCCTGCGAAACGCCCTTGCCCAGGTAGCGGCCCTTGTCGCCATCGCGCAGTTCGCATGCCTCAAAGGCACCGGTCGAAGCACCCGAAGGCACCATTGCGCGGCCAAAGCTGCCGTCCTCGAGCACGACCTCGACCTCGACGGTAGGATTGCCGCGGCTGTCGAGCACCTCGCGACCGTAGACGTCCAAAATATCGCTCATGTTGTCTCCCTCTCACTTGGAAACGTAATGGATGCAAGCGACCGGCTGACCGCGCACCGTCGGTGCGCCTCCGTAAGTTAGCCATGTCGCACTTTTTGCATTATGCCCTAAGTTAGCCGAGGGATACACTTGATTTTCGAAAAATTTAGCGGGAACGATGAGGCGTGTCAGCCCGTCGTTCCCGCAGTCTTACTCCTCCGCCTTTGCGGCATCCCACAGGTCGTTGAGGCCGTGGGTCGAAAGCTCGGCAAGATCCACGTGGGCATCGGCCGCCATCTGCTCCATCGCGGCCCAGCGGCGGCGGAACTTTGCCGTGCTGGCACGAAGGGCGCTCTCGGCGTCAATGCCCTCCTTGCGCGCGACGTTGACCAAGGCAAAGAGCAGGTCGCCAAACTCCATTTCGCGCTCGGGTGAGCCAGGGGCCTCGGCCTCAAACTCGGCACGCTCCTCGGCGACCTCGTCCCACACATCCTGGACCGTCTCCCACTCAAAGCCCACGGCAGCTGCCTTGCGCGAGACCTTCTGAGCCTGCATCAGCGCCGGCAGATGCGTGGGCACGCCGTCGAGCAGGCCCTCGGGCGTGGCCTCACCCGCCGCCACGGCCTTGTCCTTGGCGGCTTTCTCGGCAAGCTTGACCTCGTCCCAAATCTTGAGCACCTCGTCGGAGCTGTCGGCATCCGCATCGCCAAACACGTGCGGGTGGCGACGAATGAGCTTGGCGTCGATATCGCGCGCCACGTCGGCCAGTGTAAACTCGCCGGCGTCGGCCGCAATCTGCGCATGCAGCACTACCTGCATGAGCACGTCGCCCAGCTCCTCGCGTAGGTGAACCGCGTCGTCCGCCTCGATGCAGTCGAGCGCCTCGTAGGCCTCCTCGATCATGTTCTTGCCAATGCTGCGGTGCGTCTGCTCACGGTCCCACGGGCAGCCATCGGGCTGACGCAGACGCCAGATGGTCTGCACCAGATGCTGCAGCTCGGTCGACGCGTCTACCAGCGTGGACAGATCGCGCGAACCCTCGGCATTTTGCTGAGCCATGTGCTGCGCCATGGCTACTCCTCCTCCATGACCACGTGGCGGAACGTGCCGCCCTCGTAGATGCCGTAGCTGTGCGTACCGTCCTTGGGAATGCTCACACTGCCGGGGTTGAAAAGCCACAGGCCCGGGTGCGCGGCGCTCTCCTCGTTGATCTTGATGTGCGTATGGCCGTAGACGAGCGCGGAGCCCTCGGGCAGTGCGGGCGTGTGGTCGACGCTGTTGTGCATGCCGGCGCCAAAGACGTGGCCGTGCGTCAGGAACAGCTCGCGGCCGGTCTCGTCGAACAGCGTGGCGTAGTCGGCCATGACAGGGAAGTCGAGCACCATCTGGTCGACCTCGGCGTCGCAGTTGCCGCGCACCGCGATGATGCGGTCAGCCAGGGCGTTGAGCAGCGGGGTTACGCGCTTGGGGGCGTAATCGCGCGGCAGGTCGTTGCGCGGACCGTGGTAGAGCAGGTCGCCCAGCAGGACGATGCGGTCGGGCTGCTCGGACTCGATGGCGGCGACCAGGCGCTCGGTCCAATATGCCGAGCCATGGATGTCGGAGGCGATGAGGTATTTCATGGGGAGATCCTTTCGAATGGGGTTGATATGGCTGGGCGCAGGATGTCGCCACCGGCCGCGTTACTCAAATCGCAGTGCCGCGGCTTGTGCCGCCTGCATCACGCGCTGGAGCGGCACATTGTGCTCGCGGGCGAGACGGGCGCAGTCCTCGTACTCGGGCGCTGCACGCTCGCTGCCGTCGGGCAGGGTTGCCACTTTAACGGATACCTCGCCCCACGGCGTCGTCACCTGCTCAAAGCGGCGTGGCAGGCAAACGCGCTCCATAACCTGGCGGCGGATGCCATTGGTCGTGGTTTCCAAAAAGATAATCGTCTGTAGGCGTTCGATATCCTCATGCGAGCAAATCACCTGCAGCTGCCAGCCGGGACGGCCTTTCTTGCAATAGACGGGCAGCCAGTGCACCTCGCGCGCACCGGCCTCGCGCAGGCGGTCGGCGGCGTAGGCGAGCACCTCGGGCGACGCATCGTCGATGTCGCATTCCAGCTTGACGATGGTCTCGGGCGCATCGGTCTCGCGGGACAGCGGAGATGTGCTATCGCATGGCATACGGTCCGGCTCCTTTCCGCGCGGGCTCGTTTTGTTCATCCAAACGCTAGCACATCGGACGTGGCACAAGCGTGACTTTCGTCCGTCGCCGCCCTCGCCCCCATCCAAACGTGTACGTCAGCCTCCAAACATGTCATTATTTGTCGGTTTTGGAGGCTGACGTACACGTTTTGAGAGCAAGCGAGGCCGCACCACGCGCCGCGCAACCTTTCCAATCGATTTCGATCCCCGGCGTGCCCGGCGTGTTGAGAGCTGCGCCATTACAATGAAGCGGATTCGCTTGACGCAAAGGAGCCGCTATGCCCATGTGCCCGCTGGTCGATTGCCATACCCACACCTCGTTTTCGGACGGACATGCCTCGTTTGAGGACAACGTCCGTGCCGCTGCTGCGGCCGGCTGCCGCGTCATGGTCTCGACCGACCATCTCACCCTGCCCGCCAGCATGGATGCTAACTGCGAGGTGCAGGTTACTGAGGGCGACCTCCCGGCGCATCGTCTGGCTTTTGAGGACGCTCGCAATCTTGCCGCTCAGATTGCGCCAGAACTCACCTTTATCTACGGTTTCGAATGCGATTGGTACGAGGGCTGCGAGCCTTTGGTTGAGCGCTGGTCCCAGGGCGCCGTCGTGCGCCTGGGCAGTGTGCACTGGATTGGCAACCCAGGCGATATCATGGCCGGTGCCGCGGGTACGGCGGGAACGGAGGACGTCGCTCGTCCCGATACGCCCGATTCGCGCTGCGGCTGGATCGACGATGACACCAACTTGCACGTTTGGGAAAACCTGGGGGTACGCGGCGTGTGGGAGCGCTATGTCGATGACTGGTGCCGCGCCTGCGAGAGCCCGCTCAACTTTGATGTGATGGCTCACCCCGACCTGGTCATGCGCTTTTCGAAGGAAGGCTTTGCGCCCGATTTTGACCCCGCACCGTTTTGGCAGCAGATGGCAGAGTGCGCGCACGATACGGGCCGCCGCGTTGAGGTCTCGACGGCCGCGCCGCGCAAGGGCTTGGGCGACTACTACCCCGCAACCGGTCTTTTGCGCTGCTTTGCCCATGCCGAAGTGCCGATCACCTTTGGCTCGGACGCGCACCGCGCCTGCGATATCTGCTGGAACATCCGCGAGGCCCAGGCGCACGCCTACGACTGCGGTTATCGAACCTTCGACATCCCCCACGCCACCGGCGAATGGGAATCCACGCCCCTCGCCTAACTGGTCGTTTAAGAACGTCCCCAATGACTAGTGGCGGCGGGCGTTGAGTTCGCCGGCAAGCTCGTCGAGGGTGATACCGTAGCGCTCGAGCGTCACGAGCAGGTGGTAGACCAGGTCGCCGGCCTCGTAGCGGATGTGATCGTGATCGTTATCCTTGCAGGCCATGATCACCTCGCTCGACTCCTCGGCAAGCTTCTTGAGCAGCTCATCCTCGACGTCGGTCAGCAGACGCGCGGTATAGCTCTCCTGCGGCGATGCATCACGACGACCGTGAATCACCTCGGCCAGACCTGTCAGCGTCTCACCGATATTTCCATCCTGAACGTTTGCGGTGCGCACACCCATAGTTCAATCCTTTCTGGTTGGCCAAGCGCCTAGTCGAGCGCCCGTCCTACGCGAGTTTCTTAAAGAAGCAGGTACGGTTGCCGGTGTGGCAGGCCGGACCCGGCGAGTCAACCTTGACCAGCAGCGTATCGCTATCGCAGTCGGCCCAGAGCTCCTTGACCGCTTGCATATTGCCGCTCGTCGCGCCCTTGTTCCAGAGCTCCTGGCGACTGCGGCTCCAAAACCACGTGGTGCCGGTCTTGAGCGTCAACCCCACCGACTCCTCGTTCATCCAGGCAACCATAAGCACCTCGCCGGTGTCATACTGCTGGACCACACAAGGAATCAGCCCACTGGCGTCGTATTTGAGCTTTGAGGGATCGGCTATCTCTTCCATTTCTCTCCCCAATTAAAGCCCCACAGGTCGGCGAGGGTTGTCCAGGTGCCCGAGATTCCGAGCGACAAGCCCGACGACGCGTACTTAAGTACGCGAGGAGGGTTGGAGCCGGAAGGTCGGGTGCCTGGACAAGCCGCAGCGCTAGAAGTCCAACCTGACAGGGATGCCTTGAGAGGCCATATACTCTTTGACTTCGCGAATGCTGAAGGTTCCAAAGTGAAAGACGCTCGCCGCCAGCACGGCATCGGCCTCGCCCTCGATCACGCCCTCGGCAAAATGTTCGAGCGTGCCCACGCCGCCGCTCGCAATCACCGGAATCGGCACCGCACGGGCCACGGCGCGGGTGAGCGCCAGGTCAAAGCCGGCCTTGGTGCCGTCGCGGTCCATGCTGGTCAACAAGATCTCGCCGGCGCCGCGACGAGCCGCCTCCTCGGCCCACGCCACCGCGTCGATACCCGTGGCGTTGCGGCCTCCTGCGGTAAAGACTTCCCACTTGTCGGCACCGGATGCGCCGGGCAAACCGACGCGCTTGGCATCGATCGCCACGACCACGGCCTGGCTGCCAAACGCCGCGGCGGCCTGGCTGATCAACGACGGATCGCGCACGGCGGCAGAGTTAAGCGACACCTTGTCGGCGCCGGCGGCAACCATGGTCCGCATGCCCGCCAAGTCGCGGAAACCGCCGCCCACGGTATAGGGAATAGCGAGCTCCTCGGCTGCATGCGCCGCCATCTCGATAGTCGTCGCACGGTTGTCGCTCGTGGCGGTAATGTCCAGGAAGACAACCTCGTCCGCACCCTCGCGGTCGTAGGCGCGCGCCAGCTCCACCGGATCGCCCGCATCGCGCAAGCTCACAAAGTTGACGCCCTTGACCACACGGCCGTCCTTGACGTCCAGGCAGGGAATCACGCGTTTGGTAAGCATGAGTTACTCCTCCCCTCGGGCGGCGGCCAGCGCCTGGGCCAGCGTAAAGTTTCCCTCGTAGAGCGCGCGACCGGTGATGGCACCTTCAATCGCGCCCCCACCCACCGCGGCCAGCGCGCGGATGTCGTCGAGCGTCGAGATGCCGCCCGATGCCACGACGGGAAAGCCCGCGACCTCGGCCACATGGCGATACGCCGCCACATCGATGCCCGTCTGCATGCCATCGCGCGCAATGTCGGTATACACCAGATGCTTAAAGCCCAGCTCGGAAAGCTGTGCCACGGCATCGTCGAGTGACACGCCCGCGCCATCACGCCAGCCGTTCACCTTGACCTGACCGTCGCGCGCGGCGATGTCTGCCACCAGCAACTCACCAAAGCCTTGGGCCGCCACCTCGGCAAAACCCGGCTCGGTCACGAGCACCGTGCCCAGTGCGATGCGACGCGCGCCGTAGCCGGCCAACTCGTCGATGCGTGCAAGCGAGCGAACGCCGCCGCCCACGTCCACAGACAGACCGTCGATGCCGCAGATGCCCTTAATCGCCGCCGAGTTGGCAGCGCACGTGTCCTCGTCCTCGCCAAAGGCAGCAGACAGGTCGACGACGTGCACCCAGCTCGTACCCTGCGCGGCAAATGAGCGGGCGACTGCCACGGGGTCGTCGGAATATACCTTGCAGCGGCTGCGGTCACCGCGCTCCAGGCGCACGACCTTGCCACCGATCAGATCGATTGCTGGAAACAGGATCATCGGCCGGCCTCCTCGACGATGTTGACGAAGTTCTTAAGGATGCGCTGACCCAGCGCGGAGGATTTCTCGGGATGGAACTGGCAGCCCCACACGTTGCCGTGACGCACGATGCACGGGAAGCTCCGCGTATAGTGCGTGCGCGCCAGCACATCGGCGGCATCGGCATCGTCGGCCACCGCGTAGCTGTGGGTGAAATACATGTTGGCACCCTCGGCAAAACCGGCGAGCAGCGGGTCGGCCGCACCGGCGGGCGTCATGTGCACCTGGTCCCAGCCCACGTGCGGCACCTTCAGGCGACTCGATTTCAAGCGCGTGCACGAGCCACGCATAATACCCAGGCCATCGGCCCAGGGACCGCCAGCCTGCTCGGGGGTGTTGCCATCGGCAACCGCGCCCTCGTCCGCAGGCACGCCCTCGTTGCCGCGCTCGAAAAATAGCTGAAGGCCCAGGCAGATACCGAGCAGCGGAGTTCCGGCGGCGACGGCATCGAGCACCGCATCCGCCTCGCCGCTCTGGCGCATAAAGGCGATCGCGTCATAGAACGCGCCCACGCCCGGGATGACCAGGCCGTCGGCATTGCGGATCTGCTCCGGATCGTCCGATGTGCAGGCGGCGGCACCGGCGCGCGCAAGCCCGCGCACAACACTCGATAAGTTGCCCTTGTGGTAGTCGACCACCACGATCTTCGGTTCGCCCACGCGACCCTCCCTTTTCCCATCATCCAAAACCACCACAAAGGGGACAGGCACCTTAGTGGTGGTTTGTGCGATCCGTCAGCTACAGTGAGCCCTTGGTGCTGGGGATGCCCTGCACGCGGGGATCCAGCTCACAGGCATGGCGCATCGTGCGACCCACGGCCTTAAAGGCGGCCTCGATAATGTGATGCGAGTTGCTGCCCGCCAGCTCGCGCACGTGCAGCGTGAGCTTGGCGTCGCGCGCAAAGGCGTAGAAGAACTCGACGGCCAGCTCGGTATCGAAGCTGCCCACGCGCTCGGTCGGCACGGGCAGCTCGCAGTAGGCCTGCCCGCGGCCCGAAATATCAACAGCAGCCATCACAAGTGTCTCGTCCATGGCGATCGCCGCGTCGGCAAAGCGCGTAATGCCCGCCTTGTCGCCCAGCGCCCGGCAAAATGCCTCGCCCAGCACAATACCCGCGTCCTCGACGGTGTGGTGCGCATCGACCTCCACGTCGCCTACCGCGTGCACCGTCAGATCGAACAGACCATGGCGGCCAAAAGCGTTGAGCATGTGGTCGAAAAACGGCACGCCGGTCGAGATATCGCACACGCCGCTCCCGTCCAGGTCGAGCTTGACGACAATATCGGTCTCCCCCGTCTTGCGGGTCACCTCGGCATAACGGCCCATCTACATCTCCTCCTTCACCAGCGCGGCAAACGCAGCCAGCACCTCGTCGTTTTCCTGCGGGGTACCCACGGTAATGCGTAGGCAGTCCGCGAGCCCCGGCGCGTAGCTAAAGTCGCGCACCAAAATCGAATACTCGTCGCGCAGACGCTCGCGCACGCGCGTGGCATGCGGCGTGCGCACGAGCACAAAGTTCGCCGCACTCGCCCACGCCTCCACGGTCAGACCCTCGGCAGCCATTGCGCGCAGGGCGCACAGCTCGCGCTCGCGCTCGGATGCAACCTGTGCCACCACGGGCGCGTACGCATCGCGGGCACGCACGCAGGCAAGCGCGGCGGCCTGGCTCAGAACGTTAACCGAATAAATCTGGCGAATCGCCGCGAACACGTCAATAACCTCGGGCGCCGCGATCACATAGCCCAGGCGCGTGCCGGCGGCGCCAAACGCCTTGGACAGCGTGTGCAGAATCACCAGGTTGGGATGCTCGGCGATAAGGCCTTGCGCCGTGGTGGCCGCGCCAAACGAATCGTCGGCAAACTCAACGTAGGCCTCGTCGACCATGACCATGCCGGGGCACGCATCGCACAGGGCCGCGACAAAGTCGAGCGGCGCCACATCGCCCGTGGGATTGTTGGGCGAGGTCACGATGGCCAGGTTGCACTCCGGTGCCGCGGCGAGCACGGCTGCCTGGTCGAGCTCAAAGGTCGCCGGATCACGCCACACGTCGCGCACCTCGGTCTGACAGAGCGACGCAAAGAACGCGTACTCGCTAAAGCACGGCGGGCAGTTGAGCAGGGTCCGCCCCGCGCCGCCAAACGCCAGCAGATAGTTATAGAGCAGCTCGTCGCCGCCATTGCCCACGCAGATGCTCTCGCGCGTCACGCCATGCCAAGCGGCCAGCTCGTCGCGCAGGTCGTTGGACATGGGATCGGGATAGCGGTTGAGCGGCGTAGCGGCGAGCGCCGCGTCAATCGCCTCGCGCACGCCGGCCGGCACGGGATAGGTGTTCTCGTTGGCCGAAAGGTTGATGCGCGTGGGCGTAAAGTTGGGATCGTAGGGCTCAATGCCGGCCAAGTAGGGCTGGACGAGCTCCTTCATGCGGGGCGTCAGCTCGGCCATATTAGGCCTCCTCGCCGGTCGCGCCAGCGCTATCCGAGCCTGCAGCCGCCAGGTCCACGCCCTCGGCGACCGTCACGGTCGTATCGCCCGGCCAGGCGACCTTGGTCAGGTCGGCTGCAGCCAGCGACTCGGCACTCACGGCATCCTCGCCCTGCTCCAGCACGCGACGACGCAGGGCGGCAGAGAGCGCGTGCGCCCACAGGCCCTCGGCCTCGGCCAGGCGCTGCGTAGCGGGAGCGTCGGAGAGCAGACCCTCGGGCGTATAGCAAATGACGCTCGAGCGCTTAACGAACTCTTCGACCGAAAGCGGGTTGGAGAACATGGCCGTACCGCCGGTCGGCAGCGTGTGGTTGGGGCCGGCAACATAATCGCCAAGCGGCTCGGAGCTCCAAGCGCCCACAAAGATGGCGCCGGCGTTGCGAATGCCGCCAAGCAGGCCCATCGCATCCTTGCAGTGCAGCTCCAGGTGTTCGGGCGCCACGGTGTTCACGGCCTCGACGGCGGCAGCCATGTCGGCGGCCACCACGATGGTGCCTTCGTTGTCGAGCGAAGCGCGCGTGATCTCGGCACGCGGCGACTGCGCCACCAGGATGTCGATGCCAGCCTCGACCTCGCGCGCAAACTGCTCGTCGCAAGTCACCAGATAGCAGGCTGCCAGCGGATCGTGCTCGGCCTGGGCCGTCAGGTCTGCCGCGACCACCATGGGCTTGGCCGTGGCATCGGCCAGCACGCAGACCTCGGACGGGCCAGCGACCATGTCGATTCCCACGTCGCCCGAGACAATCTGCTTGGCAGCGGCAACAAAAGCGTTGCCCGGACCGGTGATTTTATCGACACGCGGAATGCTCTCGGTACCGTACGCCAGCGCGGCCACGGCCTGGGCGCCGCCCACCATATAGATTTCGTCCACGCCGCCGAGTTTTGCCGCGGCGAGCGTGTAGGGGCTGATCAGGCCGTCTTTTTGCGGCGGGGTCACCATGACCACGCGCTTGACGCCGGCGACCTTGGCGGGAATGGCGTTCATGAGCACCGTGGAGGGATACTGCGCGCGACCGCCCGGCACATAGATGCCAGCCGCCGCGAGCGGGGTCACCTTAACGCCGAGCATCGTGCCGTCCGGGCGCGTGGTAAGCCAGCTCTGTTCGACCTCGCGCTGGTGGAACTCGCGAATCTGGCGCGCGGCCTTCTCGAGCGCGGCGACAAAGGCCGGATCGAGGCCTTCGAGCGCGGCATCGATCTGCTCTTGCGGCAGACGGAAGCTCTGCAGCTCAACGCCGTCAAAACGCTGACAGTAATCGCGCACCGCGGCATCCCCGTTGGCACGCACGTTGGCCACGATATCGCGGGCGGCGTCGATGATGTTTTGCGGCAGCACGCCCTTGCGGTTGAGCTGGTTGGTAACGAGGCGCTCACCGGGAGCAAGCTTGATGGTCTTCATATCGGTATCCCCTATCGGTCGATGTTGCGTCTGAAAAACGAAAGGCCGGGCGGCGGCGCCAATCAGCCCGCAGCCCGGACGTTGGGGCGCCCGTGCGTGCTCGCGCTATTGCGCCGAGCCCGCGACGGGCTCAAAATGCTTGTCCTTCACGGCCGCGGCCAGGCGATCTGCCAGATTACGCACGCGCGGATCCAAGCGAGCGGCACCCGGATTGACGAAGAAGCGCGCCGTGCAGTCCATAATGCGACCAGTAATAACCAGGTCGTTGTCACGCAGCGTGGCGCCCGTGGCGGTGATGTCTACGATACGGTCGGTCATGCCGACAATGGGGCCCAGCTCGATGTTGCCGTGCAGCGAAACGATGTCGGCGTTCACGCCGCGCTCGGCATACCAGGCGCTCGCGATGCGCGGGTACTTGGTGGCCACGCGAAGCGACCCGCGGCGGGCATAGTTGCGCTCGGCCTGGCCGGCGCGCCACGCGGGCTCCGCCTCGATAAAGGTGCACAGGCCGTAGCCCAGATCGACCAGCTGCAGCAGGTTGAGGTCTGCCTCGATAAGCGAGTCCCAACCGCAGATGCCGCAATCGGCACCGCCGCAGCCCACAAAGGCGGGCGCGTCGCTGGGGCGCACAATGACAAACTCGATATCTCCGACCACGCCCTCGCCGGCACGCGTGTCGCGACCGCGCACGATCAGGTGACGGCCGGGGTCACGCAGCTCAGAGACATCCAGGCCCGCGGCCTCGAGCACGTCGAGCGTGTCGGCCTTAAGCGAGCCCTTGGGCACAGCGATGCGCAGCGGGCCCTCGGCGCCACGGCCCGCGGCGTGATCGCCGTCGGAAGCGGCATCCTCGGCCGAGGTGCGCGCGGCCTCCAGGCGCTCGAGCGAAAAGGCGAAGCCCGCCGCCGGCACCTCGATACCGTCGCCAAATGCGCCGGTAAAGATGGAGTCATAGCGTCCGCCCGAACCGACCGGATCGGGCAGTCCGCCGGCATAAGCCTTAAAGACCAGGCCCGTGTAGTAATCGAAAGAGTTCATGATAGAGAAGTCGAACGACAGCACCTGGGCGTCCTCGGGTGCCAGGCCCTCAACCAGGGCACGCAGTTCGCGCGTCAGCGGCGCGACGATACCGGCGGCCTCCAGCAGCGCGTCCGCGCGGTCGAGTACCTCGGCACCGCCGTGCAGACGCGGCAGCTCGCTAATGGCGGCCTTGACGGCATCGGACTCGGTGCTTGCCGCCACGCGGGCATCGAGGCCCACAAAGTCGTTGGCGTGCACGCAGCGCAGGGCCTCGGCGGCCAGCTCGCGATCCTCGCACGCCGCGAGCAGTTCCTTAAACGGACGCACGCTACCTGCGATAATGCGCGCATCGGGCAGTGCCAGCTTACGCACGGCCTCGGCCACGAGCGAGACGATCTCGACATCGCCCGCGGTATCGCCCGCACCGATAAGCTCAAAGCCCAGCTGTGTAAACTGACGCGAGCCACCGGCATTGCGCTGGCACTCGCGAACCACCGGCGCCTCGTATCGAAGGCGCAGGGGCAGGTCGGCAGCGTGCATGCGGGTCGAAACCAGACGCACGATCGGCAATGTGTTGTCGGGACGGACCACCAGTAGGCGGCCATCATCGTCAAAGAGCTTAAACGGCGTGTCCGCAATGCGGCCGCCTTCCTCGAGCGAACCCTTGTCCTCGAGTAGCGGCGTCTCGACCGGCAGGTAATGATGCTCCCTAAAGCAGCCCTTCACCGTCAGCGCGATCTCCTCGCGCGCCTGAGCCTCCTCGGGCAATATGTCCCGGAATCCCCACGGTGTGGCCGTCATCTGGTGAGCCTCCTCATGCTGTGTTTCATATAGAGCAGAAGACCGGCATAGCTCCGCCGGTCTTCTGGGTACTTTAGCATACTAGAGTGTTTGCGGGGAAAATCCGTTACAGCCGCTCACGCCGTATTCATTTGGAAACATGGGGCAGATTGCCGCAACCCAACCCCACCTAGGCGCCAATCGCGCGTCGGTACTCCGCCATAACCTGAGCGTCGGCTGCCGCGGGATTGGCGAAATAGCGCCAATCATAGGTCTCGGCCGAAACAACTCCGCGATAGCCGCGCGACACCAGCCTATCTAGGTCGGCGCGCATATCGCGGTCGCCGTCACCCCAGGCAAGATGCGTCGTGCCATCTGCCGCAACATCGACAAAATGCACGTGGGCGACATCATCGCCAAGTAGATCGAAATAATCGTCGATGGTATCCCCTGCCACCGCCATAGCGCCCAAATCCAGACACGCCTTAAGTGCCGGATGATCAACCGCCTCGATCATGCGCTTCGTATCGGCCGCCGAGTTCACGATCATCGACTCAACCGGCTGTAGGGCCTCGAGCACCAGTCGCACGCCGCGCTCTCCCGCATGTTCGGCAATCGCACGCAGCATCGAGGCGCTGCGACCCCACGCGTCCTCAATCGGCTCGTTCAAAAATGCCCAGCCGCTCGAAACCATGACCTGCTCGGCTCCAAGTTCCTCCGCAATATCTACAACGTTCTTAAAGTACGCGAGTGTGCGGGCACGCGCCTCATTCCCGCGCGCCGCGATATTCCACGGCTTGGGGTTGTTCTGTTCGGGACAAAGCCCCACAATCCGAACCCCATACCGCTGTGACAGCTCCCGCACCTGCTCGAGCGAATCGTATCCATGGCAATCGACATACAGATGCATCGCCCCGGTCCAAAGCTCGCAACACGTATAGCCCGAGGCCGCTGCCGAAGAAAAGAACTCCTCAAGATCAAAGTAGCGATGGCTGATATTCATAACGGCAAGCTGGGGGTAGCTCATAATTACTCTCCAACCCAAACGGGGCCCCGTTCCATATAGGAGCGGGGCCCAATTACACAAACGTTATTTGCTCTTAGTAGTCGAACTGGTGATAGTAACGACGGTAGTTGAGGTTGTGCTTGGTGACCGTCTCGTAGTAAGCGGCAAGGCGATCGGTGATCAGCGAGGAGAGAATCCACGGGGAGACGATGACGCGGAACTCGTCGTCAAGGCCGGGGATCGCGAACTCGGCGGTGTCGATGATGTTGATGTCGGTGTCGCCGGTCACGCCGCGGTTCAGGAAGGCGCGGACGCGCTCGTCGAGCTTGCGGTTCTCGTCCTCGCCCATGAACAGGAACACGGGGACGCCGGGCTCCACGAGCTCGAGGGTGCCGTGGAAGAAGTCGGCCGAGGTGATGTAGCGGGTGCGCTTCCACTGCATCTCCTCGAGGATGCACATCGAGAACAGGATCGTCTCGCCCCACAGGGCGCCGGAGCCGATGAACATGGTGTAGGGGGCCAGGGCGTACTTCTTGGCGAGCTCCTCGGCGCGCGGCTCGAAGCTCTTGCGGATGTCGACCAGGTGGGTCCAAACATCCTTGGTCTGCTCGATAAACTTGTCGAACTGCGGGAAGCAGCCGCGGCGGTTGAGCAGGCGCAGGCCGAAGCAGTCGGCGAGGTAGTAGCCCATCTCGCAGCCGCCGTTACCGTGATCGGAAGCCATCTTGACGCAGTTCTCGGCACCGACAGCCTGGCCGATGGGGCCCTCGGGCTTGGTCATGGCGTAGACGCGAATGCCCTTTTCCTTCATCTTCTTGACGGCCTCGAGGACCTCGGGGGTGGTGCCGGACTCGGAGGCGGTGAGCACGACGGACTTCTCGGTCATGCGCTTGTGGCCCATGACGTTCCACTCGGCGGCGTGGATCAGGTAGACCTCGAGGTCGCGGTCGCCGAACTTGTTCATGAGGTACTCGAGCTGCATGAGCTCGTCCCAGGTGCCGCCGACGCCCATCAGGAACACGGCGTCGTAGCCCTCGTCGGCGACCTTGTCGGCGAGCTCGATCATCTTCTTGCCGGTCTCATAGACGTTCTTGCCGTCCTCGACGTAGCCCTCCTGGCTAAAGTGCATGATCTCGATCTTCTCGGTTTCCTTCATGGCTTTTCCTTTCTGTCCAGCACGCGAATCTATACATCGCGTTTCTTTTCGATACCAATTATAGACATACACCCAACGTGTTTTTAATACCACTTTTCAATCTGTTCCAATCCTCGGTGAACGGTCGAAATTCTCTGGTGAGTGGTATTAAATTAGAATTGAATGTATAGCTAACACCTCTGGCGCCTCCCTTGTGTGACAAAGAACAGCGTTCCTACCAGCGCAATAATGGTCGATGCCCCAAACAGCACCGCCTGAACGCCCAAAGCCTCCGCCAAAAACGGAGCCGCCAGCAGCGGCAGCACGCCGGCGCTCATCAGGCCAAAACGCACAAAGCCGGTAATGCGCCCCAGGAATTTGATGTCAGCGCGCTCCTGAATCAAGATCATCTGCAGCGGTTCCAGGAACCCCCAGGCCAGACCGTTAATCGCCTGACCGATAATCGCGACCCCCAGCATATCGGTGCCCACGTACACCATGGACCCAATGCCCACGGCCATGAGCGCGCCGAGCAGCAATCGCAGGTTGACATGGCGAGCAGAAAGCTTGGTCAGGATGAACGCACCCACCGAGGAAGTGAGGCCCACGACCGAGGACAGCCAGCCCAGCCAGACGATATCCACGTTGAGCACATCGCGGTAGAACAACGACTCCAGCGAATCGAACGCGCCGAACGCAAAGAAACCCAAAAAGCCCGATATAAAGATGAGGCGCAAGTCGTGGTCGCGAAACGTAAGTCGCGCACCCTCGGCCATGCCGCCCAAAATACCGCCCTTCGGCTTCTCCCCTTTTGCGGGAGCAACACACTCGTGACAGCCCAAGGAGAGCACGGCCGCCACACCCATCATGCCCGCCATGAGCAGATAGACCGATTGCGTGGCAAAACAGCTCACGATGGCACCGCCGAGCAGCGGGCCAGCGGTATAGGCGATATTGCTGTAGAACACCATGAGGCCGTTCACGCGGGTACGGCCCTCGGTGGTCGACTCCAGGTATCCCGGAAACGCATGCGTGCAGGTGTTGATAAAGCCGCCCGCAAGTCCCAAGACGCACGCGGCAAACACAAGCCCGGGGACAGACAACGGCGCCAACCCCACGCCAAGCGATAGCACCGCCGTAATCACGCACGTCACAAATGACGTCCGGCGCGGTCCAAAGCGGTCGATGACCGAGCCCGACACCATATTGCCCACCGACGTCATAAGATTGCGCGCGAGCGTAATGGCGGCAACCAAAAAGGCCGTGCCGGCCAGATCATACGTGGCCGCACCGATAAGCCCCAAAAAGTAGACCGCGTTGTTGGCGCACCACTGCAGGGACTCAATAAGAATCAGCCTGACCTCTGCCGGCGTCAGGCGCATTGCTTCGCGATCCTTCGCGAACATACGAACTCCTTCTATACAAAAAGGGGATGGAGGGCATAGGCCTGCTCCATCCCCTTTCCAGGTTGCAACGAAAATCTATGCAACCGGGCCCTTACGCCAGCACGCCGAAGAACGCGCCGATGATGCCCACGACCATGG
>CABRID010000038.1 GCA_902470895.1 uncultured Collinsella sp.
TGTGTATAAGAGACAGGTGACCTACTGGTTCACCTTTAACGAAATCTGGGCCGACGCCTCCAACACCTACATCGAGGGCACCTTCCCCGGTGGCGTCAAGGCGCATCTTGCCGAGGCCTTCCAGTGCGAGCACAACATGATGCTCGCCCACGCCAAGGCCGTGCTGGCCTTCCACAACGGCGGTTTTAAGGGCAAGATCGGCGTCATTCAGTCGTTGGAGTTCAAGTACCCGCTCAACGAAAACGACCCCGCCGACATCAAAGCCGCCAACAACGAGCACGTGCTGCAAAACCAGTTTTTGCTCGACGCCACCTTCCGCGGCGACTACGCGCCCGACACCCTCGAGTGCGCCAACCGCCTGGCCGCCGTCTCGGGCGGCACCATCGAGATCTTGGACGAGGATCTGGAAATCATGCGCGAGGCCGCGCTCTACAACGACTACCTGGGCGTTAACAACTACCAGTGCCGTTTTTTGAAGGCTTACGATGGCGAGAACGACCTGCACCACAACGGTACGGGCGAGAAGGGCACCGGCCGCTGGCGCGTCAAGGGCATTGGCGAGCACGTGAACAAGCCCGGCATCCCCACCACCGACTGGGACTGGATCATCTATCCCGAGGGTCTGTTCGATCTGCTCGTCTACATTAAGCAGCGCTACCCCAACTACAAGCAGATCTTCATCACCGAGAACGGCATGGGCTACAAGGACCCCTACAAGGACGGTTTTGTGGACGACCAGCCGCGCATCGACTACATCGAGCAGCACCTACGCTGGTTGCTCAAGGCCATGGAGGTGGGCGTCAACGTGGGCGGCTACTTCCTGTGGAGCCTGCAGGATCAGTTCTCCTGGACCAATGGCTACAACAAGCGTTACGGCTTCTTCTACGTTGACTTTGAAACCCAGAAGCGCACGCCCAAGGCAAGCGCCTACTGGTATAAGCACGTGGCACAGACCCGTCGTCTGGACTAGTGGCTGGCGGGGTTGCCCGCTCACACAACCTGTCCCCATTTCTCAGCCGGGGGCGGCACGTCACACGGCGCGCCGCCCCCGGTCTTTTTGTTTTTGGGCTGGTCGGGAGCCGTTTGTCTCGATCTGTAACATCTAGCCGAGTTTTTTGGTCCTAGCTGTTACAGATTGAGACGAACAGGATTGCTCTTTCCGAAGAATCTAAATCTGTAACACGTAGCCCGCTTTTGACCGTCTACCTGTTACAAATCGAGACAAACGGAGTAGGACCTAACCCCGTATGTCCCTAACAGTCGAGCGTTCGACCAGCGTACTCGGCACATGAATCGCCTCGATAGACGAGCTCTCTCCAATCGCCGCCTCAAACGCAAGCTTACCGACACCGCGCAAATCAAATCGCAGCGTCGTCAGCCGATTGTGAGGAACAAGTCCCTCGAGTGCGTCGTCGATACCAACCACGCTCACGTCGTCGGGCACGGACAGGCCCGCGTTCTCGAGCGCGGCGATAACGCCCAGCGCCATCTGGTCATTTGCCGCAAGCACGGCAGTCGGCGCCTGCGACCCGCCGGCAAGCACCTCGGCCGCAATCCGCTCGCCCATGGCGTACCCACTGTCCGCACTCCAATCGCCACGCAGCATCGGAGCGGCATCGACATGAGCACGACCCAGCGTATCGCGCCAACCGGCCTCACGAAAACGCGAGGAAATCGAGTTTTCCGGACCCGCCACAAACCGCATATTCGAGTGACCATGTTCCAGCAGATAATTGGTCAACAGCTCGCACGAACCATACTGGTCGGAGTCGATCGTCGTGCAGCGCGGATGCGCATACATGGACAGGATGACCGTTCGCACTCCCGGCTGGGGAACAAACTCCTCAAAATCGGGAGCCATGCGGTTCATGTTGAGAATCATGCCGTCGACGGGTCGCTCGACCATGCGGCGCGAGGCATCGGCAAGTGCATAGGGCTTGTCGCCGCCCATCTCGATCATAGTGACGGCAAAATCGTGCTCGCGCGCCGCTTGCATGATACCCTCGAGCGTCGCCAGGTTACCGACACGTGTGATGTTGTACATGCACAGGCCAATAGAACGATACGACCCGCCGCGCAACGCCGCTCCAGCAAAATTGGGACGAAAGCCCAGCTCTTCCATGGCGGCCAGCACACGCTTGCGCGTCTTTTCCGTCACGTTGAGCATACCGTTGACCACGCGAGACACAGTCTGGCGGCTCACGCCAGCGAGCGCCGCAACCTCTGCCGCGCTCGCCGAACGACCATTCCTTGTCTGCTGATCCATGCCTTCCACGCTAACCTGCTTCCCAACTATTCCCCGCGCCCATGGCGCATCGTGCATACATTGATAACGTGCTCATGATACCCGAGCCATATACCACAACATGAAAACTTCTGTCAATCAAAACCGCTTACCGAACAAATACAACCGTTCGCGGCTGTTTGAAGTTGTTTTGTTTCTATACATCCCAGCCGGTTGTTAACGTGCTCATTGTTAAATGTTCACGTGCTCATTTTGGTTCTAATCATTTTAAGATAGTGTTTATCGGGCTTTTTCACCGCTGAACGCTAACCAGGGAGCCTCCTGAGCGCAAACGCACAATATCGAACAGCGAGACGAGAGGGTGTATGCATATGTCTTTGCTAAACCGCGTACAGCAGCTGCCGAAGGGCTTTGTTTGGGGCGCCGCAACCGCCGCGTACCAAACGGAAGGTTCCACGAAGGTGGCAGGCAAGGGTAAGACCATGTGGGACGATTACCTTGTCGCCCAGGGTCGCTTTTTGCCCGACCCGGCCAGTGATTTCTACAACCGCTACGAGGAGGATATCCGCCTTTCTGCCGAGCATGGACTCAACGCCATTCGTGTGTCCATCGCCTGGACCCGCATCTTCCCCAACGGCGACGATGCCGAACCCCTCGCCGAGGGCGTTAAGCACTACCACGAGCTGTTCGCCTGCTGCAAAAAGTATGGCGTCGAGCCCTATGTGTCCCTGCATCACTTTGACTCCCCCGCCGCCCTGTTCAACCAGGGCGACTGGCTCAACCGCAAGACCGTCGACGCCTATGTGCGCTATGCCGAGTTCTGCTTCCGCGAGTTCCGCGAGGTCAAGAATTGGTTCACCATCAACGAGCTCATCAGCCTCTCGCACTCCCAATACATCCAAGGCAACTTCCCGCCCAACCATCACTTTGATGTGACGAGCGGCATCCAGAGCCAGCACAACGAGCTCGTTGCCCACGCCCGCGCCGTCAACCTGTATAAGGATCTTGACGAGACCGAGCACCTGGGCGGACGCATTGGCATGGTCAACGTCCTGACGCCGGCATATCCTGCCACCGACTCGCCCGCCGACCAGCACGCCGCCGACCTGTACAACGCCTTCTACACCGACTTCATCATGGACGGCGCCTTCCTGGGTCACTACTCCGCGCGCACCCTCTCACTCATCAACGAGATTCTGCGTGCCAACAACGCCACACTTACGGTTGAGGACAGCGACATGGAGGAGCTCGCCAAGGCGGCGCCCCGCAACGATATGTTCGGCCTCAACTACTATCAGTCGGCGTTTATCGCCGCCTACGATGGCGAGTCAACCAACAGCTTTAACGGCACCGGAGACAAGGGCACCTCGTGCTTTAAGTTTAAGGGCGTCGGGCAGCAGGTCGATATGCCGGGTATCCCCACCACCGACTGGGATTGGCTCATCTACCCGCAAGGCCTCTACGACACGCTCAAGCACATCAGCGCCACCTATCCCAACCTCCCCGTCATCTATATCACCGAAAACGGCCTGGGCCACAAGGACCCCGAGCCCGACGCAAACGGCATCGTCGCCGATCCCGAGCGCATCGACTTTGTCGACCAGCACATGGAGAAGGTGCTCCAGGCGCGCGCCGAGGGCGTCGACGTCCAGGGCTACTTTATCTGGAGCCTGCAGGACCAGTTCTCGTGGGCCAATGGCTATAACAAGCGCTACGGCCTGTTCTACATCGACTTCGACACGCAAAAACGCTACATCAAGCAGTCGGCACTCTGGTACAAGGAGCTCGCCGACACTATGGCGGACGCGCAGTAGCGCATCGCCTCGCTTTCCCCCGAGAAGGGAGCGGCCCTATGCGATACAAACCCAGCCGCTCCCCTCTCTCCCCCTGGGACCGACCCCGCCTGCACCCGGGCTTTTAGCAAGCGGGAGACCATATAGGTTTTCAACGTCCATGCCATTAAGATTTCATGCAAAGAGGAGCGTGAACTATGGAATCGATCGTTAAGTTCTTGGAGAAAGGTCAGCCGTACTTCGACAAGGTCTCTAAGAACATCTACCTTCAGGCCATTAAAGACGGCTTTTTGGCAGCAATGCCCATCATCCTGTCTTCTTCTGTCTTCCTGCTTATTTCGACCCTGCCGGGCGTTGTCGCCACGGTCGGCGGCTTTACGCTGCCCGACTGGTGGAACGTCGACGTCGTGAACTTCTGCAACAAGGTTTACAACTTCACGATGGGCGTCGTGGGCATCATGGTCGCCGGCACCACCGCAAGCGCGCTGACCGGCTCCAAGAACCGCCGCATGCCTGCCGGCAAGGCCATCAACGCCACGAGCACCATGGTCGCCGCCATGTGCGCTATGCTCATCTTGGCCGTTACCCAGACGAGTGCCAAGATCGACGGCGCCGATGTCTCGGTGTTCTTTACCGACAACATGGGCACCAAGGGCCTGCTGAGCTCCTTTGTCGCCGCATTTGCCACGGTCAACATCTATGCCTTCTGCATTAAGCGAGACATCACCATCAAGCTGCCCAAAGAAGTCCCCGGCGCCATCGCCCAGAACTTCCGCGACATCTTCGCCTTCAGCTTCTCCATCCTGTTTGTCGCCGTCATCGACGTTATCTGCCGCACCTGCTTGGCCGTCCCGTTTGCCAACGTCATCTCCACGCTGGTGAGCCCGCTGTTCGCCGCTGCCGATTCCTACGCCGGCCTCGCCCTCATCTGGTTCATGATCCCGCTGTTCTGGTTCATGGGCATCCACGGCCCCTCGGTCGTTAAGCCTGCCCTCAACGCCGCGCTGTTTGGCAACATCACCACCAACCTCGCCACGCTGCAGGCCGGCGGTCACCCCGCCCTCGCCCTGACCGAAAACTTCGGTAACTACATCGGCGAACTCGGCGGCACCGGCGCCACGTTCATTGTCCCGATCATCTTCCTGCTCTTCATGCGCTCCAAGCAGCTCAAGGCCGTCGGCAAAGCCTCTGTCGTGCCCGTGATGTTCGCCGTCAACGAGCCGCTGCTGTTCGCCGCGCCCATCATCCTCAACCCGTACTTCCTGATCCCGTTCCTGTTTGCCCCCGTGGCCAACGTCCTCATTGGTAAGTTCTTCATCGACTTTTTGGGCATGAACGGCTTTATCTATGCCATGCCGTGGGCACTCCCCGGACCGATCGGCACCTTCATCGACACCAACTTCCAGCCGATCTCTCTGGTCCTGGTTGTCGTCCTGCTGGTCGTTGACTTCTTGATCTACTACCCGTTCTGCAAGGCCTACGACAACGTCCTGTGCAAGCAGGAGGCCGAGACCCTGGCCGAAGAAGAGGCCGAGGAGACCAAGGCCGTCAAGACCGCTGCCGCCCCCGCCGTTGAGGCTCCTGTTGTCGAGACCGCTTCTGCCACTGAGGCCTCCGCAGCTCCGTCCGCCCTTAAGGGCAAGGATCTGAGGGTTCTGGTTCTGTGCGCTGGCGCCGGCACCTCTGCACTGCTCGCCAACGCGCTTAAGGAAGGCGCCGACGAGCTGGGCATCGACATTACCGCCAACGCCGGTGCCTACGGCAGCCACTACGCCATCATGGACCAGTACAACGTCATCGTCCTGGCTCCGCAGGTTCGCACCTATTACAACGAGATGAAGGCCGACACCGACCGCCTGGGCATCACGCTGCTGTCGCCCAAGGGCAAACAGTACATCGACCTCACTAAGGATCCCAAGGGTGCCGTCGCCTGGATCGAGGAAAACCTCGAGGCATAAGACGCTGACACCACCTGCCGCTTGCAGACAATAAATGGCCCGTGCATCGATGTGTGATGCGCGGGCCATTTTGTTTAGACCGCACCCGTCCTCCTGTTCATCTCAATCTGTAACATCTAGCCGAGTTTTTCGGTCCCAGCTGTTACAGATTTAGACGAACGGGCGGCCCGGGCCGAACAATCTCGATTTGTAACATGTAGACCACTTTTGACCGTCTAGTTGTTACAGATCGAGACAAACGGAATAAGCTGGACCAAAAATCTCGATCTGTAACATCTAGCCGAGTTTTTGGGTCCTAGCTGTTACAGATTGAGGCAAACGGAATAGGCCGAGCACGTCTACGCCCGCAGGTCCTTTACGCTGGAACGCTCGACCAACACGCCCGACACAAGCGTGCGGCTTCTGGAGCTCGGGGCTTCTAGGCCCGCGACGACCTCGTTGAGCGCACGGACGCCCAGCTCGCGGTGGCGAAACTTCACCGACGTCAGAATCGAGTTGGGAATCGTCTTGTAGAGCTCATCGTCGAAGCCGATCACGGACACGTCGTCGGGCACACTGAGCCCTTTGTCACGTAAAGCCATCATCACGCCGTTTGCCATGCAGTCGTTAGCCGCGAGGACCGCCGTGCAATCGGGTTTATCGGCAAGCACAAGGCCCGCGGCATAGCCACTATCCGCATTCCAATCGCCTTGCAGAGGCTCGGGCGGCTCAATGCCACGCGCCTCGAGTGCCGCACGCCAACCTTTCATACGGCACTGGCTCGACAGCGACTCTTTCTTACCCGAAACGAAATACACGTTCTTGTGACCATGATCCAAGAAGTACTCGCATGCCATGCGCGCGCCGCCCTCTTGGTCGTCACTGACGGTGGAGCAGGTAGGATGCTCCATCGGCGTAATAATCACCGTCTTGAGGTCTTTCGGAGCCTCAAAGGTATCAAAGTCATCGACCATCTGGCGCAGGTTGAAGATCATGCCGTCGACGGGAAGCTGCGACATCCTACGCGCCGCTTCGGCAAGGGTCATCTTCTCCCCCGCTCGCTTTTTGATCATCGTGAGCGCAAAGCCGCGTTCTTCGGCGGCATCTGCGATACCGTCAATCATGTCCACGGCACCGCCCGACAAGTGGAACATCACCACGCCGATGCACCCGTAACGGCCCAACTTGAGTGAACGCGCGGCAAAGTTCGCCCGGAACCCAAGCGCCTCCATGGCAGCATGGACCTTATCGCGTGTCGACTCTCGTACGCTATCGGGCTCGTTGATCACGCGCGACACCGTCTTGAGAGAAACGCCCGCGGCAAGTGCCACATCATTCATCGAGACATTTTTCTTGTCCATCGTTGCCACTACTTCTCCAGTCGGTTTTGCATCGCTTGTTTTTTGCGTTCTAGCATACACTACCTGCCTGACTGATAAATCAACCGTTTACCGGACAATATCGACCGCTCACCCGTATATCCTTGTTGCTCTTCCAAAAATGTCTTACGTTGTCATTAACGAAATGACAACGTTGTCATTTCGCAATGCCTTCCTTAAGCAGGAAGGTTTCCGGGCAGTCCTGACCATCCATCGACGACCAGTTCCATCCACATGCATCGCGCATCAAGTAGCAAAGGAGCTTTATGGACGCCATCGTAAAGATGCTCGAAAAGCATCAACCGTTCTTCGAGAAGATCTCGAGAAACATCTACCTCCAGGCCATCAAAGACGGATTCCTTGGGTGCATGCCCATCGTCCTTACCTCTTCGATCTTTCTGCTGATCGCCACCCTTCCCGGCGTAGTTGGAATCACGCTGCCCCAGCCGCTCATCGACTGGTGCAACAAGCTCTACAACTTCACCATGGGCGTCATGGGCATCATGGTTGCCGGCACCACTGCCAAGAACTTCACGGCATCCATGAACCGTCGCATGCCCGCCGGCAAGGTGCTCAACGACGGCTCCACCATGGTTGCCGCCCAGTGCAGCATGCTGCTGCTCGCTGTTACGCAGTTCACCACCAAGTTCAACGGCTCCGAGCTTTCGGTCTTCGATTGCACCAGCATGGGCACGCGCGGTCTGTTCTCGGCCTATATCGCCGCGTTCATTTCCGTGTGGGTCTACAAATTCTGCGTCTCGCGCGATCTGACCATTAAGCTGCCCAAGGAGGTCCCGGGCGCCATCGCTCAGAACTTCCGCGACATCATCCCCTTTGGCGGCGCTGTCATCATCTGCGGCATCATCGATGTTGTCGTGCGCAACCTCATGGGCGTTCCGTTCTCCGAGCTGCTCATCAAGCTGCTCTCCCCGCTCTTCACTGCGGCAGAGACCTACCCCGGACTCATCCTTATTCAGGCGGCCACCGCGTTCTTCTGGTTCATCGGTGTCCACGGCCCCTCGATCGTCCAGCCGGGCATCGACCCCATCCGTCTTGCCAACCAGGCCGAGAACCTGCAGGTTCTGCTGGCCGGCGGCCACCCCGCCCACTCCCTCACCTTTAACATGTCGCTCGTGGGTGAGTTCGGCGGCACCGGCGCCACGTTCATCGTGCCGCTTCTGCTGATTCTCTTTATGAAGTCCAAGCAGCTCAAAGCCGTCGGTAAGGCCTCGATCGTTCCTGTTGCCTTCGCCGTCAACGAACCGCTGCTCTTTGGCGCGCCGATGATCCTTAACCCCTACATGCTCATCCCCTTTGTTGCCGCCGGCTGCGTCAACGTAAGTGTTGCCAAGTTCTTTATCGACAACGTGGGCATGAACGGCTTCTCCTTCGTGGTGCCTTGGGCTACCCCTGCCCCCATCGGCATCTTCATCACCACGAACTTCCAGCTTATCGCCCTGGTATTTGTCGCGATCATCATCTTGCTGGACGCCATCATCTACCTGCCGTTCTTGAAGGCATACGATAAGCTGCTCTGCGACCAGGAGGCCGAGCGCGCCGCCGAGCTGGGTCTTGAGTCCGATGGTGCTGCCACCATCGCCGCCAACGCCTCTGCGCCCGCTGTCGAGCAGACTACCGTCTCCGTCGAGCCGACCGCCGCTGCCGCCGACAGCAAGCCTGTCGCCGATCAGCCCGAGCCCGCCTTCGACGCATCCGCTAAGAAGGATGTCGATGGCCTGAAGGTCCTCGTCCTGTGCGCCGGCGCCGGCACCTCTGCCATGCTCGCCAACGCCATCAAGGAAGGTGCTGCGCAGACCGGAGAGAACATCGCCTCCTCCGCAGGCGCCTATGGCCAGCACACTGCCATCATGGATCAGTACGACGTTATCGTGCTCGCCCCGCAGGTTCGTAGCTACTACAACGACATGAAGGCCGACACCGATCGCCTGGGCATTAAGCTGCTCGCTCCCCGCGGTAAGGAATATATCGACCTTACTCGCGACCCCGCTGGCGCCATCAAGTGGCTCCGCGAGAACCTCGACTAGTTCCTCCCTCTGTTGGTGCCCGGATTCCCGGTTCGGGCACCTCTCCCTATTCGTATCCCACAGAAAGGATGACTCATGACCAACCCCATGCAGTTCCCCGACGGCTTTGTGTTTGGCGGCGCCACCGCTGCTTACCAGGTTGAGGGCGAGACCCGTACGCACGGCAAGGGCAAAGTGCCCTGGGACGATTTCCTGGCTGCTCAGGGTCGCTTCTCCCCCGATCCCGCAAGCGATTTCTACAACAAGTACCCGGTCGATATCGACCTGTGCCAGCGCTTCGGCATCAACGGTATCCGCGTCTCCATCGCTTGGAGCCGCATCTTCCCCAACGGCACCGGTGAGATTAACCCCGAGGGTGTTGCCTTCTATCACGAGCTTTTTGCCACCTGCAACAAAGCTGGCGTTATCCCCTATGTCACGCTCGATCACTTTGATACGCCCGAGGCCTTTTACCAGAACGGCGGCGAGGGCTTCCTGACGCGCACGACGATCGACGCCTTTGTCGAGTACGCCAAGTTCTGCTTTGCCGAGTTCACCGAGGTCAAGCACTGGTTTACCTTTAACGAGATTCCCGCGACCGCCGAGGGCAGCTTTATCGTCG
Source organism: uncultured Collinsella sp. (assembly GCA_902470895.1). Taxonomy (GTDB): domain Bacteria; phylum Actinomycetota; class Coriobacteriia; order Coriobacteriales; family Coriobacteriaceae; genus Collinsella. Next base: position 10,001 of record CABRID010000038.1, read on the forward strand.
GCAACTGGCCGCACGGCGAGAAGTACCGCCTGGACAAGGCCTTCCAGCTCATGCACAACATGATGGTGGCCCACGCCAAGGCTGTCGTCGCCTTCCATGAGGGCGGCTTTGAGGGCGAGATCGGCATTGTCCAGAACCTGGAGCCCAAGTATCCCCTCGACCCCAACAACGCCGCCGACTGCGAGGCAGCTCGCATGGCCGACGTCATCAACAACCGTTGGGTACTCGACGCCACCTTCCGCGGCCACTATGCAGCCGATACCATGGAGGCTGCGACCAAGCTGGCTCATATCGCCGGCGGCGAGCTCGACGTTCGTGACGAGGACATCGCCGCGCTGACCGCCGCGCTCCCCTACAACGATTGCCTGGGCGTCAACACCTACAAGTGCCAGTTCCTGCGTGCCGCCGAGGGCGAAAACGACATCAACCACAATGGCACCGGCGACAAGGGCTCCTCGCGCTGGTTCCTCAAGGGCGTGGGCGAGTCATGCGTGCGCGAAGGCATATCCACCACCGATTGGGACTGGATCATCTATCCCGAGGGCCTCTACGACCTGCTGCTGCGCATTAAGAACGATTACCCCAACTACAAGAAGATCTACATCACCGAGAACGGCATGGGCTATAAGGACGACTTCGAGGACGGCTTTATCGACGACGCCCCTCGTATCGACTACATGCGCCAGCATCTCGCATGGATCCTCAAGGCAATCGACGGCGGCGTAAACGTCGACGGTTACTTTGTGTGGTCGCTGCAGGACCAGTTCTCCTGGACCAACGGCTATAACAAGCGCTATGGCCTGTTCTACATCGACTTTGAGACCCAGAAGCGCTATCCCAAGGCGAGCGCGTACTGGTACAAGAACGTCTCGGAGACCGGCCTGCTTATGGCCTAACTTTTGCCGCATACCCCCTGTCGGCCGCATACGAATCCCTCCACGGGTTCGCATGCGGCCTTTTTTGTTTTTGGTGAGCCCGAGCAGGCCGTTTATCTCGATCTGTAACATCTAGTCGAGTATTTCGGCCCTAGCTGTTACAGATTTAGACGAACGGGTGACCCGGGCTGAACAATCTCGATCTGTAACATGTAGCCCACTTTCGACCGTCTAGATGTTACAGATCAAGACAAACAGAACACCCGAGCAGAAATATCTAGATCTGTAACACGTAGCCCACTTTTAACCGTCTAACTGTTACAGATCGAGACAATAAGATAGTCAAATCCGAACTTTCCAAGCAGTTATGAGGCATGGTTTCTAGTTTTCGGTATCACGAACATACTTTCGGTATCATTTGATACCGATATGATACCGAAAACATATTCGGTCCCGCTGGAGGACTCCGTACGCTACCCAACCAAGTTGCAGGTTCACGAACTCCGTCGATCTTCCGAGCGCCCACGAATTCCTATTTGCGCGTCAAATCGCGTCTCGATGACACGTAAAATGACGCGCAAATTTTTACGTGTCATATTTTTGATGCGTAAAATGACGTTTCAACTTTTATGTGTCATGTCCTCACGCAGCGCTAGCTAGCAAATGACCTGCGTGTGTTCCTCGATGGCAGTGCGGTCCTCGGCGGTAATACCCGGCTCGCACACCACGGCGTCCAAATTGTCCAGGCGACAGAAGGTGTAGAAGTCGCGCCTGCCGATCTTGCTGGAGTCGGCGATGAGGCAGCGCGTATCGGCCTTGCTAAAGACGAGCTGCTGGATGCGGCCCTCGTCCATGTTGGACGTGGACACGTCGCCGTCCAGAATGCCGTTGGCACCGATAAACGCCGTGTCAATCCCTAGTGCGCGCAGGGTATCCTCGGCCATGGGGCCCACAAAGGCGGCGGTGCGGCGACGGTACATGCCGCCCACCAGGCACAGCTCGCAATCCTCGCGCGCCTCGAGCAGGCTAAAGGCCGAAAGCGAATTGGTCACATAGATGGAAGGCAGCTTGTCGGTGACTCGGAGAGCGCCAATGCGATCTCACGACGGTTGCGCTCATTGTCTCAATTAGATACTCAACGAAATACGGCCCCGCAGCTCAATAAGCTGCAGGGCCGTACTATACACCGACGAATCAACGACGGAGTGCATCCACTATTTGGCCAGCTCCTGAACGATCCAGTCAATTGCACCTTCGGGATCGTTGGTAAGGTCGATATACTCCTTGCCCCTTGTGGTGAGCAGTTTAATTCCAAGGCGATCGGTATCGGCCTTCATAGCGTCATAGTACATGCGTGCCTGGGGCGCCAGAACAATCACGTTGTACTGATCCATCGTATCATAGTGGCTTCCGTACGCACCGGACTGAGAAACCAGATCGATACCCTTAGCAGCGGCGCCTTCGCGAAGAGCATTTGCCAAGAGAGTCGAAGTGCCGGCACCCTGGCAAAGCACAAGCACGCGGATCTGCTCCGCCTTGTCCTTTACCGCCTCGAGAGCTTTTGCGACATTTTCCTGTGCGGCAATAGCATCTGCATCCAAGGTTCCTGCAGTCTCCTTTGCAGACTCTTCCAAACAAAGCTGATGGTCATACGCCTTGCAGAACGGATAGTAAATCACAAAGTCAACGACCAACAGCACTGCAATCAATACAAGAGAACGTACATCAAGACCTGTGGTGAGGAATGCACCGATTGGGCCGGGAAGCGCCCACGGCATGGTATACATGGGGGCGTTCATTCCAATGACGTCAATGAAAAACTTACCGATTATAGCGTTGACCATAGGAGCCGCTAGGAAGGGCACGAACATATAGGGATTGAGAACAATCGGCATACCGAAGAGAACGGGCTCGTTAACTCCAAAAATCACCGGGATAATCGATGCCTTGCCCATGGCTTTAAGCTGCTTGGAACGCATAAACATGATTAGGATAATAGGAACGATGAACGTGCAGCCAGAACCGCCCAGACCGCCGATGAAGTTTGTAAAGTCCAGCGCGAGAGCAATTGACGGGTGTCCACCTGCTTGGTAAACCGCAAGATTGGTAACGGTATTGTCGTAGAGCGCAGCATTGATCGGAGTCATGACAACCGAGGCACCGTGAATGCCCATAAATTGGAAAAGTGCGACCGCGCCCTCGATAAGCGCCATGCCAGGATAGGTGTCGACCGCGGAGAACAGCGGCGAGATAAGAGCGGATACCAAATTGGCGAACGGCACAGCAAGCAGCTTACGGCTCGCGAGATCGATAAAAGCGCACGCAAGGATCGAAAACCCAAACGCAAAGATATCGCGAAAACTCTGCGCAATAGAGCCAGGGACCTCTTTGGGGAGCTTGATCGTCACATTATGGCTAATGCACACCTTATAGATATTAACGGTCAAGAATGCGGATACGAACGCAGCGATAAAACCCTTGGTTCCCATGTAGCCGGTTTCAAAAACAGACGTATCTGCTCCGCCAATCGAGACAACATCGTTCGTCACCGATAGCAAGAACATGCCGCACATGGCACAAACCATGCACGAGGTGGGGTTGAGAGATTTGCCCGAAGGCATGCGGCGGTTCATCGACTTGGCAAGTGAGCTCGCCGTGGTGCCGGCCACCATAATGCCAAGAAGTCCCATGGTATATGCATAGATTTTATTAAAGAAATCCAGCACCTCAGACGGAAGCGCGATGCCTACATAGGCAGGGAGCGTCGAAAGAAGAAGGAACAGACTCGAGAACAGCACAATTGGCATATTCGAGAGAAAGCCATCCTTAATCGCCATCAGATAAATGTTCCTTGAGATTTTGTCGAAGAGGGCCTGGTGTTTTTCAAGGAATTTGACGATAGCGTCCATAAGACATCCTTTCATGTTTCCCGGGCACACAACGATTTATCCAGACTCAACCGTCGTCGTCCCAGTTTGTATCCACGTATGTAAATGAATACGTTCTCGTGCGAAATGTAATATCATTTGCGCGATTTGTCATAACCAATTCTTTTTCCGCTTTGTCGATATGTCAAGAATTCAAATACTTATTCGGTGAACGGCAGTTGCGTAATTTTAGATTTGTCCAGCTAAAGGCTATTTTTTCGGAGCAGTACAATAAGTTTGCAACCGTTCACCGATTGGATATAACATATTTAATATATTGTTGTAACAATATTAGTGACGATGTCACAAGCCTGTCGTTCTAGTCAAAGGAAGTAACAATGCCCAAACGATTACTGAACATGTCCGCATCCGATTTTGCCGCCACGTCACCCATGGATCTAAAGCAGGCAATTCTGGCCTCCGAGGGACGTACCATCATGGCGGAAAACGTACCCTCTTCCCAATTTCTCAGCGGCGTTACTAATGCAGAAATCGAACGTGCCGCAGGTGCCGACCTGCTTCTGTTTAACGCGTTCGATGTGTTCGATCCAGTTATTGCCGGTATTCCAGATGATCTCAATGAAAACCCGGTCACTTGGGTGAAGCGAGCATGCGGAAGGCCCATTGGCGTCAATCTGGAGCCAGTTGATAACGAGGCAGAGATGTCTGAATCCCGAACGGAAATCCCCATGGGTCGTCGCGTCTCTCCCAAGACCTTAGAAAAGGCTAACGAACTCGGATTTGATTTTATCTGCCTGACAGGCAACCCTGGAACTGGCGTCTCCAACGATGCGATCGCCCATTCAATCAAACTCTCCAAAGAGCATTTCAATGGCCTGATCATAGCCGGAAAAATGCATGGAGCAGGCGTTGCGGAACCTGTCATGACGCTCGAAATAGCGCGCGAGTTTGTTGACCTCGGTGTCGATATCCTTCTCGTGCCAGCCCCCTACACCGTCCCCTGCTTCCAAGAAGCAGACCTGCGCGCCATCGTAGACTTTGTACGATCCTACAACGTAGGCAAGTCAATTGAAGAGAAGGTTCTCGTCATGGCGGCGAACGGGACGAGTCAAGACTCTTGCGACAGCGAGACCATTAAGAAAATAGGCCTTGCAGCAAAAGCAGCCGGCGCTGACCTCCAACATATCGGGGACTCCATGAACGGTATTTGCCTGCCCCAGAATATCTTCACGCTCGGACAAGCCCTTCGTGGATACAGGCATCAGATCGTCATGCTGAGCCGCTCTGTGATACGTTAAGGTTACCTTGCCCACGTTACATCCCGACTGAGGCAACCATCAGGTATAACCAACATGCAAACTGAGGCTCTAATGCTCGATACACACGAAAAACGGCCACTCTATTTACAGCTCACCGACGCGCTGCTCAAGCAGATCGTCGATGAATATCAAGCAGACGATAAACTTCCAACAGAAATGGAACTCTGCGACGAATACGCCGTAAGCAGAACAACCGTCCGACTTGCCATGAGTGAGCTGGAGCGTCGTGGAAGTATCTATCGAATCCAAGGTAAGGGATCGTTTGTTGCACCGAAACGCGTTAGCGAGCTCAATTCACTTTTAGACTTTGACTTTGCAAGCCATTGCGATGGCGTTGATCCGGATGCCATCACCAAACATTTCGGCGACCTCACATCAGGTCGTCCAATTTCCGTAATGATGCTCCAACAATTTGGATGTCAAAGTCGCGATGAAATTCAGCGTCTTGAATTGACCTACGAACTTGAAGGCAGCTTCATAGGCGCTGATACGTTCTTCATTTCAAAGTCGCGCGTTCCGAATAACCAGTTAGATTTTCAGGCATTTAGCAGAATCATGGACGACTTGTCCAAGTCTATCCAATCTGTTAGGGAAAGCTATAGAGCACGTCAGCTTAGCGATTCCGAAGCCAGTAATTATGGTGTTGCAAAACTTCCGGTCATCGAACTGACTCATTATGCTTACGACTCCGGAGGCAAACTAATCTCAATTGTCTGCCGCACCGTCTTAACTGGGCGGGTCCCTTATCAAAACTTTATTTTCAAGTCCTAATGTTCTTTTTCTTTTGTCTCGATCTGTAACACGTAGCCGAGTTTTTAAGTCCCAACCGTTACAGATCGAGACAAACAAGGTAGACCACGCCGAATTGTCTCAATCTGTAACACTAAGACCGGTTTTGGACGTCTAGATGTTACAGATTGAGATGAATGCACAGGTCAATCCTCTCAATCTCAATCTGTAACAACTAGCTGAATTTTTCGGTCCTAGCTGTTACAGATCGAGACAAACGGAATAGGCCGAGCCAAAAATCTCGATCTGTAACATTTGACTCGCTTTTGGCCGCCTAGATATCACAGGTTGAGACAATTTGATAGTGGAGTCCTCATTTGCGCGTCATACCGCGTAGCGCTGACGCGCTGGTTTCCACAATGACAGGAGGTAAAAGTCCTCCCGCATCGCCTGTTAGCAATCCAATAGCGTTAGCTAGCAGATGACCTGCGTGTGTTCCTCGATGGCAGTGCGGTCCTCGGCGGCAATACCCGGCTCGCACACCACGGCGTCCAGGCTGTCCAGACGGCAGAAGGTGTAGAAGTCGCGCTTGCCGATCTTGCTGGAGTCGGCGATCAGATAGCGCGAGTCTGCTTTGCTAAAAGCGAGCTGCTGGATGCGGCCCTCTTCCATGTTAGACGTGGACACGTCGCCGTCCAAAATGCCGTTGGCACCGATAAACGCCGCGTCGATGCCCAGCGCACGCAGGGCATCCTCGGCCGTTGGTCCCACAAAAGCGGCGGTGCGGCGACGGTACATACCGCCCACGAGGCACAGGTCGCAGTCTTCGCGCGCCTCAAGCAAGTTAAACACCGAAAGCGAATTGGTCACAATGCGCAGGCGAAACGCCGGCAGCATCGAGGCCATCTGCTCAACCGTGGTGCCCGTGCCCAAAAAGATGGTCGAGCCTTCCTCGATAAGCTCCACAGAACGGCGCGCAATCTGCAACTTTTCCTCGGCATGCTTCGTGCGCTTTTCGCTGTGCGAATACTCATGACGCAGCATAGCGTGTGGACGGCCCTGCGCACTGCGGGCACCGCCGTGCACGCGCTCGATCTCGCCCAGGCTCGCAAGTTCCTCAAGGTCGCGGCGAATCGTCATATCCGAGACACCCAGCGCATCCGAAATCTCCTTGACCGAGACCGTGCCCTGCTCTTCGAGCAGCTGACGAACCTTATCCTGTCGCTCTGCTTTAATCACGATGAGTCCTCGCTGTTCCACGCTCACGTCAATTCAAACAATAACGAACAAATTGTATCAGACTCGCGCGCTTCAGAAATGAACGCCCGCACAGCTCCAATCATCACTTTTTTGAGAAAAATACCCCTTGCTTTAGTGGGGTGTAGTGATAATCTCGCCTGTTCGCGCTACAGTTTGTCGGAAATACCTCGATGTTAGGAACCAAATGATCACTTCCGAGCTTTTCGGCACCGCGCCGTGCGGTACCCCCGTTCATCGTTACACCCTCAACGGGCCCGAGATCTGCGTTCGCATTATGGACTATGGCGCCACCGTGCTTGGTATCGACGTGCCCGACATTCCCGGCAACGTGCGCGATGTGGTGCTGGGCTTCGATAAGCTCGAGGATTACTTTGACAACCCCGCCTGCTTTGGCGCGACTATCGGCCCCGTGGCAAACCGCACCGCAGGCGCCACGATTACCATTAACGGCACCGACTGGCATATGCCGGCCAACGAAGGCGCCAACAACCTGCACAGCGATCTTGAGCATGGTCTGCACAAGCGCGTGTGGGATGTTGAGCTCGACGAGACTCACAACGCCGTGCGCATGACCACCTCACTTGAGGATGGCGAGCTGGGTCTCCCCGGCAACCGCACCTTTACGGCCGTGTTTACCGTGACGCGCACCGGCGTCTTTCGTGTCGAGTATAGCTGCGAGAGCGACCGCGCCACGTACGTGTCCATGACCAACCACACGTACTTTAACCTTGCCGGCCATAACGCCGGCATGGACTGCGAGCACTTCTTTGTTGCCAACGCTGCCCACTACCTGCCCATCAACGAGCAGAATATCCCCACCGGCGAGATCGCTCCGGTCGAGGGCACGCCGTTTGACTTTCGCGAGCTGCACCCTGTCGCGCCCGGCATGGAGGCCGACGACCCGCAGATTAAGCAAGCCCGTGGCTACGACCACTGTCTGTGCATCGATGGCTATCAGTACGGCCGTAATCTGCGCCGCGCGATGCACGTCGAGGAGATGTGGACCGGTCGTGAGTTGGATTACTACACCACCGCCCCGGGCGTGCAGCTCTACACCGGCAACTGGCTGGGCGACGAGCACGCCAAGGACGATGCCAACTATGGCTGGGGCGCTGGCTTTGCCCTCGAGGCAGAGATGTACCCCGACACACCGCACCAGCCGCTGTTCCCGCAGGGCATTGTGGGCCCGGGTCACCCCTACAGCAATGTGATCGAATACCACTTTATGAGGCACTAAGCCCACAACGCAACATATCGCACAGCAGCGCCCGCCGGTACCACTGCCGACGGGCGTTTTTCTACCTAGTCATTGGGGACGTTCTTAAATGACTAGTCATTGGGGACAGTCTGGGGGTGCGGACAATTTTTCGTACCATCTAGACTGCCAGCCCCAGGCGTCTCCTC
>CABRID010000039.1 GCA_902470895.1 uncultured Collinsella sp.
GAGGAGACGCCTGGGGCTGGCAGTCTAGATGGTACGAAAAATTGTCCGCACCCCCAGAACGTCCCCAATGACTACTTTGGACCACGAAAGCGTCGCAGGTTGAGCATAAGTCAGCGAAAACGCCCCTAAGCGAGCAAGGTGACGTGAAAGAGGAGGGAAGCGTACTTCGGTACGCGACCGACGATTGAACGTCAGATTGCCGCTTAGGGGCGTTTGCAGCGTCGAGTAGTTACGCGGTTCGTAGAACCGCGTAGCTACCAAACTACATAAGCTCGCAGACAGCTGCGGCGAAGGCTACGGGGTCCTCGGGGAGGATGCCCTCGACCAGCAGAGCCTGGTCATAGAGCAGACCGGAGTACTGCTTGATCTTGTCGGCGTCGCCTGCCTTCTGGGCAGCGACAAGCTTGTCAAAGACCGGGTGCTTGGCGTTGAGCTCGAGCACGCGCTGGCTCTTGGGCATGCCGTCGGGCGCGCCCTCGGGTCCCTTCTGGAGCACCTTCTCCATCTCGAGCGAAAGCGGGCCCTCGGTGGTGATGCAAGCGGGGGCATCGGTCAGGCGCGCGGAAACGGCAACTTTCTCGACCTTGTCACCGAGTGCCTCCTTCATAGCGCTAAAGAGGTCCTCGTTTTCCTTGGTGGCGTCCTCGGCCTCCTTCTTCTCGTCCTCGGTCGCCAGATCAAGATCGCCAGTCGCAACGTTCTTGAGCTCCAGATGACGATCCTCGACCTCGGGCTCGGCACCGTCGGCCACAGCCTTCTCGGCAGCCTCGCGGGCAGCATCGTCCTCGTAGATCTTGGGCATATCGGCGGCAACGTACTCACGCATGGCCTGGAAGGTAAACTCATCCACGTCCTGCGTCAGAAGCAGCACGTCGTAACCGCGGTCGAGCACGCCCTTTACCACGGGCATCTTGGCCAAGCGCTCACGCGAGTCACCGGCGGCGTAGTAGATGGCCTTCTGGTCCTCGGGCATGCCCTTGGCATACTCGGCCAGGGTAATCATCTTCTGTTCCTTGGCAGACCAGAACAGCAGCAGGTCGGCGAGCTCATCGGCCTTCATGCCATAGCTCGAGTAGATACCATACTTAAGGCCACGGCCAAAGTTCTCAAAGAACTTCTCGTAGGCCTCGCGGTCGTTGTCACGCATATCCTCAAGGTCGGCGGTAATCTTCTTTTCCACACGCTTGGCAATGGCCTTGAGCTGACGGTTCTGCTGCAGCGTCTCGCGCGAGATGTTAAGCGACACGTCGGCAGAATCCACGACGCCGCGGACAAAGTTATAGTAGTCGGGCAGCAGGTCGTCGCACTTCTCCATGATCAGGACGTTGGAGCTGTAGAGCGCCAGGCCCTTCTCGTAGTCCTTACTGTACAGATCGAACGGCGCGCGGCCCGGCACAAACAGCAGGGCGTCATACTCGAGCGTGCCCTCGGCGTGGAAGCTGATGGTGCGCGCAGGATCGTCAAAGTCGTGGAACGTGGACTTGTAGAACTCGTCGTAGTCCTTCTGCTCAACGTCGGAGCTGCGCTTTTTCCAGATCGGTGTCATGGAATTGACGGTCTCGAGCTCCTGGTAGTCCTCGTACTCGGGCTTGTAATCGTCGCCGGCGTCCTCGGGCTTGGGTTTCTGGCGGCTCTTGGACACCATCATCTGAATCGGGTAGCGCACATAGTTGCTGTACTGCTGAATCAGGCTCTTGAGACCCCACTCGGTCAGGAAGCGATCGTAGGTCTCGGCCTCGCCGTCGGCATCGAGCTTCTCGTTCTCGCGCAGCGTCAAGATGACATCGGTGCCGTGCTCGGCGCGCTCGCCGTCTTCGATGGTGTAACCCTCAAGACCATCAGACTCCCACACGTGAGCGGTGTCCTCGCCATAGGCGCGGCTCACGACCTTCACGTGGCTGGCGACCATAAAAGCCGAGTAGAAGCCCACGCCAAACTGACCGATGATGTCGACATCGGAGCCCTGCTGCTCGGCGTTCTCGGTCTTAAACTCCTCGGAGCCGGAATGGGCGATGGTGCCCAGATTGCGCTCGAGCTCCTCGGCGGTCATGCCAATGCCGTTATCCGAGATGGTAATGGTGCGGGCGTCTTTATCAAAGGAGACGCGAATGGCCAGGTCGCCCTGGTCGATCTTGACACTCGGGTCCTGCAGGCTCTTAAAGTTGAGCTTGTCGACGGCGTCGCTCGCGTTAGAGATAAGCTCGCGCAGGAAGATTTCCTTATTGGTGTAGATGGAGTTGATCATGAGGTCGAGCAGTTTTTTGCTCTCGGTCTTAAATTGACGCATGTGCAGTCCTTTCGCGCTACCCCCGTCCGCAAAAAACGGCCCGGTCGCCCGAGCCGCATCGCAGACCTGCTATGTTCAGACTTAGATTTTATAACCCATTAGCGCGCATATATACATACGGAATCGAAAAACTGTATGTCTAAGCGCTCCAATGCGTCAATTGCCAAGGAGTGTCCCCAACCGCCGGCAGAAAAGGAACGTCTCTATCTGCCATCTACGCGCTTGGCCATCCAGACATGGGGCTGGCCCTCGTCTTCGTAATCTACCGGGGCAATTTGCGTGTAGCCCGCCTTTGCATAGAGCGGCAACACGTATTCCTGCGCATGCAGCTTAATAAGCTTAGCGCCGGCATCGCGTGCACACGAAGCACTGGCCTCGACGATCGCACTCGCCAGTCCGCGACGACGCATAGCCGGCAGCACGGCGACGCGCCCCATAATGTAGGTCTCCCCCGCCGCAACGCCTTCGTCCATGTCGCATGCCGGCAACACCGGGGCCTCTGCGTCAGCCACGCGCTCAAGCTCTTCGGGAAACACGCGCGAGCAACCGGCAAGCTCGCCGTCTACATAGAGCGTCACATGAATGCAGTTTGGATCCTCGTCGATAGCGTCGAACTCATTCTCGTAGCCCTGCTCGTCTATAAAAACGACGCGGCGCACCAACGCCGCGTCATCAAAACATCCCGTCTTAAGTTGAATATCCATGGCTGCCCTTTCATTCAATGCGAACGTTAGGGACAGATATTAGCGAAAATGAGCTCCGCGCACGCTAAACTTCGCGCGAGCCTTCGCCAGGCAGTCGTAATGACCCACGTTATGGGCATCGCTCGCGATGAAGCTGTACAGGTTCTGATCGAACAGGCGCTGTGCCGGCTTTTTCTCGCGACCAAAGCGACCGCCGGCAATAAAGTCCGCCGAAGCCTGCAGCTTGCAGCCCATATCGACCAGACGCTCCGCCACGCTTACATCCTTTTGAACCGCACGATAGCGCTCAGGATGAGCGATGATCACCTGGTAGCCACGACACTGCAAATCGTAAATCGTGTTCTCGTACTCTCTAAACGCATACGCATCGGCATGCGTCGAAAGCTCGAGCAGAAACTCGTTGGTCCCATCGAAATGCAAGTGCTCCGCGGCATCGATACCAAGCTCAACGAGCTTTCGATGGTTGACCTCGAAGCCCATCTGGAGCGGAAAACCGTCAGCGTTATCACGCAGCAGCTCAAAGGCATCCCACATCTTGTCGTAATCAAAATAGGGATCACGGCAGTGAGGAGTGCAAACGATTCTGGTTACACCGGCCCGCTTGGCAGCCTCGAGCATCGCCAAGCTCTCATCGAGATCGGCGGCGCCGTCGTCTACACCCGGCAAGATATGGCAATGAATGTCACGCATAGGTCAGCCTTAATCAACTAAACGTTTGCTCGGTTGGTGAAGATGCCCTTTTTGGAAGTCCCCTGATCGTCGGAGCCCTTCTTAACCTTCTTACCGTCCTTGGTGTAGTAGGAGTAGTAGTACTCGCTGGTCTCGGTCTCGCAGTAGTTCATGACGGTACCGATGAGCTTGACCTTCTCGGACTTCTTAAGCTGGCCGATAGCGTTGAGCGCCTCCTCGCGCTTGGTGAAGTCCTCGCGCACCACGAACAGCGTACCGTCGGTCAGGCTGGCAATCTCGGCAGCATCGATGAAGGTGCCGACCGGGGGAGCATCAAAGATGACGTACTGGAACTTGGCAGACAGTGCCTTTACCAGCTTGGCAAAGCGGTGAGAGACGATGATGTCGGCAGGATTGGGAATATGCGGCTCGGCATCGAGGAAGTAGAAGTTCTTCTGACCCGTCTCGACAATTGCCTGGTCAATGGAGATCTGCTCGGAAAGAACCGCATAGAGTCCGCCGCGCGAACGAACGCCGAGCATATCGGAAAGGGACCTGCGGCGCATATCGGCCTCGACCAGGAGCACGGACTTGCCGCTCGTGGCGATTGCCTGAGCAAGGTTAATGGAAACCGTAGACTTGCCCTCGTTGGGAATCGAGGAGGTAACGGTGATGGTGCGAATGGGGTCGTCCACACTCGCAAAGCGGATGTTGGCCAGAAGGGTCTTGGCGGCATTCTGTACAACGAGCTTATCGGTGTTCTTTGCCTTAGCCATGCCTATTTACCACCTTTCATAGCCGGAATTCGGCCAACAACGGGAATACCCAGGAGCTCTTCTGCCTCTTCTGCACCGCGGATGCGGGTGTTGAGCATGTCTGCCAAAACGACATAGGCAACTGCGATAAAGATGCCCGCGAGGAACGCGACAGCAACGTACAGCATACGCTTGGGACCGCTGGGGGCTTCGGGGGTCTTAGCCTCGTCGATAACGTTGATGCTCTGGGCAGCGCCGACGTTCTGAGCGACCGTACTCACCGAGCTGGCCATGGCCTTTGCGACCTTAGCCGTCTCCTTGGCATCGGTGCCGGTAACCGAAAGCGTAATGACACGCGTGGTGGTCTCGGAGGAAACAGACACCTTGTAGTCATCCAGATCGGTGAGGCCCAGTTCATTGGCTGCGCCGCTCTTAACGCTATCGCTATCCAGCAGCGTGGCGATATCGTTGGAAAGCATCTGACTCGCCGAGAGATCGTTGTAGCTCATCTGGCCGCTATCGTCGGTCTTGGCGAGAATGTACATGCTCGTCGTCGCGGTATAGGTGTTGTCCATCGCAACGAAGGACACGATGCCCATGGCGATCGCGCAGACCACCGGAAGGGTGATGACCAGCTGAAGGTGCTTCTTCAGCAGCTGGAACAGTTCGAGAAGGGTCATGCAGCTTGCCTTTCATTTCCCCAGTTCGGATTGACAAAACTGTCCGTATGTTATCGCATCTTTTTACCGAGACCAAACTCTATACATAAGAAACAGGCTCTCCTGTAAAAATGTCGGAAGCAATCGTAAAATTGCACAACAACGCCGCACCCGAAAGTCAAATGCGGCGTCTGCATCAATATCTATGTTGTATCGCTATGCGAATGGCTCGTCCTGCTGTATGGGAAACGTCACCGTAATGGTGGTTCCCACGCCCAACGCGCTCGACAAATCGAGCGTGGCGTGATGATACAGGGCCGCATGCTTGACAATGGCAAGCCCCAGGCCGGTTCCGCCGCGTGCCTTGGACCTACTCTTGTCCACGCGATAGAACCGCTCAAATACCTTGCCCTGTTCTTCAGGCGCGATACCGATTCCCGTGTCGGCGACCGCGAGGAACGGATGGCCTTCGTCGTTGGTGCCGCACTGCAGCGTAACCGTACCGCCGGGCCGATTGTAGCGGATGGCGTTGCTTGCCAGATTATAGATGAGCTCGTCGATCAAGCGCGACACGCCTTCGATGACCACAGGCTTGGTCTCATGACTTATCGTCACATTCGCCTGACGGGCAACCTGTTCAAGACGCTGCTCAACCGCATAGATGGCACGAGAGAGCTCAATAGGCTCCGTGGACCCAATGGGCACCGCCTCGCCTTCAGTCGCACGTTCGGCCTCGTCCAAGTTAGACAGCGTAAGGATGTCGTTGACAAGCGCTGCCAAGCGGCCCGCCTCACGATAGATGCGACCGCCAAAGTTGCGCAGGTCGTCCTCGCCCTCGACCATGCCGTTTGCGATGAGCTCGGCATAGCCCGAAATCGCCGTAAGCGGCGTCTTGAGCTCATGGGTGATATTCGCCGTGAACTCGCGGCGCATACGGTCGTTGTCCGCTAGCACCGCCATTTGGCGCTTGAGTTCCTGGCGCTGCGACTCGATACGCTCAAGCATGGGGACCATCTCGGCATAGGCGTGCTCATAGCTACGGCGTGGGTGATCCAAATCCACCTCTTGCAACGGCGCGATGATGGCACGGGACTCACGGCGCGCCATAAAAAACGAGAGCACTGCACCCGCTGCTGCGATAAGCAGCATCGGCGCCAGCATCGACAGCAAAATCGCCGCAACGCCAGGCTGGGCCTGCGCCAAGCGAACGACCTGGCCGTTATCAAGGGTGACGGCGCGATACAGCATAATCTCGTCGAGTGTAGAGCTTGCGCGCTCCGCGGAACCCGAACCACTCTCAAAGGCCTCGATGACCTCGGGGCGATCGCCATGGTTGGGCAGTGTGGAAGGCGACGCCTCGTTGTCGTAGGCAACCGATCCATCCTTGTTAATCAGCGTGATGCGCAAGTCCTCGCGATCGAGGCTACGCAAGAACGGGATGGGCTCCTGCTGCTCGTCGAGGGCGGCAGCAAAGAGCTCGGTTTCCTGCGCCAGGTTGGCACTCGTGGCATCCGCCAAGGTGTTTTGCACAAAGAACGCACCCAGCACCGTAAACGCCACGATAACCGCCATGGCGCAGACAAAGATCGTCACAAAAACGCGGTGCGACAGCGTATGTTTTCCCTGGGGGGCGAAGACCACGGGTTACTCCTCTGATGCGGTGGCCGCGGTGTCGTCGCCTTTGGCACCATCGCCGGCAGAAGGCTCGGCCAAGCGGTAGCCCACGCCGCGCACGGTCTCGATGGCGCTGGCATGCTCGCCCAGTTTTTGGCGAAGCGTCTGCACGTGCACGTCAACGGTGCGCGAACCGCCGTCGAAGTCCCAGCCCCACACGCTCTGCAGCAACGACTCGCGGGTAAAAACCACGCCGGGCTTGCGCATGAGGTACTCGAGCAGGTCGAACTCGCGCAGGGTGAGCTTAAGCGGCTCGCCGGCAACGGTCACCTCGCGATGGCTGGGCGAGAGCACGATGTCGCCCACGCTGAGCACATCGCTCGCCTGCTTGACCATGCCGCCGCGACGCAGCAGTGCGCGGCAGCGGCTCGCAAGCTCCATGAGCGAAAACGGCTTAGTCAGGTAATCGTCGGCACCGCCATCGAGCGCCATCACCTTGTCGAGCTCGGTATCCTTGGCGGTAAGCATCATGATGGGCACCGTCGCCGTCAGGCGATCGGCACGCAGTCGACGCATAATCGCCAAGCCATCGGTATCGGGCAGCATGATGTCGAGCAGGACGGCATCGGGTACCCGTCGCGCCACGGCAGCCTTAAACTCACCGTCGCACGAAAAGCCTTCGGCCTCAATCCCCTGCTTGCGCAGCGCATAGACCGTCAAATCCCTGATGTTGTCATCGTCCTCGACGTAATAGATCATGTTGAACCCCTTTGCGGCCGGCATGACCGCATCTTAACCCTAAAGGTACCTTTACTAGATGGTATCAGCCAAAACGCCCCGTCAAATAATCCGCCGTGCGCGGATCGGTCGGATTCTTGAAGAGTTGCGCGGTGGGCGCGTGCTCCACCAGCTCACCCAGCAAAAAGAATGCGACCGAATCGGAGATACGCGCCGCCTGCTGCATATTGTGCGTAACGACCACGAGCGTGCAGGTCTCTTTGAGCTCGCAGGCCAGCTGCTCCACCACCAGCGTCGACACAGGATCGAGTGCCGAGGTCGGCTCGTCCATCAGCAGAATGTCGGGCTGCACGGCAAGTGCGCGGGCGATGCACAGGCGCTGCTGCTGGCCGCCCGAAAGACCCAGACCCGACTCTTTGAGCTTGTCCTTGGCCTCGTCCCACAGGGCGGCGCGTCGCAGGGAGTCTTCGACCAGCTCGTCGAGCACGACGCGATCGCGCACACCCATACCGCGCGGCCCATAGGCGACGTTGTCGTAGATGCTCATGGGAAACGGGTTGGGGCGCTGGAACACCATGCCCACGCGCTGGCGAAGGCGGCAGATGTCGTAGTCGCCCAGGATATCTTGACCATCGAGCGCAATCTTGCCCTCGATTCGGCAGTCCTTGATGCCGTCGTTCATGCGGTTAAAGCAGCGCAGCAACGTGGACTTTCCGCAGCCCGAAGGCCCGATGAACGAGGTAATCTGCTTGTCGCGGATCTTGATATTCACGTCCTTGAGCGCATGGTGGTCGCCATAGAACAGGTCGAGGCCCTCAACATCGATTCGCGTCGGCGAGGCGGCAAGATCCTCTGCCGTGGGGCGAGTCGCATCCCCAACCTCGCGCTCGTGCGCGGCCTCGGCCTGCGCTTTCATGAGTTCTTCAAGCTCCGTGGGCTCCACAGCCGCAGCAGCCGTCATACCGCATACCTCCACATCGATATCAATTCAGCAGTATCGATAGTAGGAATCGCGGCTCATATGCACGTGAGCGCATTGTCAAGTGTTTGTAAGGGCACGCTGGCTATGCGGCGGGCAGCTCGATGGTGAATATCGTGTGTTCGGGCGTCGATTCACATGCAACGGTACCGCCGTGCGCGCATACGATCTCCTTGGCGATGGCAAGCCCCAGTCCAGCGCCGCCGCGATTGGTCGCACGCGCCGCATCCAGGCGATAGAACTTCTCAAAGATCACCTTGAGCTTAGCCGCAGGGATGGGATCGCCCTGATTGATAAAGCGCACGCGCACGCCACCGCCGTCCCGGCGTCTGGCCTCGATCGTGATGGTCGAGCCCTCATAGCTATAGGCAATAGCGTTTTTCATGATGTTGTTGAACACGCGAGCCATTTTGTCGCCATCCACGAGCGCCGTCAGGTCCTCGCGAATATCAACTTGGACTTCCTTATGCTGCTCGTTGAGGATGGGATAGAACTCGTCAGTCACCTGAGCCAGCAGCAACCCCAGATCAACATAGCCGCGCGTGAGCACGATATCGTGGAAGTCAAAGCGCGTGATATCGAAGAACTCTTCGATGAGCGTATCGAGCCGGTGCGCCTTGTCGAGCGCCACGCCCGTAAAGTGCGCACGTTGCTCAACCGGCAGCTCGGGAGCCTCTTGCAGCAGCGAAAGATAGCCCACCACACTGGCAAGCGGGGTGCGTAGGTCATGTGCCAAGTACGTGACCAAATCGTCCTTGCGATGCGACTCGTCACGCAGAGCTTGCTGCACCTTGCGCTCACGGTCACGCACGCGGTTAAGGGCGCCCTCGACCTCCAAGAAGTCGCCGTCGATGTTATCCCAGGTGTCGGGGTGATCGATCAGGCGATCTTGAATACGAGCGGCCAGCACACAATCGGCATGCTGCTCGCCCTGCTCGTAGCCCTGGTAGTACAGGGCGCGGCCACACAAGAACAGCACGCACGCGGCAAGCGCCAGCACAAAGCCAAGCATGTTGAATACAAAGCCGGCATCGAACAGCACCGGCCCTTCGATGCCGCCGAGCGCCATGGCGCCAATCGCCAACGTCATGGCCCACGCGGCGCCGCCAATCACCACGCAGCGGCACACGATCTCAAATCGATCGATCAGCAAAAAGCCGACAAGCAGCACCGCCAAGATTCCGACGATGTTGTCGATGCCAATCAGCAGCAGGCTCAGCAAAAAGAGCAGCACCGTTGCAAGCGCGCGGTTGTCGACGACCGACCTCACGTATTCAAAGAGCCGATCGGGCACCTCGAACGCTTGCCTATCGTCTTTTGTCATATCAAGATCCTCACAAGCGAAAAGCGTTATTCGATGATGTAGCCGACGCCCCAGACGTTTTTGATAAAGCGCGGCTTTTGTGCGTCATCGCCGATCTTTTCGCGCAGGTGGCGAATGTGTACCATCACCGTATTGTTGGAGCCGGGCATAAAGTCCTCGTTCCACACTGCGCGGAACAGGTCCTCCACGGCCACCACGCTGCCGCGATGCTCGACCAGATACAGCAAGATTGAATACTCGGTGGGTGTGAGGCGCACCGGTGAACCGTCCACCGTTATGGAACGAGCATCGCGGTTGATCTCCAAGCCGTCGAGCTGAATGGTCGGCGACTCGGCCGCCTGTGCACGGCTACCGTAGCTGGTGTAGCGGCGAAGCTGAGCGTGCACGCGCGCGATGAGCTCCAGCGGACGGAACGGCTTAACCACGTAATCGTCCGCGCCAAGCGAAAGGCCCTCGATCTTGTCTTGCTGGGCATCGCGCGCCGTCAGCATGATCACGGGATAGGTATGGCTGGAACGGATTGTACGCAGCAGCTCAAACCCATCGATATCGGGCAGCATGACATCCAGCAGCGCCAGATCGAACTCCTGCTCCAAGATTGCCTTGGCGGCATCGGCCCCGCTATAGGCAATCTGGACATCAAAGCCCTCTTTTGTAAGGTAGATACCAACCAAGTCGGCGATGGCCTTCTCGTCATCAACTACCAAAATGCGCTCGTTCATGCGTGCTCCTCTCGCGCTCCATTATGCCCGAGGGGGCGCCCGTCACACACAACAAGCGTGGGTGATTAAGTCGGCCTTAAGCACCCTTGCGCCCGTTCGGGCGCGGATGTGGGCCACGCACGCACGCGATGATCGCCGACGCCGGCAAACGATATACTCTAGTTCCAGAAGAGACCATCCCGTCGAAAGCGAAATCCGTGAAGTCCCTCACCTCTTTTGCAAAGCGCTCAGCCCAGCTTGCCGCCGGCTTTGTCTGCGCTATCGCCCTTGCTGCTGGCGCGCCCACCGTCGCCGGCGCCCAAGTGCTCACGACCGACAATGTTTGCGGCAAAACCGCCGATGCGCGCGGCATCACGGCCGAAAACCTGCCCGATATCGATGCGACCAATGCCCTCGTCATGGGCAA
Organism: uncultured Collinsella sp.; assembly: GCA_902470895.1. GTDB lineage: Bacteria > Actinomycetota > Coriobacteriia > Coriobacteriales > Coriobacteriaceae > Collinsella. The sequence goes on from CABRID010000039.1 coordinate 10,858, forward strand.
AGACGGCACCGTCTACTATGCCCGCGACGCCGATGAGCAGGTCAAGATTGCCTCGATCACCAAGGTCATGACCGCAATCCTAACCGTCGAGAATTGCAAGATGGACGAGAAGGTCACGGTGAGCAACGCCGCAGCCACCGTGGGCAATTCGACCGCCGGCTTGCTCGAAGGCGACAAGCTTACCGTGGAGCAGGCGCTGCGCGGCCTGATGATTCCCTCGGGCAACGACGCCGCCATCGTGCTCGCCGAATATGTGGGCAAGAAGATCGACCCTAAGACCAAAGACGCCGAGGCCACATTTGTGAAGGCCATGAACGAGCGCGCTAAGAAGCTCGGCTGCACCGGTACGCTTTTTGAAAACCCGCATGGTCTGGACTTTGATGAGTGGGCTGGCGATATGCACTCAACCGCACACGACGTAGCGCTGATGATGCAGGAGGCCATGAAAAACGACACGATCCGCGAGGTCGTAGCGAGCGAGGATTCCTGGATCGAGGTCACGGGCGCCGACGGCACCGACCATTCGCATTCCATGGACACGCATAACTATTTGCTGGGCCAAGATGGCAACATCGGTGGCAAGACCGGCACCACCGACGACGCGGGCTATTGCTTTACGAGCGCCTACAACCGCGACGGCGACGAGATCTACACCGTTATTTTGAACTCCACCACCACCGATCAGCGCTTTACCGATACCGCCACCCTTGTCAACTGGTACTACGACCACAAGGTGACGGTCGCAATCGCCAACACGCAAGAAAAGACCGCCAACGGCAACCCGCTTATGGCGCGCATTAGTCAAACCGACTGGACGGATAAGACAATCGACGCCACGCTCGCCGACCCCGCCGCACAGGCAACGGTGTTCTCACTCGCCGGCGAAGTGACCGAAAAAGTTAGCTACGATGACCTTTCGGGCACGGTGCATGTTGGCGACAAGGTAGGCAGCGTTACGCTCAAGCAGGACGGCACCAAGGTCGCCGTCATGGACCTGGTTGCCGACGAGGAAGGCTCGGGGCCGAATCCCATTGAATGGCTGCTCGTGAAGCTCGACCGCCTGGGCCGCCGCATCGACAACCGCCCACTTGCGGCAGAGAGCGAGACCGTAGCCAAGGCTCCTGAGATGTAGGGCGCAAGAATAATAAGTCCACTGAAAGGAGGCGTCCGAAAGGATGCCTCCTTTTTGAGGGTTCGAATCCCCAGCCGCCATTCTTGATAATAAAAAAGGGCCCCAAATGGGACCCTTCTTCAAATTCGTACTGGCGGAGAGCTGGGGATGTCCGGGCACGCTGCGCATGCCCTCCGGCTTCAAAGCCTGGCAGCTTTTCTCCCACGGGCTACAAACGCTTTCGCGTTTGCTTAACGCCCGTGCCCTCTCGGGTTCGAATCCCCAGCTAACGTGGTTCAACTAAAAAAGGGCCCCTTTCGGAACCCTTCTTTAAAGTCTTACTGGCGGAGAGCTGGGGATTCGAACCCCAGATGCCCTTTTGGGGCATACTCGCTTAGCAGGCGAGCACCTTCGGCCTCTCGGTCAGCTCTCCGTAACAGCCGTTCTATAGTAACCAAACAGCCAAGGATGGGCAAGGGGGAATTTTGGAGCGATTCCGATTTGCCAGTAGACGTCTCAGCCAATCATCTCAATTTGTAACAGTTACAGGCCGAATCTTCGTCCAAATGTTACAGATTTAGACAAACAGTCAGCGCCATCCGCAAATGTCTCAATCTGAAACACCTGCATGCCGTAATCCCCTCTAGATGTTACAGATTGAGACAAAGATGCGGGGGCAACCACAGCGGCGGCGTCGATGCCTCCAGTCTTTATTAGTCCGCTCGAATGGTCTCCAACAGATAATCGCGCATGTACGGAATTGCAAACGAAACACAGCCGTAGCCGGCAGGCTCAATCAGTCCCGTATCGATCAGACGTTTGCGATACGACCCGACTTTATTCGCCGGCAATCCCATCTTTTTGGCAATATCACCGTTCGTAATCTCGCCGCCTTCGCATTGCGCCATCGCCGCGAGATATTGAAACTGCCGCTCCGACACCCTGCGCAGCGCGGGGGCAATCACCATGGCATTGAAACTATCAAGAGCCGCCTGGACACCCTTGCGAGCCGCCTCTTCACTCACGCTCTCCGACCCGCTGCGCGCAGCAACCTGCCAAGCGTAATATCCGACCAACTGGACCATAAAGGGATAGCCTGCCGAAGCCTTTGTTAAAAGCTCAGCAACGCCTTCGTCGAGTTCCTTGCCCGCACGCCTCATCGTATCCTCAAACGATCCGCCGACTTCAAAATCTGAAAGCCGCGTGAGCTCGATATGCTTCGCCCTCTGAAGGAACGTCAACGTATCATCCACCACCACGCCATCCACCGAGGTTGGCAAACCAGCGAATGCAAAGGCGACATTCGCCCCTTGGCGAATCAAGAGCTGCATTTCATTACCCAGCTCGCGCATTTCCTCAGTTGAGGCGTCCTGAATCTCATCGAGTGTGATGAGCAAACCACCTCGCTTCGCGGCATCGTACATCGCCTCCCCCAGATGAGAGGCTGACTTCGACAGCTCTACGGAGCCAAGGCTGACTCCTAAAATCGATGGGGAAATCGACATTGATGCAAGACGAACATTTCGCTGCAGAGCCTCGAGAATTCTGTCGCAAAAACCGGCATTTGAGGCGACGTCGACAACCTCGAATCCTTTTTTGCGCGCAAGATCGCCCAATGCGTTGAGGAGCACCGTTTTACCCGTGCCTCGGACACCCGAGATGCGCATGAGTCGATCGGGGGCACCAGGGCCATTCTCAAGAGCTTCGGCAAAGTCATCCAAAACAGCGTCGCGTCCGATAAGCTCAGGTGGATTCATGCCCGCTGTTGGCTTAAAGGGATTAATAGCTTTTGACATTCGACCTCCTCTGCCAGTTTTAACAACTTTAACAAAGTTTAGCAACTTTAGCAGAGTTTAACAGTTTTAGCAGGCTCGGCGGCTTTATGCCTTACCGATTCTGTCGGGTCCTCCCGCCCGCGCCGATACAAATAGCGCGGTGCGGCCCCTCTATATCGCCCCTACCCCAGCGAGCGGTTGAGGGAGCCGAGCTCGTCGTTGCCCATGGTGCGCCACATTTGAAAGATACAACCGCGTGCAAGGAAAAAGAAGCCGTTGTCGACCAGTTGCACAGCGGCATCTGCCAGCTGATTCGTCACGGCGGACACTGGCGGCAGCTCGAGTCCAGCCTTGCGGATGGTCTCGACCGCTTCCTCGAACGTCGGAGGCTCGCTGACGCCCATCTCGTTCATAAGGCCCTGCATTTCTTCCAGCGCGCTGCTGCCCGACTCCTCGCCGCGCGGCACCAGACGGTAACAAGCCAGCGCCAGGTCGAGTTGATCGCAATTCCAATAGGCAAACGCCAAGCGATAGAACAGGTAGCCGATTGCAGAACGATCGCTGGCAATACGTAGGCCGTGGCGCGCCACCTCGATAATCTCGTCATAGCGCTCCAGACGCGCAAGCACGTTGATGAGCGCAAAGTGCGATTGCATGGACGAGCGCGCCAGATCGTAAAGATGGCGCACCTCGGGCAGCGCTCGTTCAAAGTCCTCTTGCTCGGCGTAAAAACTGCAGATCTCGTGCTGGGCAAAGTACAGCGCATCGGGCGCACGAAGGATTCGCACCGAGTGGTCTTCTTCCAACACCGGTAGCACCATGCGCACCAGCTGGTTATCACAAAACTGCGTTTGAACCGGACCTGTCGCCAAAAGCTCGGCGACGGCGCACTTAGCCTCCAACTCCTCAACAAGACGGGAAAAGCCTTCAAAAGCACCTGTACGGTCGACTTTTGTCTGCTCGCGCAATTCAACAACACGGGCCACGTATGGGTCGTCGTCCTCTTCCATGACCTCCAACTCGTCGGCCGTATCGGCAAGCAGCAGATCGCACAGCGCCGGCGGCAGCGTGCGATGGTCATCACGCGGACGAGCATGAACCTCCGCAGGCTCAATCGTCTCCGGAGCGGTTGACTCATACGCCTCAAGCACACGCTTGCACGGCATATCGTCCATGTCCATGCTCTCAAGATCCTTGGCGACAGGCACGCAATCGGCCAGATAGGCCGCGCGCCCAAAGAAATACGTTGCGACAACGCGCTCGCCCTGCTCACTGTCGGGAGCAGCAATCTGCACATAGCAGCGCGTGATGCAGGTGCCCGCGGCAAAACACGCTGCCGCAAGCGTGAGTGCCACGCGCGCATCGTGCTCCGCGGCCCAGACCGCGCGCGTGTCCTCGTCCAGCTCGTGCCAGGCGTCATCTTGAGCGTCGTATTCACGTTGCGGCATGGCGTCCACGACAGAGTGCCCAAACCGAACGAGCATAATCCCCTCGGCAACGTTTGCCCGATAGGTATAGTCGAGCCGTGTGACCACGTTAAGTGCCTCGACAATACGCGCGAAGCGGGTACGCACATCCCACTCACCGCCCGGCTGGCAAGCCACCGTACCCGGTTTGCCCCACGGGTTATCGCTCGAGGCCGTATCGAGCAGTCGGGGAACATCGTTGGTCGTCTTGGCGATATGCCACGCATCAAAGAGCGCGCAGCCCTCAAGGCTCGGCGAGGATGCCGCAGGGACCAATCCGGCCCCGATGCGCTCAAGGATGCCGGAGAGGCGGTTGAGACGGCACTCGATGGCAAGCAGCATGTCAATCTCGTCCTGGTCCAGCAGGCTACGATCAAAATTGAGATAGAACAACTTTGACCGGTCGATGCGCGCTAGGCTCATTTCTGACTTGGCGGCAATGGTGCGCAAACGGGGCAAGTCGACCTCGCTCATAAGGGCGGCGGCATAACGCTCGATACCACTCGGATTCTCGGCATGGTCAACGCGGTAAAGCAGCGTCTCGATAGCATCGGGGAGCGGTGCCGTGTTAAAGCCCAAAAACACCTCGACCGGCTCGGGCAGCTTTACGAGCTTTATTTTGTCGACAACGTTTTGCATGTCCGCATCGAGACCGTCGACGCCCGCCGTGTTCGCAATAGTGCTTTCGGAGTTGGCAAATATCACGTAGCGCAGGAACATCGATGCCATGAACTCGCCGTAAGGAAGGGCGCGGATCGAATTCCATGTCTCGTGGTCGGACCGCTCGCGCATGGGGCCTTCGGGAGAACCGACAGTTTGCGCACATGCGTGCATTGCACCGTTGGCTTCCCTTACCATAATCTCACCAATACTGGAGTCCGACTCGTCAAGGACCAGTTCCATGTCGGGATCGTTGGGCAGCGGAGCCTCGCTGACGGGGCGGTCCACCTTGTACACCTCACCCGAAACGCTTACGTAGCCCAAAAGCGACACATGACTTTTGCCAACGAACTCGACGACATAACAAGATTCATGCTGATCCTCGCCAAAGAGTTTCCAGACCACGCCATATGAGCGTCCCGCAGGCTGCTCGGGTATCGCCGGAAAGCGCTTCTTGGGATCGAGAAACCTGAGCTTGTATGTCGGACGCTCTGCCACGAAATATCACCCTGATCGGTCGTTGAGAGAAGGAGTGGTCGCGGATGGGCCGCGATACCTACTCGGAATCTTACACGAGTCGATAAGAAATCGTCCGCTTCACGCCCGCGCCTCGACCGAGGTTCGAATCCATGCAGCGGCGACATAAAAGAAAAGCCCCCGTTGCCGGAGGCTTCAAGTTCAATTGGTGCGGCGTATAGGATTCGAACCTATGACGTTCTGATTCGTAGTCAGACCCTCTATCCAGCTGAGGTAACGCCGCAACGCACGGATTATTATGCACGTGACCCCTCGATGGGTCAAGCGACAATTTGGAAAAATTTTACGAAGTGATGATTAAGATGCTCGCGCCTCGACCGAGGTTCGAATCCGTGCGGTGCCGGCGTAAAAGAAAAGCCCCCGTTGCCGGAGGCTTTCGATTTCAATTGGTGCGGCGTATAGGATTCCGCGCATCCGCTGCGCGGATCCGCACCGGCTTCGCCCGCCTGCCGGCGTGCTCGCCCGCGGGCTAAAAACGCTCCGCGTTTTCTTTACGCCCGCGCCTCGACCGAGGTTCGAATCCATGCGGTGGCGGCATAAAAGAAAAGCCCCCGTTGCCGGAGGCTTTCAATTTCGATTGGTGCGGCGTATAGGATTCGAACCTATGACGTTCTGATTCGTAGTCAGACCCTCTATCCAGCTGAGGTAACGCCGCAGCGCAAGACATATAAAACCACTTTAGCTTATTGGAGTCAAGCACAATCTCAAACTTTTTTGTGGAACGCAGTTTTGTCATGCTGCTCCGCATATACCGCTGTTCCCCGTACGATCGATTGGCTTTTCGATCACGTCGAACTTGGCATCAAGTTCCCTCAGGAGCGATCTCACCCGCTGGGCACAATCATAATCGGCAAACGAGATGCTCAGCATGCGCGCGACCTGGTTGGAAGTCCCAACTCCATAGAAGTGCTCCAGCGCCACAAGTCCCTCGTGCATCACAAAGGTCTCGACCACATGCGGCGACTCCTCAAAGCACCATTGTGTCAACGGACCCTCACTCGTCTGCCGAACCACCAGGCCGCCCATGCCAGACGGCTCACACGTTACAAGCAGGTACTCCCCGCCCTCGTCGCTCTCAAACAAAACCACCCGATCATCAAACAGCTCCATCGCGTCCCCTTTCTCTCGCTCTTATTTAGCAAAAGCATAGCAGGTAGATGGCTGTATACAGAACAGTTGTTCGTGTGTTTTCTATTGAGCTGTCCGCACGGCATGGTATGGACCTGCGCACGAAATAGGGCGCCCCCGAAGGAGCGCCCTTGCATATCCCCTATGCAGCCAAGTTACGCGACCGGCTCGATCTTCTCGAGACCGCCCATGTAAGGACGCAGAACCTCGGGGATCGTGATGGTGCCGTCGGCGTTCTGGTAGTTCTCCAGAATGGCAGCCATGGTACGACCAGCCGGCAGGCCGGAACCGTTAAGGGTGTGCAGGTAACGCGAGCCCTTGAAGTTCTCGGGGTCGCGGTACTTGATGTTGGCGCGGCGGGCCTGGAAGTCGCCGCAGTTGGAGCAGGAGCTGATCTCCTTGTAGGCGTTGTAGCTCGGCAGCCAGACCTCGACGTCGTAGGTCTGACGGGCAGAGAAGCCCAAGTCGCCGGTGCACAGGCTGTCTCTTATACACATCTCCGAGCCCACGAGACCGAGGCTGATCT
>CABRID010000040.1 GCA_902470895.1 uncultured Collinsella sp.
TGCCGCGCCCCGCAGTGCCCGCTTCCCCCAAGGACAATTATCAGTGCAGGTCACAAACTTGTGCTCTGTCGGTGTGGTCGGGGATTCGGTAAAAACCTACTCACTTAGTTTTACGCGATGCATATTGTCTTCAACGAGACCCCAGCCGGGGCGATTCCATCGCAAATTCCGGTGACCGGGGCAGCTAATTAGGCGCCGTATGGGTTCCGGTCGCGCTCGATGCGTTGGCGGATGTGGGCGTACTCGATTATCAGCAGCACCAGGAGTAGGGCCATGATGGCTAGGTAGCTCACGACGGCGCCCATCAGGCCGAGCAGATTGATCAGAATCACCGGCAGCACCACGCTCACGGCAAAACAAATCAGGTAGACCTTGGTGACGTCGCCGGCATGGCGCAGCACCGTGATGATGGCGTAGATAAAGTCGATGGCCGCGGTGACGCCGCCGGCAACGACCATTAGCAGCGCCAGCGTACGGTAGCGTTCAAAGCTGAGGCCGTACATAAAGCTCATGAGGGGAATACCGGGACCTGCCATAAATACGGCGCACACGCCGGTGATGACCACGATCAGCGCCATAACGGCAACAATAATCAGGTCAAAGCGACGACGCTTGCGAGGATTAGCCCAAATGCTCGACAAGCGCAGGAGCTGCGGTTTATAGATAAATCCAATGCTCAGCAAAATAGCCTGCGCCGGAAAGAACAGGGCATTAAAGTACAGCTGATATTTGTATGCCAGCGTGCCTTCCATCACAAACTTGGGCATGCTCTCGATAAGGTTGAACAGGAACAGTGCACCAAAGAGCGGGGCGCACTGGACAAACAGGTGGCCGACCTCGCGCAGGCTCACGTGGCGCGATTTTTCGGTCTCGAGCAGGGCGAGCGGCGCGGTGACCAGCACGAGCGAGGCGATCGCGGTGACACCCATGGCCATGGCCGCGATGGGCATGCTGCGCGTGAGGAACAGCGCCACGCTGAAGACCGCGATGACGCCGACGGAGCGTAGCGTTTGGCTCATTCCAGCCAAGTAGAGTTTGTCGGCCTGCTGCAGGCGGCCTTCGTACACGTCGGCGACGCCGTCGATGACCTTATACAGGTAGACGCCCAGGCCGATCGTCGCCATCTGCGCATCATAGCCGCGGGCGCTGCTGTACATGAAGCCGCAGCCTAGGGCGAGCGCTCCACAAAGCCAGCGGTTGAGCTGGTAGGAGGCAAAGGACGTCTTTTCGTCGATGTCTGAGACCTGGAAATTGCGCACGCCGTAGTTGCATGCGATCATGATGAGCGTGCCGGTGACAAAGGCGATGGAGAACTTGCCGGCTTCTTCGGCGCCCACGAGCTGCGTAGACACGATGGTGAGCAGCGGAAACGCCAAGCCCCACACGGCGGTGCCGAGGGTGTTCCAAAGATAGTCGCGACTGGTGGCGTGCTCCTCGTATTCCGCTTCCTGCATGGAGAAGCCGCCGCCGTAGACGGCGCCGAGCAGGCGGTTCCACCAAGCGTTGACCATGCGGCGGACGGGGCCGGGCTGGCGATCGCGCTCGCGGCGACGGCGCGTGGCCTGGCTGCTATCGGGCCCGCCGGCGTTGCGCTGACTCAGCTCCTGGATGCGTGCGAGCTCTTCGGCCGTGTGGGAGGCAGGGAAGAGGCCGTTCTCGATGCGGCCGCCCTGGGCCTTCGCGGCTCCGTCTTTCGATGCAGCGGGGTTGGAGATGCCGTTGCGGCGGGCGATGGCGCGGCGAATGCTATCGAGGGGCGTGATGCTCAAAGCGGGGTCCTTTCTATTGCTGCGCTCTAGTATAGTCGCGGTGGTATCCATTCGTGTTTTTGAACAGGTTGTTCAATAAATGGCGGCGCCATTCAGTAGTCGGCACTTAGGGACGTTCCTTATGTGCCGGCACTTTGGGAACGTCCCTAAGTGCCGGCATCCGAGGACACTCCTTGAATATTGCCTGTTCAAGAGTATCCCCAATGACTAGTCGTTTAAAAACGTCCCCAATGACTAGGCCGCTTGCCTGCGATTTTTGACCGTTGGGCGGGCTTGCCGCCCTTGCCGCAAAAACGTTTTTGCATATCGGGTACAACGGGCTTTACGTGAGTAAAGTGCGCGCCGCGTCCATGTGTCGCGCTTTTAAAGGAGGCCCCATGCCTGGTGTTACCCCTGCAGAAGTACTGTCCAACTTTGGTCTTACGTTGGTCGAAGATCCCGCCGAGAGCCAGCCCCGCCTGCTGGTTGACCTACCGGCGGCCGAGCTCGTCGAGTATGCCATCCGGCGCGAAGAGGGCTGCATGGCCTCTAACGGCGCGCTTGTGATCGAGACGGGGGAGCGCACCGGCCGTTCGCCCAACGACCGCTTTATCGTCGACACGCCCGACGTGCACGACAAGATCGCCTGGGGACCCGTCAACCGCCCGCTGTCCGTCGAGAGCTACGAGGCCATTAAGGCCGGCATCGTCGACTATCTCAACGAGCGCGATGTCTTCGTCACGCGCGGCATGGCCGGCGCCGACCGCAACCACACGCGCCGCCTGCTCGTCGCCTGTGAGCGTGCCAGCCAGGCGCTCTTTATTAAGCAGATGCTCGCTCGTCCGCTCGCCCGCGAAATTGCGCGCACCGGCGAGCCGGACTTCTGCGTCCTGGCCGCCCCCGGTTATCAGTGCGACCCTGCGATTAAGGGCCTCAACTCCAGTGCCGCCGTGGTCATCAACTTCCAGGAGCGCGTGATCCTGGTCGCCGGCACCGGTTACTCCGGCGAGATCAAAAAGTCCATCTTCAGCGTCATGAACTACCTGCTGCCCGTCGAGGATGACGTGCTGCCCATGCATTGCTCAGCTAGCATGGACCCCGTCACGCACGAGACCGCTGTGTTCTTTGGCCTGTCCGGCACCGGCAAGACCACGCTTTCGGCCAACCCCACGCGCCTGCTGATCGGCGACGACGAGCACGGTTGGTCCGACATGGGCATCTTCAATATCGAGGGCGGCTGCTATGCCAAGTGCGAGGGCCTGGATGCCTTCCACGAGCCCGAGATCTTCAACGCCGTCCGCTTTGGCGCCATCTGCGAAAACGTGGTGCTCGACGAGAACCGTAAGCCCAACTACGACGACGTCTCGATCACGCATAACACGCGCGTGGCCTACCCCGTGGAGCACATTCCTAACGCGTGGACCAAGGGCATGGGCACCACCCCGAGCGTCGTGCTCTTCCTGACCTGCGACGCCTTTGGTGTGCTGCCGCCCATCTCGCGCCTGACGGCCGACGCCGCCATGTACCACTTTGTGACGGGCTTTACGGCCAAGATTCCCGGCACCGAGGTCGGCGTCACCGAGCCCACGCCCACGTTCTCCTCGCTGTTCGGCGAGCCGTTTATGCCGCTCGACCCCATGGTCTACGCCAAAATGCTCGGCGAGCGCATCGCCGACGGCCGCACGCGCGTCTACCTGGTCAACACCGGCTGGATCGGCGGCGGCTACGGCGTGGGGCATCGCATTGAGCTTGCCTACACGCGCTCCCTGGTCGCGCGCGCCCTCGACGGCACCATCGAGGACAGCGAGTTCGTGCACGACGACATCTTTAACGTCGACATTCCCACCACGTGCCACGGCGTGCCCGACGGCATCCTGGTGCCGCGTCAGTACTGGCAAAGCACCGCGCGCTACGACGAGGCCGCGCACAACCTGGCTGTGATGTTCGAGGAGAACTTTGAGAAGAAGTACTCGCACCTGCCCGATTCCGTAAAGGCCGCCGGCCCGCACGCCCAGGTGCCCGCCGAGGCTCGTCACCGCGGCCGCGGCCTGCTGGGACTCCGCCTGTAACCACCACAAAGGGGACAGGCACCTTTGTGGTGGTTTTGCTCGAGCGGATAACTCGGGTTACAATACGCCTGACATATCGCCCCCTTCTCCGGATGGGGGCAGCGTAAGCGCTCTTGTGGCGGCACCGTAGGACTTTGAAGGTGGCCGTCGTAAGGGCGCTTTTTGTTTAGGCGCCCGCATTCGGGTGCACGCTATGAAGGGAGAGCACATGAAGAGTTTTGTTGCCGAGGATTCGTTTTGGGAGTTGTTCCCGCAGGCGGCTATCGGAGTTGTGGTCGTAAAGGGCATGAAGCCCGCGGCACAGATTCCCCAGGAAGACGTGGATGCGATCGCCGCGTTGCTCGACCGCGCCAACATTGATGCGGAGCGTCACCTGACGAGCGACACCATCAGCGAGAACGCGCCGGTCAAGGCGTGGCGTGAGGCGTATCGTCAGTTTAAGACCAAGAAGGGTGCGCGGTGCTCCATCGAGAACCTGCTCAAGCGCGTGCTCAAAGGCAAGCCGGTCGGCCACATCACGCCGGCGGTGGACATCTACAATACGGTTTCGCTGACCTACGCGCTGCCCGTGGGCGGTGAGGATCTGCATGCTATTGAGGGTAATTTGCGCCTGACGGTGACCGACGGCGGCGACGCGTTCCTGCCGCTTGGTGAGGAGACGGACGATCCGACGCTGCCCGGTGAGCTTGCCTATATCGATGACGCGGGTGCTGTGTGCCGTTGCTGGAACTGGCGCGACGGCGTTCGCACGGCGCTGTCCGACGATTCGGCGGACGCTTTCCTGGCGATTGAGTGCGTGGAGCCCGAGCGGATGGGGGATTGCCAGGCCGCAATCGATCGCCTTGCTGAGTTGCTTGAGCGTTATCTTGGCGCCACAGTTGTCGTCAAGACGCTGGTGACGCACGAGAATCCGTGCGTGGAGCTGTAGGAATTCCTGCGGCCCGCGTTCGTCGTAAACCACCACAAAGGGGGACAGGCACCTTTGTGGTGGTTTTTATGTTGATGGGTTAACAAATGGGATATCTGGGTATGGAGGACTCCTCGGTACGGCTAAGATGTTTACCCGTTAGCATCATGCAAGCGAAAGGCGGTCGTCTCACATGCAGCAGAACGACGAGACACGTTTTGAGGACTTTGTCGGACTGATTAGCGGCCTCTACAAGGAGATCCAGCGCATCAAGACGTCCGAGGGCGCAAGGCTGGGCCTCAAGGGCTCCGACGTCATGTGCCTGTACTATCTGGAGCGCAGCAAGGACGGCCTGACCGGTGCCGACCTCGCCCGCATGGCCGGCGTGACCCGCGCTGCCGTTTCGCGTACGCTGGCTCACCTGGAGGAGGGCGGCTACGTCGAGGTCGACGACTCGGGCGATGCTGCCGTCAAGTACCGTGCCCCGGTTCGCCTGACCACGCTGGGCGGCGAGAGCATGAATGAAGCCGATCGCATCATTCGCGAAGTGCTCGATACCACCGGAAAGACCATGGGCGTGGAGCAGCGCGAGCAGATGTACGCATCGCTGCGCACGATTCTCAACACCCTGCGCGAGCTGTAGGGCCGCCAAGGCATTTGCTTCCAATTAACAACTGCATAGTCCTGTTTGAGCGCGTATACCGTGCCGGGGCCTTGCTGTCAAAATTCCCTGCGCGGGACCTGCGCAAGAAAGGATTCGCTATGTCCGTCCGCATTATTACCGATTCCGCGAGCGATATGTCGCCGGCTGAGCACCCCGCTCTGCGTGTTCTGCCGCTGTCCGTCACCTTTGGCACCGATGTGTACATGGATGGCGTCGACATCGATCACCAGCGCTTTTACGAGATGCTCGTGGAGCGCGATGAGCTGCCCAAGACCGGCCAGGTCAACCCGTACGCGTTTTCGCAGGCTATTGCCGAGGCGCGTGATGCCGGCGATGAGGCTGTGATTATTACCGTGGGCGCTAAGCTTTCGGGCACCAATCAGAGTGCCCGTACCGCACTTGCCGAGGCGCCGGGCGGCGACGTGTACGTGGTGGATAGCAACAGCGTCACTCTGGGTGAGCGTGTCCTGGTCGAGTATGCCCTGCGCCTGGTGGACGAGGGCCGTAGTGCGGCCCAGATCGCGGCGGCCGTCGAGGCCGTCCGTGACCGCGTGGTCGTCATCGGCCTGCTCGAGACGCTGGAGTACCTGGTTCGCGGCGGTCGTCTGTCTGCTGCGGCCGGCGCCGTGGGCACGCTGCTCAACGTAAAGCCTGTGGTGGCTGTCGAGGACGGTCTGATCGTGCAGCTGGGCAAGGCGCGCGGTTCCAAGAACGGCCGCAACCTGCTGAACCAAAAGGTCGAAAAGGCGGGCGGCATCGACTTTTCCATGCCGCTGGCGCTCGGCTATACGGGTCTTTCGGATGCGGTGCTCAAGAAGTATATCGAGGACAGCGCTGCACTGTGGGCTGGCCACACCGAGGGCGAGTTGCCCGTTCACACCATCGGCGCCACCATCGGTACCCACGTTGGCCCCGGCGCCGTAGCAGTAGCCTTCTTCCAGCCCGCCAACTAACCGACCTGCCATAAACCACCACAAAGGGGACAGGCCCTTTGTGGTGGTTTATGCTTTTCTGAGTGGAAGGGAGCGAGCAATGGCGTCTGAGGGCTTTTTTGAACGGGTGTACGAGGTGGTCGAGCAGATCCCCGAGGGGATGGTCGCCACGTATGGTCAGGTAGCGCTGCTTGCCGGTCGTCCGCGGAGCGCGCGGTACGTGGGCTACGCGCTGCACAGCAATCCGCGCCCCGGCGAGATTCCCTGCCATCGCGTGGTGTTTGCCGACGGCCGTATCTGTGAGGGCTTTGCCTTTGGTGGCCCCGATGCTCAGCGCGAGCTCTTAATGGGGGAGGGCGTGACGTTTGCCGATCCCATGCATGTTGATCTGGCCGCCTGTCGTTGGCCTGCCGGACTCTAGCGGCTCTGCCGTGGCCGAAACCACCACAAAGGTGCCTGTCCCCTTCGTGGTGGTTTTAGTTTACCGGAGCTAACTTATGGAGAAGGTGTGGCGGCGCATATTGACACTACAAAGTAAACCACGGTGAACTATATTGTATTCAGCAACGGAGCAGGCAATAGGCGATGAAAAAGCCTGCCCTGTTGAGTTTGATTCGCATCCCTCCCCTCTGTGCGATTCAACGGTGTACTTCGGGAACAGGCCCGCTGGCAACTATCTGCCAGCGGGCCTGTTCCTGTTTGTCGGGAGAGTGTGATGGACGGAGCCGAAGCGGTCTGGCTCCAAAAAAGGCGGACGCCGTAGCGCCCGCCCTATAGCAATCGAAAGCTCAAGTCAGCAGATCGGTCTAGTACACCATACCCATGGCGTCCTGAACCTCTGCCAGGGTCTGCTCGGCGATCTCGTTGGCGCGACGGTTGCCCTCGTGCAGCACGTCCTTCACGTAATCCAGATCGTTCTCGTAGCGCTGGCGACGCTCGCGGATCGGTGCGAAGTACTCGTTGACGGCCTCGGTCACGTACTTCTTGAGCTGGCCGGAGCCGCCCATACCGATCTCCTCGGCAATTTCGACCTCGGAGCGACCGGTGCAGATGGCGGCCGTCGAAAGCAGGCCAGACACGCCGGGGCGGTTCTCGGGATCGAACGTGATCATGCGCTCGGAGTCGGTCTGGCTCTTCTTGATGCGCTTTGCCGTCTCCTCAGCGGTCATCGAGATGTTGATGGCGTTGCCGTAGCTCTTGCTCATCTTGCGACCGTCAAGGCCGGGCAGTAGCGGGGTCTCGGACAGCAGGGCCTCGACCTCGGGAAATACCTTGCCGTAGCGGTTGTTAAAGCGGCGTGCGATGGTGCGGGTTAGCTCGATGTGCGGCAGCTGGTCACGACCGACGGGCACCACGTTGCCCTTGCAGAACAGAATGTCGCAGGCCTGATGTACCGGGTAGGTGAGCAGAAGGCCGGTGAGCTCGTGGCCCGAGGCCTCCATCTCGGCCTTTACCGTGGGGTTGCGCGCCAGCTCGGCCTCGGACACCAGCGACAGGAACGGCAGCATGAGCTGGTTGGCGGCGGGCACGGCGGAGTGCGCGTAGATCATGGTCTTGTCGGGGTCAATGCCGCAGGCAAGGTAGTCCATGACCATGTTGTACACGTTGTCCTGGATGTGCTCGGTCGTGTCGCGGTCAGTGATGACCTGGTAGTCGGCGATGAGCACGTTGGTCTTGGCGCCCATGTTCTGCAGCTCAACACGGCCCTTGAGGGTACCGAAGTAGTGGCCCAGGTGCAGACGGCCGGTGGGGCGGTCGCCGGTGAGCATGGTGAACTTCTCGGGCGTCTTGGCCAGGCCCTCGCGAATGGCGTTGCTCTTTTGCAGCGCGACTTCGTAGCTGTTCTCGTTTGGCATGATTGCTCCTAACGTATGTTCATGGGTCAAGATGATAACGCGTTTATTGGAGGGGCGGTGCGTAAGTAGGCGAGGGGCGGGAGAGGGACGCGCGTGGTGCGGCATGTGCGATGGGTGTGGCGCGGCCGTGCTTGGCTAACGGTGCCTTGGCACATCCTCGGCAGCTTGCCCTAGAGCTTGTGGTGGCGCTCTTCTTTGCGCTCCTCGGCTGCCCGCTCCTCCTGCTTAAAGGTGGGGTCGTCGGGGGTGACGAGCTCGTCCTCGTGCGTACGCTTGTTGTAATGGTGGCGCAGCACGGGCTCAAACAGATGTAGATGCTTGGCAAAGGCCGCCGAGCCAATGGCGAGCACGGTAAAGATGAGCACACGCATGGGCACCTCGACCTGGTTAATCGCGGCGGCGCCGGCCGAAAGCATGATGCACCAGGCATAGATGAGCAGCACGGCCTGTTTTTGGTTGTAGCCTTCTTGGATTAGGCGGTGGTGGATGTGGCCCTTGTCGGCCTGCCCGATGCTAATGTGGGCGCGCCTGCGGCGCACGATGGCGCTAAACGTGTCGATGATGGGCACGCCGGCAACGATGAGCGGGATGATAAGCGAGGTGAGCGCGGCGGTGCGGCTCACGTTGAGCAGCGAGATGGAGCCCAGTGCAAAGCCCAGAAGCAGCGACCCCGAGTCGCCCAAGAAGATGCTTGCGGGGTTGAAGTTGTAGCGCAAAAAGGCCAGACAGGCGCCAAAGAGCGCAATGGAGAGCGCGGCGGCGTCGATGCGGCCCGAAAGAACGGCCATCGAAAACATGGTGAACGAGGCGATGCCGCAGATGCCCGTGGCCAAGCCGTCGAGGCCGTCGATGAGGTTAATGATGTTGGTGAATGCCACCAGATAGATTACGGTGATGGGGTAGGCGAGCCATCCGAGTATGATCTCGCCGGGGGCAAACGGGTTGACGATGACGCCGATTTTTAGGCCGCCGATACAGGCGATGAGCGCGGCGAGGACCTGTCCGGCCAGCTTTTGCTTGGGCTTGAGCTGGAAGACGTCGTCGATAGCGCCGGTCGCAAAGATGACAGTAAAGGAGAGCACCAGCATGGGATAGCTAATGTGAAGGCGCGGGTGCGGCACCAGGACGGGTGGCCAGCCTAGGTGCCAGGTGCCTAGGATTTGCACAATGCAGGCAACGACCAGGCCCAAAAACACCGCCGTTCCGCCCAAACGCGGGATGGGCTTGGTGTTGATGCGGCGCTTAGAAGGATAGTCGACGGCATCGAGTTTAATTGCCAAGCGCTTGACCAGGGGCACCGCGAGGAAGGTCGTGATAAAAGCCGCCGCTGCCACGCATAGGTACGGTATGTAGCTCGGGGATGAAGCCATGAATCTAAAAACCGCCAAGCGTCGAAGGAAAAGGTCAGAAGAACGCCATGCGCAAAGGGCATAGCCGAACCATAATACTCGACCAAGGGGGGTGCATGTAATTGCACGCAGCGATAATCACGCGCTTACCAGATATTGGGATGTTGTCGATGGCTTGTCGGGATGCCGGCGGGGATCCATATGGACTGTATGGTGATTTTTGGCAAAAGAAAACCACCCCCCACGTTACGAAAATGAACCCACCTAAAACAGGTGGGTGCCCTCATCGACTGTTCCAGCGTCCTTAACAACGAAGGATACCTGTACTAGGTACGACTGTGTGGGCTCCCTAAATAAACGCGACGGTTCACCCAGTTGCTCCGCGGGGGGCGGAATATCTACATCATAAAGCGGCACTTTGTCGATTCCAGTCTTGACATTACAAAAATCGTGTCGGACGATTACGGCGCCTTGGGGCTTGAGCCGTCTACGCGGCCTGGCCCTTTATGTTTGAGCTGCTGAATTGTTGTTTTGGAGCATGTTTTTATGCCGACGTCGTTGACCGAACTTTTTTCGCCCGCCTGCCATTTGTGTCCCCGCCGTTGCGGTGCGGCGCGCGATGAGGGCGCGCGCGGCGTATGCGGTGCTAACGACACGCTCAAGGTGGCCCGCGCGGCGCTTCATATGTGGGAGGAGCCGCCTATCTCGGGCGAGGCCGGTTCGGGCACGATCTTCTTTAGCGGCTGCTCGCTTAAATGTATCTACTGCCAGAACCACGAGATCTCGACCGGCAATTTTGGCCTTGAGATTTCGCCTGAGCGCCTGGTCGAGATTATGCTGGAACTGCAGGACCAGGGTGCCAACAACATCAATTTGGTGACGGCGACGCACTATGCGCACCTGTTGCCTGCCGCGATTGCCGCGGCACGGGCGCGCGGGCTGGTCATCCCGATCGTCTACAACACGAGTGGTTACGAGCGCGCGAGTGCCGTGGCGGCGCTGGGCGACCTGGTCGATGTGTGGCTCACCGACTTTAAATATGCCGATGCCGGGCTTGCGCAGTCGCTTTCTCATATTAAGGATTACCCGCGCGTGGCCGTGTCGGGCCTGGCACAGATGACGTGCGAGATCGAGCGCCGCGGGGGAGAGCTGGTGGACGAGGACGGGCTCATGAAGCGCGGCATCATCGTGCGCCACCTGGTGCTGCCGGGGCATGCAGACGATTCGTGTCGCGTGCTGGACCTGGTGTGGCAGACGGTGGGCGACGTGCCGATCTCGGTCATGAACCAGTACACGCCCAATGCGCTCATGCGCGAGCAGGGCGGCGACCTGGCACGCGCCGTGACGCGTGAGGAGTACGAGCGGGTGCTCGACCATGCCGACGACCTGGGTTTTACGATGATGTTCTGGCAAGAGGGCGGCGCGGTAGACGAGAGCTTCACCCCGGCCTTCGACACCACCGGTGTTCTTGCCAGCGCAAAGTAGCGCGTTCGTCGATGATTTTTCTGGGACGGGGATAAAAAATCATCGAGAGGATCGCCTGTTCGAAAAGTTGCCAAAATAGCCGCGCCCCAAAAAGACTGGTTATTGGGCGTTGACAGTTGGCGAGCCGTAGGTAAAATATCGACTTGTCCTGGGGACGTAGCTCAGTTGGGAGAGCGCTGCCGTCGCATGGCAGAGGCCGAGGGTTCGACTCCCTTCGTCTCCACCCTTGGATTTGATAAGCCGCTGACATTGTGTCGGCGGCTTTTTTTAAAAGAAAGGGCTATACCATGGCCGAGCTTGAGTCCCAACCATTGTCCGACGAGGAGCGCGCTGAGTTGGAAGAGCTCCGCGCTGAGAAGGCCCGCCGCGAGGCTCGGGAAGAGGCCCGTCGCGAGCGTGAGGAGCTGGCTGCCCTGCGCGCCGAGCGTGCGAAGGCCGAGGAGGTCGCCTTGAACGCCGCATCCGAGCGCAAGCCCGCGCCCGCACCCAAGCCCGCTGCTGCGAAGCCTGCACCTGCCGCGCCCAAACCTCAGCCTAAAAAGGCCGCTCGTCTTAAGTCCGTCGAGCCCAAGCCGAGCCGTGACGAGATGACCTTTGCCCAGCGCATGGTTACCTCCAAGGAACCTACGGGCGAGAACGAGATCCCTGGCATGGCGCCGGCTCAAAAAATCATCATCGTGCTCGCCCTCATCGCGTTTATCGTCTTTATGGTCTACACGATCACGGGCAGCATGGGCCTGCACTAACCTGTTCGCGCCGGGCTCCATGCCCGCACGTCCGCCTCGCCCAACCCTCAACCTCTGCACAACACATCCGAAAGGTCGCCCCATGGCTTTGACCGACATCTCGCATCCCACCGACATCGCAATGCTCACCGATCTGTACGAACTCACTATGGCCCAGGGCCTGTGGGAGAGCGGCAAGGCCAATGAGCAGGGTTGTTTTACGGCGTTTTACCGCGACCATCCCTTTGGCAGCGCGTATGCCGTCATGTGCGGCACCGCCGAGCTGCCCGAGCTTGTCGAGAACCTGCGTTTTACGCCCGAGGACATCGACTATCTAGCTTCGCTCCAGGCTCCGGCCGGCGGCGCGATGTTTAAGCCTGCATTCCTCGACTACCTGCGCAACTTCCGTGCGCATGTAAACATCGACGCCGTGCCCGAGGGCGAGCTCGTCTTTCCGCGCGAGCCCATGGTGCGCGTCACCGGTCCCGCGCTGGAATGCCAGCTGCTCGAGACGGCGCTGCTCAACATCGTCGGGTTCCAGACGCTTGTCGCCACCAAGACGGCGCGCGTGGTGCTCGCCGCCGACGGTCGCCCCGTGGCGGAGTTTGGCCTGCGCCGAGCCCAGGGTCCCGATGGCGGCCTGGCCGTTGCGCGCGCGAGCTACGTTGCCGGCTGCTCCTCTACGTCCAATGTGCTCGCCGGCCGCCGCTACGGTATTCCCGTCTTTGGCACGCATGCGCACAGCTGGGTCATGAGCTTTGACTCCGAGCTCGAGGCATTCCGGGCTTTTGCTAAGTCGAGTCCCAAGAACTGCACGCTGCTCATCGACACCTACGACGTACGCGAGGGTTGCGAGCATGCCATTACGGTTGCCAAGGAGATGGAGGCGGTGGGCGAGCGCCTGTCGGCTATTCGCATCGACTCCGGCGACCTCGCCAAGCTCTCCAAGTATGTTCGCGGCCGTTTTGATGCCGAGGGCCTGCCCTATGTGGGGATTTCGGTTTCCAACGATCTGGATGAGTACACGATTCAGTCGCTGCTCGACCAGGGCGCGCCCATCGACAGCTTTGGCGTGGGTACCAAGCTTGCGACCTGTTACGACCAGCCGGCGCTGGGCGGCGTGTACAAGCTTTCCGCCCGCCGTGCGAGCGAGGCAGATCCATGGACGCCGGTTGTCAAGCTCTCCGAGCAGCCCTACAAGCGCACGATCCCGGGTGTGCAACGCGTGCGCCGTTATTACGACGGCTTTGGCGGCCCGGTCTGCGACATGATCTACGACGAGGACCATCTGGCGGGGGAGGGCGCCGCGCGCGGCAATACCCTTGTGGCCGTGAATGATGCCGCCCTGGTGACCGACGTGTCCGAACTTGAGTATCGCGAGCTGCTGGTGCCGATCGTGCGCGATGGCAGTGCGGTGGCTCCGCGTGAGAGCATCCAGGACGCGCGCGAGCGCTGTGCTTGGGCGTTCGATCATCTGGACGCAGCTTTCAAGCGCTTCCTGTACCCGCAGACCTATGTGGTGGGCATGGAGCAGGGCCTGGCTCAGGTGCGCGACGAGCTCGTGCGCAAGAACATGGCCGCGGCTTCTGCCTTTCCTTGGGCTCACTAATTCCTTGGGCGGTAGGGGCGAGTCACGCTCCCTTGGCCGCCAGCTCGGCCGTTCGCTGAACAGTTGATTGGTTTGACGTATGACGACTTCTTATAAAACTATGGTGGTAAAGATCGGTTCGTCCACGGTGGTGGGCGCCGATGGCAAGGTCAACCGCGCCTTTATCGGCGGACTTGCCGATCAGGCCGCAGCGCTGCGCAAGCTCGGTTGGCGTCTGGTCGTGGTGAGCTCGGGCGCTATCGCCTGTGGCTATCCCGTGTTGGGCTTCGACCGCAAGCCGGTCGGCGACCTTCCGAGCCTGCAGGCTTGCGCCTCGGCTGGTCAGTGCATCATCTCGTCGGCCTACGACGAGGAGTTCCATGCGCGCGACCTGCTCACCTCGCTCGTGCTGCTCACGCGCCACGATACGGCCCGCCGCACGTCCTACCTGCACGCGCGCGACGCCCTGCTGCGCCTCGTGGAGCTTGGCGTGGTGCCGGTCGTCAACGAGAACGATACCGTTACCGTCGATGAGATTAAGTTTGGCGACAACGACACACTGGCGGCGCTTGTGAGCTGCCTGGTTTCTGCCGATCTGTGCGTGACGCTCTCGGACATCGATGGCCTCTATACTGCCAATCCGCATGAGGATCCCACGGCCGAGTTCGTCCCAGTCGTGCATAAGATCGATGCCAAGATTATTGCCTCGGCGGGCGATTCTTCCACATCGGTGGGCACGGGCGGCATGATTACCAAGATCCGCGCGAGCCGCATCCTGATGACGGCGGGCATTCAGAGCGTGATTTGCTCGGGCGAGGAGCCCGATGCGCTCGTGCGCCTCGCCCGCGGCGAGAGCGTGGGCACGCTGTTCGATCCGCCGGCGGAGCGTCTGGACATCGCACCCCGCAAGCTGTGGATCGCACTGGGCGACAAGGCGCATGGCTCGGTGACGGTCGATGATGGTGCTGCGAAGGCGCTGGTCAGCCGTGGCTCTTCCTTGCTTGCGGTGGGTATTCGCGAGGTCGATGGCCAGTTTGCCGAGGGCGATGTGCTCGATGTGTGCGATCCGAGCGGTATGGTCGTCGCCCGCGGTATCGCCGAGGCCGATTCGGACGTGCTGGAACTTGCCGCCGGCCGCCGCCAGGACCAGATCGCCAGCAACCGCCTGCTCGCTAACCTGGCCGAGAAGCCGGCGATACACAGGGATAACTTGATCGTATTTGCATAAAGAAAGACAGCGCTGCGAATCGTTTCCAGCAGCGCTGCCTCGCTTTTGCCGGCACTTGGGGACGTTCCTATTGTGCCGGCAGGTGGGGATACTCCTTTGCTAGAAGATTCGGCGCAGGTCTCCGCGGTTGAGGGCCTCGTCGAAGAGGTGCTTGAATACCACGCTGCCGTGCAGGCCGTCGTGCTCGAACTCGTTGGTCACCCAGGCGTGCGAGTTGCCCACGCGGTCGAGCGTGTCGAGCTGCATGCCCGAGTCCACGTACATGTCATCGAAGTACACCGCGGCCTGGAGCGGCACCTCGTTGCAAGCCAGGCGCTGCGGGTCGTAGATCTTGTCCCAGCTGGTGTCTTCCATTAGCAGGTCCATGGCGGGTTTAAACGGCTTAAGCTCGGGCATCTGCTCGAACATCCACGGGAACATGGCCTCGCCGGTAAACATGAGCGGGCGCGCGAGAGTGTCGAACTCGGCACGGCGTGCCTTCTCTTCTGCCGCGGCCCAGCGAATGGGCATGGTATCGCCGTCGGCGTAGATGAACTCCTGCAGTGTCCAGTACAGCGGGTTTGTGCGCGTGTTGGTGCGCTCGAAGGCGCGCATCAAAAAGCTGTCAGATACCGAGGCGCCGCAGGCCAGCGTGCCGTCGCCGTCAACAAAAGCGTGATCGATAATCCAATGCATGCGCTCAAAGCTCGGCTTCATGCCAAAGTCGCTGCCCATGAGCTGTAGGCGCTCGACCGTCATCGGCGAGCCGTCGGGCAGCACGGGCTTTTGCTCCTCGAGGGTATCTGCCAGGGTCGCCACGCGCTCGACGTCGGCGGGGTAGCGGTCGTAATACTGCTGCGTCTTGGCTGCCATGCGTGGGAAGGTGTGCGCGTAGACCTCGCTGGCGCTCGCCGGCACGTGCGGAATGCCGCCGCAGGTAAAGCTTGCCGCCACGCCCTCGGGGAAGAGCGACAGATAGCTCAGCGTCAAAAAGCCGCCGTAGCTCTGGCCGAGCGTGACCCACGGCTTGCCGCCAAAGCCCACTAGACGCAGGTACTCAAAATCGCGCACGATGGAGCTGGCGAGGTGGCGCTTGAGGAAGTCCGCCTGCGAGCGTGCTGTATCGGCGCCGACGGCCGTTGCGCGATCACCCAGTGCCTTGATCGTGCGTCCGTCCACGCAGCTACTGCGTCCGGTGCCGCGCTGGTCGGGAAGGACCACGCGGAAGTGCTTGACGGCCTCCTCGATCCAGCCGTCGCTTGTGGGCGACAGCGGACGCGGGCTCTCGCCGCCGGGGCCGCCCTGCAAAAACAGGAGCAGCGGCAGATCGTCGTTGATGCGGTCGGGCGCGCAAACCACGCGGTAGAAGAGCTTGATGCTCTCGGGCGCGCCGGCGATGGGTGCCGGCATAGCGCCGCGGCGCATGGTGCTGCCGACGGCCAGGAGCATCGGCTCCAGGCCGCGCCAGTCAAGGGGGACGTCGATGCTGTGGTCCTCGACATAAAGGCCGGGGACGTGGTACGAAGTGATGAGGGCCATGTGAGTCTTCCGTTCGTTGCGGTGTTTCGGGTTGACCAATTCTACCGCCGCGGGCGAGGCCATGCGCAAATCGGCTACCATGGTTGCAAGCTTCTAGGAGAAAGGGCCGCCCATGTCGGTCGATATAGCCACGTACGTCCACGATCTTGCCGTTGCCGCCAAGGCAGCGTCGGCCTCGCTTGCCACGGCGAGCGATGAGCAGCGTCAGGAGGCCGTGCGCGCCATGGCCGAGGCGCTGCGCGATGGCGTCGATTCCATCGTTGCCGCCAACGAGCTCGATATGTCCGCCGCGCGCGATGCGGGTACCTCGGCCGGACTGCTCGATCGCCTGCTGCTGACGCCCGAGCGCGTCGAGGGCATGGCCGCCGGCCTGGAAAAGCTCGCCGAGCTGCCCGATCCCGTGGGCCGCGTGCTCGACCACCGCGTGCTTGCAAGCGGCGTGGACTTGACCCGTGTGAGTGTGCCGCTGGGCCTGGTCGCCATGGTCTACGAGGCGCGCCCCAACGTGACGGCCGACGCCGCAGGCATCTGCATACGCACCGGCAACGCCTGCATTCTGCGCGGCGGCTCGCTGGCCTATCACTCGTGTGCCATGATTGCCGAACTGCTGGCCGATGCGCTCGAGGCCAAGGGCTTCCCGCGCGAGGCCGTGTCGATGATCGAGTCTACCGACCGCGAGGCCACCGGCGAGCTCATGAAGCTCCGCGGCGTCGTCGATGTGCTCATTCCGCGTGGCGGTGCGGGCCTGATCCAGCGCTGCGTGCGCGAGTCGCTCGTTCCGGTGATCGAGACGGGCACGGGTAACTGCCACATCTACGTGCATGAATCCGCCGACTTCGATAAAGCGCTCAATATTATCGTCAACGCTAAGACACAGCGCGTGGGCGTGTGCAATGCCGCCGAGTCGCTGCTGGTCGACCGTGCCGTGGCCGATGCGTTTTTGCCCGCGGTCGTGGCCGTGCTGCATGACCACGGCGTGCTCATTCACGGCGACGAGGCCACGTGCGCCGCATGCGCCGACGCCGGGCTTGCCGAGGGCGATGACTACGTTGCCGCGACTGAGGAGGACTGGGGTCGCGAGTATCTGACGCTCGAGATGAGCGTGAAGGTCGTGGCAAACGAGGACGAGGCCATCGCACACATCAATCGCTACGGCACGATGCACTCCGAGGCCATCGTTGCCGAGGATACGGATGCTTGCGAGCGCTTCCTGGACGCGGTCGATGCCTCGGCCGTGTACGCCAACGCCAGCACGCGCTTTACCGACGGCGGCGAGTTTGGCCTGGGCGCCGAGATCGGCATCTCGACCCAAAAGCTCCACGCCCGTGGCCCCTTTGCCGCCGAGGCCCTCACCACCTACAAATACAAGCTCCGAGGCACCGGCCAGGTCCTGTCTCTTATACACATCTCCGAGCCCACGAGACCGAGGCTGATC
>CABRID010000041.1 GCA_902470895.1 uncultured Collinsella sp.
ATAAGAGACAGGTGCCATCGCTCGCAGCCCCCGCACGCCCGCGCAGTCCATGCCCATGTGCCCGCACGGCCGCGCGCCACGCCACGGGTCCCGAAACCCGCAGCAGCCACACCAGCACGCGCTCACACGCCCACGAGGCGGCAACGACCAACACGGTCCACGCCAGCAGATCAGCCGTCTCGATGAGCAGCTTCGCCTGATAGATGCGTTCGCCCACGGTGCCCGCCGCCATGCCGATCAGCTCCGCCGCCACGCCGGCCTTCCAGCTCATGCCGATCACGGCGCGGGCGCACGAAAGCACAAACGGCAGGGCTTCGCGCCAGGTGTGGGCGCAAAACAGACGCCAACCCCGCACGCCATGCAGACGGAACATCTGCTCCAGCGGTTTATCCACTTGTGCCAAGCCCTCGGCCAGCGAAAAATACACGCCCGGCAGCGCCATCAAAAAGACCGCCGCAATGCTCACGCGCGCCGACCCCAGCCAAATGAGCAGCAGGACCACCACGCAGGCGACCGGCGTCGCCTTTACAAACGACAGCGCCGGAGCAACCAGGTGCGCAAACGCCCGCGAACGTGACGAAATCCCGGCAAGCACGCCACCACACACCGCAGCAAGAGCCAGCCCGCCCAGTATCCGCGCACCCGAGCCTGCCAGAATCGCCCATGTGCCGGCATCGCATACCAGTCGCAGCAACGCCACCACGACGGCGCCCGGCCCCGGCAAGATCAGTGGCTGCGCCACCAGCGCCGCCACCAGCATCCACACGGCAAGCCAAAAGGCGGCAACGGCACCTGCTGCCGTCACCGCCTTCATACGCTCTGTCATTTGTCGAGCAAACGCACGCACGGGCTACTCCATGTAATAGAAATCATCAGCCGGGAGCTTGCCGCCCACGGCGCTCGCGTCCGCATCGGCCAGCACCTGCAGGTACCCACCGAGCGCCGCCTTCATATCCTTCCCCGTCTGGCACACGAGCATGCACCCGGGAATCGCCTTTTCAGCAATCGCGGCGTTATCGACGATACCCGCATCGACCACGGCCTGTGCCCAATCTGCCGGCGCCGCATTGACGGCCTTCACGCTCGCCTCATGGCAGCGCAAGAATTCCGCCACGGCCTCGGGATGCTCCTCGGCAAAGGCACGGCGCACCACGGTCACGCCCGTCAGCAGGCGCGAACCCGTGTCACCCGCTAGCTCATCCCACACATCGGTCAGGCTCACCGGCGCCGACAGCTTGCCTTCGCTCTTGGCGATGGCAGCGGTCTTGAACGGCTCCGGCAGCACGCCCACGGCGGACGGGTCGACAAGCAACGCCGACAGCACCTCGGTGGGCTCGCTCTTAAACTCAAGCGCCACCTGGCCGGTCAGGCCCGCGCGCTCCAGCAAGTAGTTCATGACGTACTCCGGCGTGGTGCCCTTGCCCGTCATATAGACAGTATGGCCCGCCAGATCGCCAAACGAGGCCACACTCGCGTCGCCCGTCACAACGTTCAGCACGCCCAGCGTGTTGATATCGATGACCTGCACCGCACCCTCGGTCTTGTTGTAGAGCACGCTCGCCACGTTGGCGGGCACCAGGGCGATATCGATATCGCCCTGAATGACCTTGGGCACAATCTCGTCGGCGGCAGTGTTGATCGCAAAGTCGAACTCATTGTCCGTCTCGCCATCGGCAGCCTGGTCCATAAACTGCACCAGGCCAATCGAGGTCGGCCCCTTGAGCGAGGCGACGTGCACCTCGACCGGCTCTGCGACAGCACCGGCGCCGTCCGTGGCAGCCGAGCCCACAGCAGACCCCGCCCCCGCAGCTCCGCCGCCACAACCAGCAAGCACGAGTGACAACGCGCCCGCAGCAAGCGCCGAGGCAAATCCCCGGCGCGTCATCTCAACATCAAACGCACGCATGGCTAGCACGCCCCCTCGTTGGGCATCGTCCACGCATGATGGTCGGTATGCAGCAACTCCTCGGCCAGCGGCGAGAGCGGCGCACCCAAGAACTCGCGATAGCATGCCTGAACATCGGGGTTCTCGTGCGAGAAGCGAATGTCCGCAGCGGCGTCCAGGCCCCACAGCACCTGACCGCGCTCGGCTGCCAGCTCGCAGCCGTCGTGAATGGGCTGACCGCCGCCACCGACGCAGCCGCCCGGGCACGCCATGACCTCGACGAAGTCATAGCTCACACAGCCGTCGCGAATCGCGTCGAGCAGACGTTCAGCGTTGCCCAGCCCGTGTGCCACGGCGACGCGCACCTTGGTACCGTCGATATCGGCGACGGCTTCCTTCCAGCCGTCGAGTCCGCGCACGTCGGTAAAGAAATCGGCATCCGGGTTCTTACCCGTCACCAGGTAATATGCCGAGCGCACAGCAGCTTCCATCACACCGCCCGTGGCGCCAAAGATCACGCCTGCGCCCGTGCCAAAGCCCAGCGGCGTGTCGAGCGGCTCCTCGACCAGCGTGTCCACGCTCACGTGGCTCGCGCGGATCATGCGCACCATCTCGCGCACCGTCAGCGCAACGTCCACGTCGGGCGTACCGTCCTCGCCCACCATGCTCGGCAGCGCACACTCGGCCTTCTTGGCCGTGCACGGCATCACGGACACCACGAACAAGCGCTCGGGCTCAACGCCCAGCACCTTGGCGTAGTATGTCTTGGCGATGGCGCCGAACATCTGCTGCGGCGACTTGGACGTGGACAGGCTGTCGACAAACTCCGGATAGCGCGCCTTCACAAAGCGCACCCAACCCGGGCAGCAGCTCGTAAACATGGGCCAGCCGCGGCTGTCGCCTTCGCCCTTAGCGGCGGCGCCTAGGCGCTCGAGCAGCTCGGAACCCTCCTCCATAATGGTGAGGTCGGCCGAGAAATCGGTGTCGAACACGTACTCAAAGCCAACGCGGCGCAGTGCGCAGGCCAGACGCTCGACGGTTGCCTCCTCGCGAGATATGCCGAGCTCCTCGCCCCAGGCGCTGCGCACGGCAGGCGCGATCTGCACCAGCACGATCTTGTCGGGATTAGCGAGCGCGTCAAACACGGTCTCGGTATCGTCGCGCTCGCGCAGCGCGCCCGTCGGGCAATGCGTGATGCACTGGCCGCACGCGACGCAATCGGTCTTGCCGATCGGTGCGCGCCCGCGAGTACCCACAGCGGTATGCGTGGCGCGGTTGGTCAGGTCCCAAATCCCTAGGCCCTGCACGCTCTCGCACACCTTGATGCAGCGCATGCATTTAATGCACTTGTCGTTTTCGCGGATGATGGGGAAATCGAAGTCCCAGCCCTCGCGTGCCAGGTGCTGCTCGTACGGCAGATAGAAGATGCCCAGGTCGTTGGCGATGGTCTGCAGGTTGCAGTTGCCGCTGCGCACGCAGCTCGTGCACTGCGAATCGTGCTGGGACAGCAGCAGCTGCACGTTGGTGCGACGGGCCTCGCGGGCCTTGGGGCTGTTGGTGTGGACCACCATGCCGTCGAGCACGTAGTTGTTGCAGGCGGCAACCAGCTGGTCGCAGCCCTCAACCTCGACCACGCACACGCGGCAGCCGCCGATCTCGTTCAGATCGCGCAGGTAGCACAGGGTGGGAATCTGGATGCCGACGGACTTGGCCGCATCCAGGATCGTGGTATGCTCGGGAACCACGACCTCGCAATTATCGATAGTGAGCTTGACCATGTTGTGCGCTCCGTTTTCGCTGTTGTCGCCGACGGTGGTTTTGTTGAGCTCTACCATTCCAGGTTCCTCCCTCCGCGGAACGCACCAAAGCCAAAGTGGTCGCAACGCAGGCAGCGGCTCGCCTCCTGGCGTGCCTCCTCCTCGGTGAGACCCTGCTCGACTAGATTCCAATCGTGAATACGCTCGCCGGCCTCGCGCTCGCTCAGCTCGCAGCGGCCGCACTCATGCTTGCCCTTAAACTGCACGGTCGGCAGCTCAACCTCGAGCTTGATCTTGTGGTCGAAACCCAGGTAGCGGTCGATGTTTGCCGAAGCCACGCGGCCGGCATTGATGGCTCGGATGACGGTGGCGGGGCCGGTCTGGCAGTCGCCGCCGCTAAAGAGGCCATCGAAGTTGGGCACGGCGCCGTCCGAATCGGTGATGACGCGACCCCACTTGCAGGCGATGCCCATGTCCTCAAACGGCTTGGAATCGATGTCCTGGCCAATGGCCACAAACACGCGCTCGCAGGGAATGACGCGCTCGGGCGTGGCGGCGGCACGCGGAGCCGGACGACCGCGGCGAGGCTCGCCGATAATCTGCGGCTGCACGCGCAGACCGTTCACGCGGCCGTCCTCGCCCGTCTCGATGGCGAGTGGAGCCGTCAACTCCAGCACCTCGCAGCCCTCGGCCTGGGCACCGGCGATCTCGGCGTCCTGGGCCGTCATATCGCAGATACGACGGCGGTAGACGATGCTTACCTTTTCGGCACCGCAGCGCACGGCAGAGCGTGCCACGTCCATGGCCACGTTGCCGCCGCCGATGACGCACACGCGCTGGCCGCTCAGGTCGGGCAGCGCGTCGTCGCCGATGGCGCGCAGCATCTTGACGGCCGATTCCACGCCGGGCGCTTCTTCGCCCGGAAGGCCGAGCTTCTTATCGCTGTGGGCGCCAATGGCCAGGTAGACGGCATCGAACTCGTCGCGCAGGCGAGCGAGCTCCTCGCCGTTCACGGAGTGGTCGAGTTCCACGTCGATACCGGCGCTCAAGATCCAGTCGACCTCGGCCTGCAGGCGCTCGCGCGGCAGACGATAGCTGGGGATGCCGTAGCGCAGCATGCCGCCCAGGTGGTGGCGCTGCTCAAAGATGGTCACCTTGTGGCCCATCACGGCCAGGTAGTAGGCGCAGGAAAGGCCGGCCGGGCCGCCGCCGATCACGGCGACGCGCTTACCGGTGTTGTCCACCACATGCGGCTTGTGGTCGTTGAGGTCACTGTGCTCAACGGCAAACCGCTTGAGGGCGAGGATGTTCATGGGGTCGTCGACCATGCCACGGCGGCAATGCATCTCACAGGGATGCTCGCACACCAGGCCGCAAACGAGCGGCAGCGGGTTATTCTTGCGGATGACCTTGACGGCATCGGCATAGCGGCCGGCCTCGACGAGCGAAATGTAACCGGGAATGTCGACATGCGCCGGACAGCCCGAGACGCACGGGACGCGGGCCTCGCGGTCAAAGCCACAGGAGTGCTCGCGGATATGGTGCTCAAAATCGTCACGGAAACCGCGGATAGCCGTAAGCGCCATGGCGCCGGCCTCGTAACCGATGGCGCAATCGCTCGAAAGATAGATGGTGCGGGCGGTGCGCTCGATCAGATTGAGCGTGGACTCGTCGGCGCGGCCCTCGAGCACATCGGCGAGCAGATCGCTCAGCGCGCTCAGGCCCACGCGGCAGGGCGTGCACTTGCCGCAGCTCTGGGTGGAGCACAGGTTGACGAGCGCTGCCGTAAACTCAACGGGACACGGGGCGAGCGAACTCACCGCCAGACGACGTCCGAGCGCATCGTGCAGGTCGTCCATGACGGCCTGAGCGTGGCTGCGTTCCATTACGTGCAGTCGAGCCATAAGATCCCCTCTCACATGGCAGCCCGGAGGCGAGGCCGGGCGAAATTGCTACACGCACAACACTGACCTAAAAAGTTGTGAGGTCTCCATACGGTTCGGCAGGCGGTATAAAATGTCACCCTCAGCGGTGAAATAGAACATTACCGCAGATAAATGCCATATTTGATAAAACGCGTTACCAAATTGCATTATTCAATGTGAAAAAGAGCGCCTTACTATTTTTCCTTTTTGATCCGTTTTCCTCCGTCCCCTTCGGATCACATGATCCCTTGGGAACGGAGGAAAACGGATCGTTTTTGGTGCAAAAGGGCCAGGTTTGTTTGCACCAATCTCACTTGCGCTAGATAAAGAGCTCGCATTCCTTCCGCACGACGCAAACCTTGCTCAGCATCTGGGAAACAGCGGATAGCTTGTTGGGATCAACCTTACGAGCACCTCGCGGACATACGGCAATGCAGCGCATGCAGGAGATGCACGCCTCGCCAGCTGCTCGTTTGGGGTCACCCTTGTCGATAGCACAAACGGGGCACGCCGCGGCGCATGCACCGCAGGAAACGCAATCCTCTGTTGCCTCGGGTGCCATGCGGTGACCTCCAGCTTGTTTATAAGGACGATTGCCGGGGATAGAGGGCTCGGACGCATCCTCAGCCAACAGCTTTTGCTGAATTTGCTGAGCAAACTCAGCAAGCTGCGCCGCATCCTGCGCATCCGGACGACCGGCAGCAAACTGTCGCGCAATGGAATGTTCTGCAATGGCTGCAACTGCCGCGATCACCCGGAATCCCGCATGCTTCGCAACGTCCTCCAGCTCTACGAGCGTGTCCTCAAACGCGCGGTTTCCGTATACACAAACCAAAACAGCCCGAGCCCCGTTGCCGCGCACCATGCCCAACCGGTCAGCCACCACAGCCGGGATTCTACCGGCATACGCCGGCACAGAGATTACGGCCACGTCGTCCTCAGTCATCGAGACAGCGCTGAAATCCAACCCGCTATCGGTCAGATCGACGGTAACGGTATTCTTGCCCAGTGCTCCGGCCACAAGGCCTGACACCTTCTGCGTTCCACCCGTCGGACTAAACACAATTTCGAATACGCTCATCGAGGCACCCTCCCCTACGCCTGGCAACGCGTCAAGCCGCTTTCACATCCAGCCAGAGTATACGGCACGTGGGGTCCCCGTTTTAATGCACCAAGCACCCCAATGCACCCACCCTACGCTGTCTGCCTCTTCGTTTTGTATAAATTACGGTACAAATTGTATATATTTACGGGATACCGCTGTGTTCTCCTGAGGTACCCCATCCTAGCCCGTGCAAAAAACGGAGTATTCTGCAACGTAACCACGCCAGCACCGCCGCGGGTGGGCAAAACTGTAGGGCGCCGTATCATTCTAAGTCCCGACATGGCGAGAATGACGCGCCCCTGCTCCGGAAAACGGCGAAATCTGACTCAGAACGCTCGCCAGGGATATCCGAAGGCCACCGTTGGCGACGTCGGATCATATGCAGACAACTCGAACTGCAGAATACTCCAAAAAATGCACGGCGCACCCCATGGGGCCCATTGCTGCATGGCAGAAAATAGGTCCTCAGCATCCCCCAGATGCATTCCCGAGAACATCACGTTTGAATTAGCGATGGACACGGCAAACAAAAGGGCCCGAGCGTTGTTTGCTCGGGCCCTTAGCTTGTCTCACGCTAGCGCGCGATGCGCATCTTACTTGCGCTTGCCGCCGCCGTCGCCGGGGCGACGGGAGCTGCCACCGCGCTTGCCGCCACGGCTGTTGCCGTAGCTGCCACGGTTATCGCGACCGCCGGCACGGCCGCCACGGGAGCCGGCCTGGTTGCCGCCACGACCACCACGATAGCCGCCGCGACGCTCTTCGCGGGTATCGTCGTAGTTGCGCCAGTCATCGCGACAATCGCGGCTGGCACGCGGGTCACGACGATCACGCGACTCGTTAGAACGACCAGCGCCGCCGCGGCCGCCATTGCCGCGAGCACCCTCGCGACGCTCGCCGCCGCGGCTACCGCGCTCTTCAAAGCGCTTGCCGCCACGGGACTCACCGCCACGGGCAGTACGCTCACCGCGACCCTCGCCGCCGCGACGCTCATCACGGCCGCCGCGCTCGTCATCACGACCGGAACGCCGGCGGTCGCCCGCACCGCGCTTGCCACCGCGCGAACCGCGGCCCTCGTCCTCGCGCTCGACACGACGACGACCGCCGCGGTCCTCGTCCTCACGACGACGGCGGTGTGCCTCGCCCTGGAACTGCTTGGCACGACGCTCGGCACGGTTGCCGCGCGCAGGCTGCTCAGCGGCACCAGCACCGCCGCGCTCCTCGGCAGCTACCTCGCGAGCCACGCTCTCAACAGCCTCGTCCACGCGAGCCTGAACGCCCTCGCGCACGCGGGTCTTGCCGCCGCGCTTGGGACGGCTCGGACGCTCGCCGTCGCCGCGGCGCTCGTCGCGACCGCGGTTGGAACGACCGGCAACATCGCCGTAATCGTCGCCGTTGCGCTTGCCGTCGCGACGCGCCTGCTCAAGCTTCTTCTTGCTCTTGGACTTGCCGCGCTTAGTCTTCTTCTTCACCTTAAAGGCCGCAGGGTCGCGCTCGGGATCAACCGCAGGCGGGTTGGGACCCACATGTAGGTCGCCGGCTTCGTAAATATCGGCCGTCTTGTCCATGAGCTTCTCGATCTCGTAGAACTCATCGACGTCCTGCTCGGTCACAAACGTAATGGCCCAGCCCAGCTCGCCGGCGCGGCCCGTACGGCCAATGCGGTGGATATAGTCGGTCGGCTCGGCCGGCACGTCAAAGTTCACGACGTAGCGCACGTCGCTAATGTCGATGCCGCGGGCGAGAACATCGGTTGCCACCAGCACGTCGACGGTGCCGTCGCGGAAGGCCGAAAGGGCACGCTCGCGCTGGGCCTGGCTGCGGTTGCCGTGAATCGCGGCGGCCTTGATGCCCTTACGCTCCAGACGACGGCAGCAGCTGTCGGCGCGGTGCTTGGTGCGCATGAAGACGATAGTGCGCTCCGGGCCCTCCTTCTTGAGGAACTCGGGCAGCAGGTTGTTCTTGGCCTCGATGGACACCGGGAATACAAACTGGTCGACGGTGTCGGCGGTCGACGTAGCGGGCGCGATCTCCACGCGGGCCGGGTCGCTCACTAGATCGGTGATCTCGCCCACGGCCTCCTCGTCGAGGGTCGCCGAGAACAGCAGCGTCTGGCGCTCGGCCGGCGTCTCGCGCACAATGCGGCGGACGGCGGGCAAAAAGCCCATGTCGAGCATGCGGTCGGCCTCGTCGAGTACCAGCACTTTGACCTCGCCCAGGTGGCAGGCACCCTGCTCGATCAGATCGACCAGACGGCCCGGCGTTGCGACCAGGATGTCGCAGCCGTACTTAAGTGCCGCGGTCTGCGGCTTGTAGCTCACGCCGCCCACGACGGTCACGGCAACATGGCCGGTGACGTCGGCGATTTTGCTTGCGACCTCGTCGATCTGCTGGGCAAGCTCGCGCGTAGGGGTGATGACGAGCATCACGGGGCCACGGCCGTTGCCCTCGGGCTTTTTAACACCGCGACGGCGGTTGCGGCCGCCGCGCTCGCGCACGGGTTTGGGAGGAGCGATGTGCTCCAGATTGTTCATGGTCGGCAGCAAAAAGGCAGCCGTCTTGCCGGTGCCGGTCTGAGCGGCGGCAAGCAGGTCACGGCCCTCGAGCACCACAGGGATGGAGCCGGCCTGAACAGGCGTTGGCGCCGTGTAGCCCAGGTTCTCGATAGCACGGAGCATCTCGTCGGAGAGGCCCAGCTCGTCAAAGCCAGGCAGGCTCTCGGTAGCGGACTCGACGGCCTGGGCAGCATTGGCCTCATCGGCGGCATCGAAGGCAGCCTGGGTCATGGCCTCGCGGGCCTCGTCCAGGATCTCGGCGTCGGTGACGTCGGATACAGAATTACGCATATGTTGTTGTTCCTTATCTGCACGCGCAATGGGCACGGCATGCGGCCGCGCGGGCGTGCTTGGTAGTGCGCTAATACATACAAAAACGGGTGCGCACAGAGAGGACGTTGCTCAGCACGCTGGCGATCGCTTTGGCAGCCCTATCACGCGCCGTCCAGACGCAGCAGCTCTAAGCGATGGAGCAGATTCGCCGCGGGTTAGTATACCCGCACTCCGTATGCCCCCACGTAAACCACAGATGACGAGGCGGACGAGGTGGGCCCGGCTGATTGTCTCGGTCTGTAACATCTACAGGGCAAATCTTCCTCTACGTGTTACAGATCGAGACAAACGGTCGACACGGTTCACAAACGTCTCAATCTGTAACAGTTACCGAGTAAAATCGGTCCTAATTGTTATAGATCAAGACAGAGGGGGATTTCCGTCCAGTCCAAACCAAATCTCTCAGTCTTCCTGCAATTTTGAACATGTGGCCTATAATGTTGCTTTGGTTACGCTATATATTGCGCAGCCATTTAATACGTCGCCCACCGGGGGCCATTAATTCCTATCGCCATATTGGCTAGGAAGCAATCAAAGGAGGTATCCGTGGCAGCAGAGACGCCTTGCTCGGTCCTCTATAACGATATTCGCTCGTTCGGCGGTCTTAAACATCTCGAGATCGCCCGAATGCTCATCAATGGAAACTCTTATCTCGGCAGTACCCTGCTCGAGAAATGCTCTTCCAACCGCTCGTATCTCACCCGTTACATCGTCCATCGCAAGCCTGACCAGTGCGCGCCCTCCATCTACAGCGACTTTACCGTCACCACGCTCAACCTTTCCTCGGCAATCTGCAGCAAGCTCGGCGGCGGCGAGTCCGCCTATCGGGCAATCGCCGAGCACTATCGCGGTCCGGCCGCCAACGAAATGATGTCGGCTCTCGCCAGCTACAAGCTGGACAGCCGCCTATATGCAAATGCCCTCAATCGCTTCGACAACTTTGACGGCAATGCCGTGCGCGAGAAAAGCACGCTTTACCTTATGCTCTTTGTGGCAACGGGGGCGCTCGCCGATCCCGTTCAGGGCGTGGCCACCGTCGAGCGCTTTTGCGGCAGCAAGACGGGCGAGCACTTTGGCACCACCGAAACTACCGTCGGACGTGGCTTTATGAGCAGCCTGGAGCAGCCGCGCACCGTCGCCCCCAACCTCGGTCTGCTCAGAACCCATGCCGACAACTGCGCCGGCATGCAAATCCATCCCCTCACACGCGATCCGCGCGGCACCGTGATTGGTTCTTTGCCCAAAACCTCGCCCAGCATCACCGATGTGGGCGCCGACGCATCGCGCGAGCATCTTCGCATTTGGCTTGAGGGTGAGCACTGGTACGCCCAGGGCCTTGGGTCGACCAACGGCACAGTGCTCGAATCGGGCGCGGGTGACGGCGATATTGTGATTGAGCCGCCGCGCGACCAACGCGAGCCTGGCAAGATCTATCCCCCAGTGGAAATCGAAAACAGCGACAGGCTCCATCTGGGTCTCTACACGACATTCCTTGTCATTGTGGACTAGCGCGGACGGCGATCGGAAGACGGTCGCCGTCCGTCTTTCGTCTTCTACCTTCTGCGTCGTAAACGACAATGCTCAGCGGTATACGTGGGCAGTGCGGCTATCATGGTACTTTACCGATATCCGCACTGCTCGCGTATACGTGCGGCAACCCATGCCAGACAAAGGAACGCCATGGATACTACCGATAGCGCCTATGGCGACAAATTCATCCGTCTCGATACGTTCGATACCGCCGTGGCGGTCGACCCCAGCGCCGAGGACGACGCCAAACGTCGGTTTATGACGCTTATTCTCCAGACGGTCCACCGCAACAACGGCAACATCGGGCACGTGCTGCGCGCGACCAACACGAGCGGCGAGGTCTTTGCCGTCAAGCTACTCAAGGACAACGCTATCCTTTCCGGCCAAGCCCCCGACCGCTCCGCCGAGCAATCGGCCGCGCACCTGGCCAACACCGCCGCGCTGTTCGAGGAGTACCGTCATCTGTGTACCGTCTCGTACCTGCGCGGATTTCCGCGCGTCTATGGCTACGGCTCGTGTGAGGATGACCCGCTCATCCTCATGGAGTGGGTCGAGGGCACCTCGCTCAAGCAGGCGCTGCCCCTGCTTCCGCACGACGCCTCGGGCGGGCTGACCACCCAGATGGTCGCCGCCGTCGGAAACGCCGTGCTTCGTGCGCTCTTGATGACCCAAGGCCTCGTGAATCCGGTCATCCATCGCGATCTGTCGCCCGCCAATATCATGTTCCGCACCACCAGCCGAACGCTCGAGCAGCAGATTGCTGATTGCTCCTTTGACCCCTGCCTCATCGACATGGGCTCCGCGACCATGGCTCTCGGCGACGACACGATCACCCGGCGCGCCGACATCTGGCGCTTTGCCACGCCCGCATACGCCGCGCCCGAGATGCTCACGCAGGATATCGAAGGCATCGCGGCCCTTCGCCGTTCGCCGGCAATCGACGTCTATGCGCTTTCGAGCATTTTGTACCAGCTCTACAGCGGTCGCAAACCGTTTGACTTTGAGTCGACGGACGCCGCTGCAACCGGCTCGTTCTATCTCGTAAAGACCAAGACCAAGCCGGCACCGCTCGAGCCGCGCTGCGAGGGCGATGAGGCGCTCGTCCAAATCATCATGAAGGGTCTCTCAGTCGAGCAGTGCGATCGCCCTACCGAGCAGCAGATGCTCGAGGTGCTCTCGACATACCTCACTGATGCCGAATCCGAGGGCCGCGAAGGCACAGGAGACGAGGCCGCGATTGATATCGATTCTGGCACGCACCTTAAGGTCGACGTCGCCGGCGAGCGCGCACGAGAGATCCTGAATCAGGCCCGCCACGATGCCATGACCCGCCGCCGCTTTATTATCGGCGGCGCTATCGCAGCCGTTGCGGGGCTCAGCGTTATCGGGGCGGCAACCCATGGCTTTGGCATCCCCGACTACCTTGACGGCATCCGCGGTACGCTTGACGACTACACCTGGGATCAGCTGCAGGAGATTTCGCTCAAGATTAAGGCCGCCGAGACCCGTAGCGAGACACGCGAGATTGCCAAGCGTTACCACCTGCTCGACGCTGATGGGCATATCCCCTATCCGTGCACCAAGCGTGTCACGCTCACCAACGGGCTGGAGGTCGGCGCGCAGCTTGTGGGCATCCGTCACGATGAGCTTCTGGACGGTACGGGCAAGGCCGGGCTGACGTTTATGTTCGACGCGGGTATTGCCGAGCGCAACGCTGCGGCTGAACCGCCGAGCTCCGGCTGGGCAGATTGCGAGCTGCGAGAATGGCTCGACGGCGACGGCCTTAAGCTGCTGCCCAATGAGCTACGCGCACTCATCAAATCTGTCAAAAAGGTCCCGAATAACGCTGGCGCCGCCAACAGTGCATCGTGTCTGAGCGAGTTGCCCGCAACCCTTTGGCTGCCCGCCATGGTCGAGCTGTGCGGTACGCAACCGCCCGATTCGTTTGCCGAGAGCTATCACTACCTGGCAGACATCTACAACGGCGAGGGCAAGGAGTATCAGCTCTTCCGCGAGCTCAAGGTGAGTCCGTATACCACAAACGAGATGTTGGTTCGCCAGTGGAAGGGCAAGGACACCTGTTGGTGGGAACGAACGGCGAGTCCTGACACATCGGAGAGTGGAGGCACACTCTATTTGAATCGCGTGGGCCACGACGGCGACGCCTTTACGTACGCAACGCCTGCGGACAAGCCAAATAAACGAACCTGTGTGATCCCCGGATTCTGTATCTAGGCGGCGGGCGTCTTGCCATGACGGGACCCCTCCCCGGCAATTGTCTCGATCTGTAACTGTTAGAGGTCATTTTCCCTGCTAGTTGTTACAGATTGAGATGATTGGCTGGGACGGTCCATCGGCCAACCAACCACCCTCATCTGTAACGAAATGTCAT
This sequence comes from uncultured Collinsella sp., assembly GCA_902470895.1. Taxonomy (GTDB): domain Bacteria; phylum Actinomycetota; class Coriobacteriia; order Coriobacteriales; family Coriobacteriaceae; genus Collinsella. The sequence continues at coordinate 13,480 of CABRID010000041.1, forward strand.
ACATTTCTTTCTGTACTGGACACCCCCAGGGGGTATGGGTGTATAGTATCGGCAGGTTAACAATTCCAACACCGAACTACAGAAAGGAGAAGCCATGGCTCAAGATAAGTTCGACGTGGGCGGCATGACATGCGCCGCCTGCCAGGCGCACGTGGACCGTGCCGTGAGCAAGCTCGACGGCGTCCAAAGCGTCGCGGTCAATCTGCTCGCCGGCTCTATGCTGGTGGACTACGACCCTGCGCAGGTCTCCCCCGACGACATCTGCACCGCTGTCGACCGCGCGGGCTACTCGGCCTCGCCCATCAGCACGGGCACCGACGCTGTCCAAAGCGGAAGTGCGCAAGCCAGGTCCGGCGCCGCCCATATGGAGTCGCCCACCAAAAAGCTGGAGGCCGCCGCCTCTGCCATGCGCACCCGCCTCATCGTCTCGATCGTATTCCTCATCCCACTGTTCTACATAGGCATGGGGCACATGCTCGGCTGGCCGCTGCCCGGCATCTTCACCGACCACACCCACAGCATGACGCTCGCGCTCACCGAGCTCGTCCTGCTCATTCCCATCGTCTACGTCAACGACGCGTACTTTATCAACGGGTTTAAATCACTCGCGCACGGCGCGCCTACCATGGACGCCCTTATTGCCGTGGGCGCCACCGCCTCCATCGCCTGGTCGCTCTACGCCATGTTTATCATGGCCGACCAGCTAGCCGCGGGTCAGGTCCACGAGGCCATGATGACGGGCATGGACAATCTGTATTTTGAGAGCGCCGGCACCATCCTGTCGCTCGTCACCGTAGGCAAATACCTCGAGACGCGCAGCAAGTCCAAGACCGGCGGCGCTATCGAGGCGCTCATCGACTTAGCACCCAAGACCGCGACCGTCGTGGCAGAGGACGGCAGCGAGGCCACCGTCGACGTCGATGCCATTCTGCCCGGCCAGGTCCTGCGTGTGCGCCCCGGAGAGTCCATCCCTGTCGATGGCGTGGTGCTCGAGGGCAGCTCGGCCGTGGACGAGAGCGCGCTCACCGGCGAGTCCATCCCCGTGGAAAAGACCGCCGGCGACACCGTCAACGCCGCCACCGTCAACCGCACCGGCTCGTTTACCTTCCGTGCCACACGCGTGGGCGCCGACACGTCGCTCGCCAAGATTATCCAGCTCGTCGAGGACGCCAACGCCACCAAGGCGCCTATCGCCCGCATGGCCGACAAAGTCGCCGGCGTGTTCGTGCCCGTGGTGTTCGTGATCTCGGCTGTGACCTTTGCGGCGTGGATGGCACTGACCGGCAGCATAAACGAGGCGCTCACCTCCGCCGTGGCCGTGCTGGTGATCAGCTGTCCGTGCGCATTGGGTCTGGCCACGCCCGTCGCCATTATGGTCGGCACCGGCAAGGGCGCCGAGATGGGCATTCTGTTCAAGAGCGCCGAGGCGCTGGAGAATCTGCGCAGCGTGGGCACCGTGGTGCTCGATAAGACGGGAACGGTCACTCGCGGCAAGCCTGCCGTGACCGATATCGTGGTAGCCACGCGTGCCGACGGATCGCCCGCCATGAGCGAAAAGGCGCTGCTCAAGCTGGCCGCTGCGCTGGAGCGCTCAAGCGAGCACCCGCTGGCCGAGGCGATTATGGCCGAGTGCGAGGCGCGCGGAATCGTCGCACGCATGGTCGAGGACTTTGCCGCCGTGCCCGGGCGAGGCGTTACGGCACGCGAGGGGCAGAATGTCATCGCCGCCGGCAACGTGCGTCTGATGGACGAGCTGGGCGTGAAGGTTCCCGCCGGCCTTGCCGAACAGTTCGCGGCCGAGGGCAAGACGCCACTGTTCTTTGCCAAGAACAGCGAGCTTGTCGGCACCATCGCCGTGGCGGACGAGGTCAAGGAGACGAGCGCCGAGGCCATCGCCGCACTGCGCTCGCTTGGCGTCGACGTGCGCATGCTCACCGGCGACAACCGCGTGACGGCCGAGGCCATCGCCCGCCGCGTGGGGCTGAGCAGCGAACAGGTCATCGCCGACGTCCTCCCTGCCGACAAGGAGCGCCACGTCCGCGAGCTGCAGGATGTGGGCGGCAAGGTCGCCATGGTGGGCGACGGCATCAACGACTCCCCCGCCCTGGCGCGCGCCGACGTGGGCCTTGCCATCGGTACCGGCGCCGACATCGCCAAAGAAGGGGCAGATGTGGTTCTCATGCGCAGCGACCTCATGGACGTCGCCCGTGCCATCGAGCTGTCGCGCGCCACAATTCGCAACATCAAGCAGGACCTGTTCTGGGCGCTGTTCTACAACGGCATCGGCATTCCGCTGGCGGCGGGCGTGTTCTTCCCCCTCACCGGTTGGCAGCTCTCGCCGATGTTTGGCGCCGCGGCCATGAGCCTGTCGAGTGTCTGCGTCGTAAGCAATGCGCTGCGCTTAAAATCCTTTAAGCCAAAAGTGGCAAAATAGGCTCACCATTAAGTCCATCTAGAACGGGTTTTCCAGACGCCCGAGATTGACCCGAAAGAGGAGCGACGCGCACTTTGGTACGCGAGCGACGGCTTGAAGGTCAAGGTCGGGTGCCTGGGAAAGCCGACACAACAGGGAGGAATACCCATGCGTTACACAATCAAGACTTCCGGCCTCATGTGCGGCCATTGCGACGCCACCGTCGAGACGGCGTTGCTCAACGTGGCCGGCGTGACCGACGCCGACGCCGATCACGAGACCCAGACCGTCCAGGTGGAGTGCGCCGACACCGTGACCGTCGAGCAGCTCACCGCCGCTGTCGAGGGCGCCGGCGAGAAGTTCCACGCCCTTTCGGTGACCGCCGCATAGCAGTCGCTGCCTACTGAATCCTCAGAAGTTGCGGTGAAATACGGACTGTTGTGCCGCCCTAGGCCTTTAAACGGTCCGTATTTCACCGCAACTGACGGGGACATCCGGAAGATCGACCAGAAACGAGGACCCGACATGATGGCAGACCATAAATCGGTGACCCGCATGCTCAAGACGGCACGCGGCCAGATCGACGGCATCTTGCGGATGGTCGAGGAGGACCGTTACTGCGTCGATATTTCCACGCAGCTCATGGCAACGCAGGCGCTCCTCGCGCGCATTAACGCCGACGTGCTCAAGGCGCATATCGAGGGCTGCGTGACTTCGGCAATCGAATCGGGCGACGAAGACCTCAAAGCCGCCAAGCTCGCCGAAATCGAACGCGTCGTCGACAAGCTCTCCAAGTAATAGGGGCATTGGGGACAGATTGGGGGTGCGGACAATTTTTCGTACCATCTAGACTGCCAGCCCCAGGCGTCTCCTC
>CABRID010000042.1 GCA_902470895.1 uncultured Collinsella sp.
ACCTTCATTACTCCAACGACGAATTCTAGGCGGTGTCCCCTCCCTTTCAAGAAAGAGAAGAGGCGGGGCATGCCCCGCCTCTTACACCACATCTCTGCGCGCTACCAGTTTCAAGTCGAGTTTTGCCGATTTCGGTATGGTCGGAGGTTCGCTATCCAGCTCCGTAAACCGGCATAGTTTTGTTCGTGGCGGCCCAACCGCGCGTTCACGCGCGGGGCCGGTGGGGCATTTTTGCTCCACCGGCCCCATCCAAACGCTACTCCGGCTTGGTTTCTACCGTGGGAGTCTTGTCCGCCGCAACCGGAGTGCGGGCGGTGTCCATGCTCAGGCAGTGTTTAGGACAGCTTTCGATGCACTCGCCGCACACCACACAGGCATACGGGTCGATCGACCACGTTCCGCCCTTGCGATCGACCGCGAGTGCGCCCGCCGGGCAGCGGCGCGCGCACATGCCACAGCAGATGCACACGTTCATGTCGTTAACGATATGCCCGCGCAGGCGCTCGGGTGCCGCGAGCTTCTCCTGCGGATAGCACACCGTTACCGGCTGCTTGACCATAGAGCCCAAGGCTGTCTTGGCAAATGTCAGTAAACTCATGCCGCGCCTACCTTTCCGTGCAGCTAATGCAGGGGTCGATGGTCAGGATAATCATGGGCACGTTGGCAAGGAGCACGCCCTGCAGCACATGCGTCAGACCCGCCAGGTTCTGCGACGTCGGCGTGCGCACGCGGAAACGGTCCAGGTTCTTGGTGCCGTTACCGCGCACATAGTAATATGCCTCGCCGCGCGGCTGTTCAATCACAACCTCGCCGCGCGCGCCGTCGGCCGGCGTGAGCTTGGTACGCCCGCCGATACCGTCGTGCGGAATCTTGCCGACAAGCTCCTTGATAATGTCCATGGCCTGCGTAACCTCGGCACAACGCACCTGGCAGCGGGCATAACAGTCGCCATCGGTGGCAACAATCGGCCCAAACGCAGCCAAGTCCGCATAGGCACCGTCGTCAAACATGCGCACGTCGTAATCCACGCCCGATGCGCGCCCAAACGGACCGACCATCGAAAGCTCCAGCGCGTCTTTCTTGCTAATCACGCCCACGCCATGCAGGCGCTCGCCGCAGCTGTTGTCGTCCAAAAACGTATGCACCAGGGCCTCGTAGTCAGGACGCATGGCATCGAGCGTCTGGACAATGCCCGCCAGCTCGGAGTCCTCGATATCGTGCTTAAGGCCGCCGATCTCGTTAATCGACAGAATCACGCGCCCGCCGCAAGTGCTCTCAAAAATCTTGAGTATCTGCTCGCGCAGGGTCCACGACCGATAGAACAGCGCCTCAAAACCAAAGGCGTCGGCGAGCAGGCCCAGCCACAGCAGATGCGAGTGGATGCGCGAAAGCTCATGCAAGATGGTGCGGATATACTGCACGCGACCGGGCACCTCGATGTCGAGCATGTGCTCGCAGGCGCTGGCATAGCCGCAGCTGTGGCCCACGGCGCAAATGCCGCAGATGCGCTCGGCGATGTAGCCAAACTGATGCATGTCGCGCTTTTCGGTGAGCTTCTCGAGTCCGCGGTGCACAAAGCCGATCTGCGGAATTGCCTCGATGACGCGGTCGTCCTCGATCACCAGGTCCAGATGAAGCGGCTCGGGCAGCACCGGGTGCTGCGGGCCAAATGGAATAACGGAGCGATGTGCCATGGACCTTACGCCTCCTTTTTCTGCTTGTCGCGAGCGGCCTTGGCGGCAAGCGCCGCGCGGACCTTGGCCGCTTTCTCGGGATCCATGGTGGCGAGCCTTGCTTCCAGCTCGGCGGCTTTGAGCGCGGCCTTGGCAGCGGCATCGTCATGCTGAGCATCGGAGCCGGCAGCCGCAGCGGGCTGAGCGACGGCAGCGCCCTCCCCCGCAGCGGCCGTGGCAGCGGCGGCCTTCTCGGCCGCGGCTTTGCGCGCCTTGGCCTCGGCGGCGGCACGGACCTTCATGGCCTTCTCGCGCGCAGCCTTCACCTCGGGTGTGATCACACTCATGGGCTCGGCAGTCGAAACCTGGTAGAAAAAGCCCTTAAAGTCGATCTGCATGTCGGTGACGGCAAGACCAAATAGGTCGTGCGCTTCGTTTTCAAACGGGAATACCGCCGGATAGTACGAGCTGATGGACGGAATCTCCTGGTACTGGTCGATACCCTCGACTACCAGGTTCTCAATCGCATAGCTGCCGTCCTGCGCAATATGCTCCTGAGCAGCACGAACGTTGATAAACGTGTAGACCAAGCGATACGAGCCGTCGTCGACGTTGCGCTCGGCGTGCATTTGCACAAAGCGCGCGCCGGCACCCTTGAGCGCCTGCACATGCGCCAGGAGCTCATCGATCCCGACGGTGGTATAGATTGCCTTTTGCATTACTCGGCCTCCTTTGCAGCGGCGGGCGTCCCAGCAGGCGCGTCGCCAGCGACGGGCGCGGCGGGCTTCCCGGCAGGCGCGTCGCCGACCCCCGCAGCCACAAACCCGTCCTCGCCCAGCTCAACGCCACCGTCCCAGGCAGCGGCACCGCCCACGGTAAGCGGATCGCCGCCGGCGCGCATCACGGCCTCCTTCTGATCCAGGATGCCGCACGCCTCCACAATGGCATCGATCACGGTCTCGGGGCGAATGGCGCACCCGGGCGCGTACACGTCCACGGGAATTGCGCGGTCCACGCCGCCGATCACGTTATAGGCATCGCGGAACACGCCGCCCGAACACGCGCAGATGCCGCAGGCCACCACGCACTTGGGCTCGAGCATCTGGTTGTAGATCTGGCGCACGACGGGCAGGTTCTGGGCATTGACCGACCCCGTCACCAAAAAGATATCCGCATGCTTAGGGTTGCCGGTGTTGACCACGCCAAAGCGCTCCGCATCGAACAGTGGCGTGAGCGAGGCCAGCACCTCGATATCGCATCCGTTGCAGCTCGAGCCGTCGTAATGAATAACCCACGGCGAGCGCGACATTTTATGATCCATGGATGCCGCCTCCTAAATAAACACGTCGACGAGGATGGGCATAAGGTTGAGCAGGCCAAACACCAGCGCCACGCCCCAGCCGAGCTTAAAGCAGCTGCGCCAGGTGCTGCGTGCGAAGGTGTTGTCGATCAGCACCTCGACAAAATACGTCGCAGCCATCACGACCAGGGCGACCAGCCAGCTCACCGGGTTGTCCCAAACAAAGAACATGCCCACCCACATCAAAAACAGCACGGTCTCGCACCAGTGCATAAGGGTCATCTTGGCCAGCGTGCCGCCGCTCATCTCGGTGGCGACGCCCTGGACGATCTCCTGATGCGCGTGATGCGAGTACGAAAGATCGAACGGCGACTTGCGCAGCTTGATGGTGAGCACCGCGAGCAGCGCGAGGAAAATGGGCGCGCTGTACACGATGATGGGGGCCGACTGCCCCGTCACGGCGATGGAATCGAAGCTATCGGTGGCAAGGTACAGGCCCACACTCATCAGCAGAACGGCGGGCTCGTAACTCATGACCTGCAGCAGCTCGCGATCGGCGCCAACCTGGGCAAACGGGCTTTGCGTCGAGGCGGACGCCAACACCACAAAGATCGCGGCGAGCGTCACCATAAAAGCGCACAGCAGCGTGTTGGAGCCCGACACAAAGATGCCGCCGCCCACGACGGTAAAGATGAGCGCGCACGCCATATAGGTGTCGTCCATGGTGTTTACGCTGGCGGGGGCCTTGCGCAGCAGCTTGGCAACGTCGTAGAAGGGCTGCAGCAGACGCGGACCCACACGGCCCTGCATGCGGGCCGAAAGCTTACGGTCAAGGCCGTCAATCAAACCGCCCACAAGCGGCGCAATCAAGGCAAACGCCACGGTGCCCATAAAGATGCCCACGACGCCCGAGCCTTCAAAATACTTGCCGCGCAGCACCGAGGGCGCACTCATGGCAAGCCGCTCGGGCCCAATCCACGCGCAACACAGCAGCGCAAACAAGATAATGCTGCAGCACACGACGCTACCCGCGGGGCCAATACGCTTCTCGCCGAGGGCGTCCTCCGAGTACCAATTGCGCTTTTCGGCCTTCACCTCGTGTCCCATCGAGCCGCGGAAATGGCGATATTTGTCGGTTCCCACGCCCGAAAGGTACACGTTGACGTGCGGCTTGTTGCTCACGCGGAACGACGTCAGCAGCACCACGGCGATAAAAGCCACGATAACCACCATCAGATACATGGCGTCCTTGCCAATAACGTACGGCACGCGGCCAAACACCATGGCGAGGTAAGGCGACACCAGACCGCTCGAGATAACCGGAAACGTCACGCAGCACAGAATCAGTAGCGCGGCGATGGTGTTGAGCGCCATCCATTCGGTCTTGTGGACATTGACCTCCACGTTTTGAGCTGTGGGGTCGACGCCCGAAAGCTTGGCAAGCCACTTGCCCCAGAAGAAGAACGTCGCGGCCGAGCCAAAGGCCAGCACCATGATCATGAGCACGTTGCCGGTCTGGGCAAACGCCACCAGGGCACCCCACTTGGACACGAGCATGCCAAACGGCGCCACAAACATGCCCATGATGCCCAGCATCATCAGACGCGTCAGGTGCGGCATGCGGCTGAACATACCATCCATGTCCTCGATATCGCGACTGCCGATATGATGCTCGGCGGTGCCTACGCACAGGAACAGCAGCGACTTAGCCACCGTGTGGAACAGGATCAGGAAGATGGCCGCCCATACGGCCTCGGGCGCGCCGACACCCAAGCAGGCACTGATGAGGCCCAGGTTGGAAATGGTGGAGTACGCGAGCACGCGTTTGGCGTTGCTCTGCGAGATGGCCATGAGGGCAGCGAGCAAAAACGTGATGGCACCCACACTCGTGACCATAAAACCGGTCACAGGATAGATAGCATAGAGCGGGCTCAGCTTGACCATCAGGAACACGCCGGCTTTGACCATGGTTGACGAGTGCAGCAGGGCGCTCGTGGGCGTGGGGGCAACCATAGCACCGAGTAGCCAAGTGTGGAACGGCATCTGTGCGGCCTTGGTGAGCGCGGCGAGCGACAGCAGAACGACCGGCATCACCAGCAGTGCGGACTGCGCGGTACCGGCGCCGGCAAGCTCGATCATGCCCGAGACGGTCAGCGGCATGCCGTTAACGTGCAGGTACATGAGTCCGGCCAAAAACGCGATACCGCCCAGCATGTTGAGGATGATCTGGGTAAAGGCGTTCTTAATGGCCTCGGGCGTGCGCGTGTAGCCAATCATGAGGAACGAGCACACGGTGGTGATTTCCCAGCCGCAGAACAGCCACTCAAGGTTGTCGCTCGTCACGATGACGAACATGGCCGAGAGGAACAGGAACATAAGCGCCAGGAACTGCGGGCGACGGTCGGGCGCGGTCTGCCCGCGCAGCGCGGCCTCGTGCTCATCGTGCGCTTGGAAGTCCTTCATATAACCCAAGGCATACACGCAGATTAGGCTGCCGACGATGCCGACGGCGAGCACCATGATCACGCTCATGTAGTCCAGGTAGAGCGGCGTTGCCGTGACGGCTTCGGCCGCGGGCAACGTCATGGCTGCAAAGGCGAGCGAGCCCACCAGCTGGACTATGCCGAGCACCGTGGTGAGCGCGTTCCTATATTTGTACGCGTTGTACAGGATTACGGCGCACAGGATGACGTCGATGACGGAGCTGATGATCGAGAGCACATGCGAGGTGTCGGGGGCAACCTCAAAGCTCTGCGGACCCGTGCCAAAAAACATGACGGCGACTACAACTGTCACCGCCATAATAATGCCGGAACCTATGAGCCCCACCGCATCGCGGGCGCGGTCGCCGCGCGCGAGCAGCATGCCCAGCGCCGGTACCAGCGGAAACAGGGTAAGGAAATACAGTAGCGTCATACCATCACTCCCCCGTGCAAAAACGCTGCAATTGTTTAACGTTATAGCTCAATTGAGGAGTAGCGGCGGCAGGTTTTCGGTCAACTGGGGAGTTTTAGGCGTACGGGGCAAGGGCACGTCCGCTTTGGAGCAGAGAGGCGACGCCGCCTATCGCAGCGACAGGCGCGCGGGCCACTGCGCGCGGTTTATTGGCCACTTTGGAGGATCTCCCGATAGGCTCGCGCTGGTCCAAAAAGTTGGCGCGGCAAGAAAAATGCGCCCCTGTGGGCGCACCATCCCGTTCGCTATTCCGCCTTTTTAACGCGCGGCTTGCGACCGCGCGGCTTATCGACCAGTGCGGACTCACCGCTCTCGCGGTACTGGCGGCACCAAGCCTTGACCGAAGACTCGCTGGGAATCTTGTGCTTGATCATGGCCTCGCGAACCGTCAAGCCGTTTTCCAGACGGTCCTTAACCACAGCGAGCTTTACGTCGTACGAATAGGTGTGATGATGCGAACCGGCATTGAGAACGGCGTCGGCACCGCCCACGGCATACGCGCGGGCCCACTGACGAGCCGTGGCCTGGGGAATGCCAAGCTCCGCGGCGAGGGCGCGATGACCGACCCCCTCTTGGAGGATCTCGACGGCGCGCTGCCTAACCTCGGGCGCATGCGTGCGAGTCCTAGTTGCTTCCGACATACCTGCCACTTCTTAGCCTTAACCGTTAATCTGCTTTCTTACGTGCAAGTTAGATAGTAGCATTTTACTGTTTGCTCAAAGCAGTTAATTAAAATAGACGCGGCGTTATCTGGGCATTTGGCACCAATTTACGACATTTCTTTATCGATTATTTACGCTGGTAGCTGACTCGCAGCCAATCGTCATTCGCTTGTCAACAAAATTGGCATCTCTTTATGTCCTTTGCTATAGCGGATATGATTATTAACCCCTCCCCCAATTATTTTGAGTAATCGGCAAGGCAGTAGACGTCCTTACTCCTCATGATTACCGCGCATTGCCATCCACCGGAGCAAAACAAAAAGGGCGGGGCCTGCTGCGCTTGCAGGCCCCGCACCGGTTGACACCCGACGGGACACAGCCGGGCGAGACGGATCCGTGCTACCGTCCCGCCTGGCCGCGATGTTCAGCTACAGCTCGTTGGCCGCGTGATACGCCGTGCGAATGGCGCTCGCGATGTCGGCGGTGCGCTCGCCCGAGCAGTCGCCCACGCAGGTCACGGGCACCGTCACGCCGTCCAGGTCAAACGCGTTGGCCTTGGAGCCCACGGCCATCACCACGTAATCGCAGGCGATCTTCACCGGCTCCTCGGCGCCGTCCTCGGCGGTGCGAACGGCCTCCACGCCCTCGTCAGTAATGGCGGTCAGGCGGGTCTTCACGTGCTGCTCCACGTTGTGCTCGGCAAAGTCGCTCATAATCAGCGGCAGAATGGTCTCAGACTCGCCCGCGGCAATCTTGTCGAGCATCTCCACGATCGCCACCTCGCAGCCGTGCTGCAGCAGATACTCGGCAGTCTCGGTGCCCACCAGGCCACCGCCAATGACGGCGACGCGGCCGCTGAGCTCCACCTTGCCGGCCAGCACGTCCCAGCTCGAGACGACCTTGTCCGAGTCGGCACCCGGAACGGGGATGACCACGTCGTGCGCGCCCACGGCCACAATCGCGGCGTCGGCGGCGTTGAGGTCCGCGGGGCTAGCGACGTGGTTGAGCTCAACCTTCACGCCCAGGCCAGGCAGAATCTTCTCGTAATACTCGACCGAGCGCATGATCTCGTCCTTGCGCGGGGGCGCGGCCGCCAGCACAATCTGGCCGCCCAGATGATCGCTCGCCTCGTAGACGGTCACGTTGTAGCCGCGCTTGGCTGCCACGCGCGCGGCCTCCAGGCCGGCAATACCGCCGCCCACCACGGCGATCTTCTTGTCGCCCTCGCCCGGCTTGATGGCGATGGTCGCCTCGTCGCCGTTCTCGGCATTGAGCACGCACGAGATGTACTTGCGGTTTTGAATCGCGTCGACGCAGCCCTTGTTGCAGTTGAGGCACTCGCGGATGGGCTCACCCGTGGCGGCCTTCAGCGCAATGTCGGGGTCGCACATGAGCGAGCGGCCATAGGCGATGATGTCGGCGGCGCCGTCTTCCAGAATCTTCTCGCCGGCCTCGACCGAAACCACGCGGCCGACGGTTGCCACCGGCACGGAGACCAGGGCCTTGACGCGCTCGGCCACGGGCAGCGTCCAGTTGTAGGGCATGGCGCCCATGGGCGGAATGGTGTCGCCCATGTTGCCGGTATGGTTGGCCTGCGCGACCTGGATCATGTCGATGCCCGCGCCCTCGAGCAGCTTGGCGAACTCGCAGGCCTCGTCGGGCAGCAGGCCGCCCTTGCCGCGCGGCGTGCCGTCGGGGTTCTCCATGATCACGGGGAGCTTGTACTCCACCATCAGCTGCGGCGCGGCTTCCTTAATGGCAGCGACGACCTCCAGCGCGTAGCGAACGCGGTTCTCGAACGAGCCGCCGTACTCGTCGGTGCGCTGGTTGAGGATGGCCGAGCACAGCGAACCCACCAGACGATCGCCGTGGACCTCGATGGCGTCGATGCCGGCCTGCTGCGCACGGGCGGCCGAGGCAGCGATGGCCTCCTTGATCTGGGTGAGTTGCTCTACGCTCGCCTCGTTCACAAAGTGCTGCATGTCGTGATGCAGCTTGGCGTAGGCCTGGTTGCGGATCTCGTTGGACTCGGCCATCTTGGCGGCAAAGGTCTCCTCGTCGCCGGCGGCCTTGGCCTCCTGCGCGGCCTTGGCGGCGGCCATGGATCCCATGACCATGCGGCCGACACCGGGCACATCGTACTCGGGGTGGAACAGCTGCAGCGCGACCTTGGCGCCGTGCTTGTGGACGGCGTCGGCCAGCGCCTTAAACGTGGGGATCTGGGCGTCGGTTGCCAGCTTGGGCGTGGGGCTTGCGGTCATGACGGGAGCGACGTCGCCGATGACGATGTAGCTCACGCCGCCACGGGCCAAGCGCTCGTAAAAAGCCAGGCTGCGCTCGCCGATGGAACCGTCACGCTCCTCGTAGCCGGTGGTCAGCGGCGGAAACATAATGCGGTTCTTGAGCTCAAGGGGGCCAACCGTAATGGGCTGGAGCAGCTTGGATGCAGGTGTGGTCATGGACATTCCTCTCTTGTAGGCGCGGCGGCGATGATGCCGCGTAGTTGTCTAGAGGATATGGCATGGGAATACAGCAGCGCAACGGAAATCGGCGGACAGCAGGTAGCGGCAGGTGGATGGGGCGGGGCGGCCCGTCGGTTTGCCCGCCGGTTTATCTCAATCTGTAACAGTTGCGCGGCAAAACCGGGTCTTACTGTTACAGATCGAGACATTCCTCTCGGCCCATCCTCAACAATCTAGATCTGTAACAGCTAGGCCCACTTTTGACCCCTACCTGTTACAGATCGAGACAAACCAAACCCGCCTGCTAGAAAATCTAAATCTGTAACAACAACTCGGCAAAATCCGTCCCTCGTGTTACAGATTTAGACAAACACGACCCAACCCACCGGTATATCTCGATCTGTAACGCCTAGCCGCCCAAATCGGGTCTAGATGTTACAGATCGAGATGTTTGATTGAGAGGCTGGGAATTGAACCGAAGAAACGATCCCGGGATAACAAAAAAGCTCGCCGGCCAAGCCGACGAGCTGCAAGTTCTTGGTCGCGGGGGCAGGATTTGAACCTACGACCTCCGGGTTATGAGCCCGGCGAGCTACCAGACTGCTCCACCCCGCAATGTCTGGGCGCCTCATGTGCGCAAGAAAGAATATTACGCGGGAGTTCGGTAAACGGCAAGGAAAATCTCGTAGAGCATAATTCCTTCATATTTAAACCCCTCAGCCCCTATCACCGTAAACGAATCGCAGCCGAGCGCCGTCGACGGCACGTATACAATGGTGCGCGTCCTTTTATGCCGACACCGGGAGTAGACATGCTGCTCGCTATCGATATGGGTAACACACAGACGGCCATGGGCCTGTTTGACGGAGACGAGCTGGTGCAGTCGTGGCGCATGCCCACCGACCGCTCTTATACCGCCGACGAGATCCATGTGCGCCTGATGGGTTTCTTTAAGATGTACGGCATCTCGCTCGACGCGGTCGACGCGATCGCCTTCGCCGGCGTGGTGCCGCAGCTCTCGCGCGAGTGGCACACTGTGGCCGACCGCATTGCCGCGGACGCCATCGTTATCGGGCCGCAGACGGCCGCGGTGACCAAGCTGCGCGCGGCGCGTCCCCAGGCCGTAGGCGCCGATCGCGTCGCTAACGCCGTTGCGGCCGAGACCTTCTACGGCGCGCCGGCAATCGTGGTGGACTTTGGCACCGCGACCAATATCGACGTCATCGATGAGGACGGTTATTACATTGGCGGAGCGATCGCGCCGGGCATTCGCATCTCCATGGACGCGCTTGCCGCCCGTGCCGCCAAGCTCGCCAGCGTGCCGCTCGAGGCGCCCGAGCACGCCATCGGCCGCGATACCGAGGAGTGCATCAAGGTCGGCGCCGTGATGGGCGCCGCCGCCATGGCCGAGGGCCTGGTCGCGCGCATGAAGCGCGAGCTGGGCCGCGAGGATGCCACCGTTATCGCCACGGGCGGTCTCGCCGGCATCGTCGCCGATTCGACCGATGCCTTCGACGTGGTAGACGGCCAACTCACCATCAAGGGCATCTGCGAAATCTACCGCCGCATGCAGGAGCTGGGATAGAGCAGGGGCTTAAGTCGAGCACGCCCGATGCCACAGCCCCCGCAAATGCTCGCCAAGCCTATTCCTCAAAATCGAAAAATTTTCAGTTTTGAGGAATAGGGCGCTGGCAGCCCATTCCCCAGATAGGCGAAACCCTCCCCGGCACAGGCCGAGGAGGGTCTTGTTGTCATGTCTATCTTTGGGCGCGAACGCCCCGCGCTACAGCCCGCGAATGCGCACGGCCTCGGGCGGAAACTCCTGCTCGCCGGCATCGGTCTTAATGGTCGCGCGACCCCAGATGTCCAGGCCCGCAAACACACCGACCGCAAGCGGCAAGCCGTTGGGCGACACCGCCGCAACTTGGCGGCCCAGCAGCGGCACCATGTCGAAGTACTCGCCCAACACGGGGGCCAGCGGACCGGCAGCGCCCTGCGGCGTGTTGGCAACAACCGCCCAGGTGTCCACACGGGTCAGCACGGCGGCGGCCAACTCCTCGACCAGCGCTTCGTCAGCCACGTCCACACCAAGCTCGCCCAGCGCCGAACGCTCAATATCCACCGTCACGGCACCGAACATGCCCGCAGCACCGGCACCGCCGTTCACGGCAACACGCGCGAGCGACGTCTCAAACGCAGGCGCACCGCACACGATATCGCTCGGCCACTGGATACCCACCTTACCGGCAAGGCCCAACCCCGGCGTCGAAGCCGTGCCCGCGAGCGCGTCCATCATGCCCATCGCAGCCACAAACGGCAGGCCGTGGAAGGCATGCATGTTCACATCCGGACGCACGACCAGCGAAAACGTCAACGACGCCTCGCCCGCGCTCCAAGCGCACCAGCCCGCGGACACACCCTCGCGGCCCGCGTCGCGCGCGGCGTCAAGCTCGGTACCGGCGGCAACAGCGTTCATCTCGATCATCTACATACGCCCCAATTCGCCCACGATATGGCCCACGCGGTCCTCGGGCTCCTTGACCTCGACGCCGTTGTAGCGGAAGAACCGCGCCGGGTCGTGCATCAAGTCCTCGAGCGGCACCAGCACAAAATCGCGCTCGCCGATCAGCGGATGCGGCAGACGCAGCTTTTTGCCGCCGTGGGTCTCGCCGTCCATCCAGAGCAGATCCAGGTCGATGGTGCGCGGACCGTTGGCCTTGGCCTTTTTGGAGCGGTCGCGCCCCAGCTCAGCCTCGATCTTCATGAGTTCATCGAGCAGCACCAGCGGCGCCAGCTCGGTCTTGATCTCGATGACGGCGTTGGCAAACGCGTCCTGGCGCGTCTCGTAGGCCGGCTCGCTCTCGTAAATCTTGGAGGAGTTGGACACGCAGGTGAGTGGAATCTCGGCGATCATCTCGCGTGCAGCGCGGATGTTGTCGCAGCGATGCCCCAGGTTGGAGCCCACAGCCACAAACGCGCGGCGCGGCTGCGGCTTGGCAACCGCCCAGTAACCGTTCAGGAACTGCGCAAAACCCGCGGCGTCGTGCACGCGCACGATGTTGGCACCGGCCTGGATGGCGCCCAGGCACACGCCAAACGTAGCGGCATCGCGCTCGGCGGCCTCGGTCACGCCCGAGACGGCGCCCACAAAGCGCTTGCGCGACACGGCGCACATGAGCGGATAGCCCAGTGACGCCATCTTGGCAGTCTCGCGCTGGATGACGATGTCCTCGTTAGCCGACTTACCAAAGCCCGGGCCAGGATCAATGCAGATGCGGTCGCGCGACACGCCGGCATGGATGAGCGTGCGGGCCTGGTCGGACAGAAAGCCCATGACGCGGCGCATGATGGGCGCCGAATCGGGCAGGGTGAAGCGGCGGAGCTGCGAGGTGGGCACGTAGGCTTCCTCGCGGCGGGCGCTGCGGCGCATCATGGCGGCCAGGCGGTCATTGGGCTCCGATGCGGCCTCGGTGGCTGCGGGCGCGGCCTCGGGCGCGAGCGCGACGGTCTCGGCTGCAGCAGCCTGCTCGGCGGCCGGCGTCTCCTGCTCGCTTGCAGGCTCGGACGTGGGCTCCGGTTCGCCAAACGGCAACGAGGGCTGCACCACGCCGCCCGGAAGCTTGGTCTCCGGCTTAGGATCGCCCAGCAGCTTGCCGCGACGGCGGCGAGCCGGCTTCTCGGCCTCACGCGCGGCCTCGGCAGCCGCCTCGCGCGCCTTCTCGGCAACAAACGCCGCTGCCGAGGTATCGAGCTGCACCGTTGCGTGCGTGCGGGTGGGCGCGGCGACCTCGCCGGCATGCATCACGATGACGCCGCAGGTACTCGTCTTAACAAACTCGACCATCTTGGGATCGGTGAAGCCCGTCACGTCGTTGACGATCGAGGCGCCGCAGCGCACGGCCGCCTTGGCAACCGCTACATGACGCGTGTCGATCGAGACGATGGCGCCCTCCTTGGCCAGCGCGCGCACCACGGGCAGCACGCGGCGAGCCTCCTCGTCGGGGTTGACCGGGGTAAAACCGGGGCGCGTGGACTCGCCGCCCACGTCGATGATGTCGGCGCCGGCGTCGAGCATCGCCAGGCCGTACTCGATGGCGGCATCGGGGTCGAAGTGCTCCCCGCCGTCGCTAAACGAATCGGGCGTCACGTTGAGGACGCCCATGATGCGCGGACGGTCAAAGCTGAGCTCATACTTTCCGCACCGCCATGTCTTGCTGTCGTTCGCCATGAACATCCTCCTAAAATGCCCACGCCGCCGAGCTTGGGGAGCTGGCGGCGGGGTCGCTTTGCACTCAGTCTTTCTATTGTATCCGCGCGCGCGGGCTAGAACGCAAACGCGGCCGCGATGTCGCAAGAAATCAGCAGGTCGGCATTTGCATCCTGATCGGTGGGAGCAAGGTTGCATATGGCCAGCGTATCGCCGGTAAAGTAACGCGTAAGGCCCGCCGCCGGATACACCACGAGCGAGGTCCCACCCACAATGAGGGCATCGGCCGCGGCGATGGCGGCAACGGCACCGGTCAACACATGCTCGTCGAGCGGCTCTTCGTAGAGCACTACATCGGGCTTGATGCGGCCACCGCACGCGGGGCACGCAGGCACGCCCGCGGCATCCTCGTGCTCGCGCGAGCAAATCCACTCGGCGCTATAGACCGCGCCGCACGACTGGCAAATGTTGCGATGGACCGATCCGTGCAGCTCAAACACTCGCTGTGAGCCGGCCATCTGATGCAGGCCGTCGATATTTTGCGTCACCACGGCGTCGAGCTTGCCGGCGCGCTCCAGCTCGGCCAGCTTGGTGTGGCAGCGGTTGGGTTTAGCGTTGAGCGCGATCATCTTGGTGCGGTAAAAGTCGAAGAACTCCGCAGGATGCGCCTCGTAAAAGCTATGCGACAGCATGGTCTCGGGCGGATAGGCAAACTGCTGGTGATACAGGCCGTCCACGCTGCGGAAATCGGGAATGCCACTTGCCGTGGAAACACCAGCGCCGCCAAAGAAGACCACGCGCTTATGGGTGCCGAACAGCTCCGCCAGCGCGGCGGAGGCCTGCTTGGGATCCGTTATTGCCTGCGTCATATGAGTCCTCCGTCCTTGTTGGTCGGGCAGCGTCGGGCGATGTCCCAGCATGCGGCCTTTGGGTCAGCACGCGCGGTGCCCACCACCGCCCCTGTTGCGCTAATCTTAAGCCTGCCAACCCCGTCGAAAGGACACCATGCCTCAGACTTACACTTTCGCCTCGTGGAACGTAAACGGCCTGCGCGCCGTGCTCAAAAAGGACCCGAGCTTTATCCAGATCGCGCAAGAACTCGACGTCGATATCCTGGCGTTGCAAGAGACCAAGCTGCAGGAGGGCCAGGTCGATATTGACCTACCCGGCTATCACCAAACCTGGAGCTACGCCGAGCGTAAAGGCTATTCGGGCACTGCGGTCTTTAGCCGCCAGGAACCGCTGCGCGTGCTGCACGCCGACGCACTGCTACCCTACGCCGGCGAGAACGAGGCGGCCGAGCTCGTCGCCCAAGCCGCAACCGAGGGCCGCGTCTGTGCGCTCGAGTTCGACAAGTTTTGGTTTGTCGACGTCTATACGCCCAACGCACAAAATGAGCTCGCGCGCATCGACGTGCGTATGGCCTGGGACGATGCCTACCGCGGCTTTTTGAACGCGCTCGAGCGCGAGACCGGCAAACCCGTCGTAACCTGCGGCGACTTTAACGTGGCGCATGAGGAGATCGACCTTAAGAACCCCAAGTCCAACCGCGGCAACGCAGGCTTTTCGGACGAGGAACGCGGCAAGTTTACCGAGCTGCTCAACGCCGGCTTTACCGATACCTGGCGCGCGGCAAACCCCGACGTCGAGGGCGTCTACAGCTGGTGGAGCTATCGCTTTAATGCCCGCAAGAACAACGCCGGCTGGCGCATCGATTACTTTCTGGTAAGCGATTCGATCGCCGCCAACGTTCGCGACACCGGCATCCGCGGCGACATCTTTGGCAGCGACCACTGCCCCGTCACCCTCACGCTAGAGCTCTAGCCCCAAGTAATTCCTCTAGGGGACAGAGGAAAACAGATCATGTGACCCCTCTCCCCCTATAAGGTGCGGTGGAATAGTTCCTGTTTGGGCAGCAAATAGCCAAAAACGAGAACCATTCCACCGCAAGTTCGTGAGGGAACGCGAAATGCCTTACAGCCCGTATTTCACGACGACACGGTTAATGCGACGGCACCAAGGCTTGTACAAGGCAGCCAAGAACACGCAGGTCGCGAGGCCGTGTGTGATATCGAACGGCACTGCCGTGGCAAGACGTGCCATGGCACCCGCCCACGTGAGCGGTTGAACAAAACCGATAATGTCGTAGGCGTTGATCACAACGCCGTACAGCAAACCCGAAGCAAAGCCGTAGGTCAGCAGCGCCGGCATACGCACGGTGCCATCGGCGCGATCAAAAGCGCCGGCATGCGCCAGCGCACCGCCAACGTATCCCACGAGCCCCCAGGCATACATCTGCCACGGCGTCCACATGCCCTGCCCAAAAAAGAAATTGCTGGTCAGCGCCGCCAACGCACCGACCATAAAGCCGTTACGACGACCGAGTGTCGCCCCGGCGATAATGGCGATGGCACTCACGGGTTTAAAGTCGGGAATGGGGCCAAACAAGATACGCCCCGCCGCGGCCAATGCTGCCAGAACCAGCGTGGGCATAATCTGGCGCAAACCCGGACGAGATGCCTCGTAACCCGCAAAGAACAGCGCGAGCACCAGCGCCACCACAACCAGCATGGCCAATGCTGCCTGCTCAACACCCGACAGCAACGCCGCAGCCATCACCGCCGGCACCGCCAACAACAGCGGGATCTCCAGTTTTGCAAGCAAGCGCGAGAAACGACAGTCCGTCATCCCATCACGCCCTATAGAACACGTTGTCGGCAAAGAAGTCGGCCGGGGACTCCATGCAGGCAATCTCGCCGTCAAACATCATGGCGACGTCGTCGGCTACCTGCTCGGCAAAATCCAGATCGTGCGTGGCCATAATGACGGTGCCGCCAGCCTTCGCATGGCCACGCAGGGCGCGGGCGATAATGCGGCGGCTGAACAGGTCTAGACCCTTGGTGGGCTCATCGAGCAATAGCAGTTCGGGGCCGATTAGCAGCAGTTTTGCCAATGCAAGCAGTTGACGCTGCCCGCCCGAAAGATCGTACGGATGGCGTCCATCCAGACCCGACAACCCCAAGCTCGCCGCACGCTCCCGCGCCAAGTTCTCGTCATATCCGCAGGTCGAGTCCCATTCCATCAGCTCATCGCGAACCGTCTCGGCAACCAGCAATGCTTTGGGATTCTGAGGCAGCAGCGCCGCCGAGGCCGCTCCGCGCACCACGCGGCCGCGCTGCAGCTTGGCGGTCTTCGCCAGCACCGAAAGCATTGTCGACTTACCGCAGCCGTTACCGCCCACGATCGCATGCACCGCGCCAGCCGAAAACGACACATCGAGCCCGCGCAGCACCCAACCG
>CABRID010000043.1 GCA_902470895.1 uncultured Collinsella sp.
GGACAGACTTCTGTGTATACTAATCCCCGCAGCGCACGCGAGCGGAAACAAACGCGAACGTCTGCCTGGGGAGTTAGCTCAGTTTGGTTAGAGCGCCGGCCTGTCACGTCGGAGGTCGCGGGTTCGAGCCCCGTACTTCCCGCCAACGCAATTAAAGCCACGTCTTCGGACGTGGCTTTTTGCGTTTGATGCACTTTGTTTCGATAGAACGATCGCCCTGGTGCATCTTCGCCCAGAACCCCCGCGCCTTCGGGAACGCAAGTAAAATCTAATGAGTATATCTGTCTGAACAACAGCTTTGTTGCGCAACACCTGTTCAACGAGACAGGGGGTTAGGTTATACTAAATTGCACTGTGCGCCGCATCTGATGCATTTCGCTCCAAGCGCGGCACTCAGTGGATATCCGATTTACCATTTGGATGTCCTGGCGGTCATTTAGCGTCTCGACACAAGCTCGGCCCCGGAGCTCGTTCGAGCTGTTCGTATTCCTTGAAAGGGGAAAAATGGACATATCGAGGAAGACTGATTACGCCCTTCGTATGTTGGCGATGCTTGCCGAGGATCCGGAGTGTTTGCTTTCTGTTCGCACCGCTGCCGAAGAGGTCAATGTTCCGTATTCGTTTGCCCGCTCGATTCAGCACGGTTTGGTCCAGGCCGGTATTGTGGAGAGCCTGCGTGGCGTCCACGGTGGCATGCGTCTCAAGGTCAGTCCGGACGACGTCACTATCCGCCAGGTCGTCGAGGCCGTTCAGGGTCCTATGGTTATGAACGATTGCACCGCGCCCGATGGTGACTGTGCGCGCATGGGCGCGTGCTGCTATCATCCCCTGTGGGCCGGAGCCCAGGCGTTGATGCGCGACTACCTCGATTCCGTTTCGCTCGGCGACATCGTCGCTCACCGCCAGTTCCCAGCCGTCGATCCCAAGTTCGCCGACCGCGAAGCGTTTCCCGAGTACGCCACCTGCGCGTGCGCTTACCGGGAGGAATAGCGCCGCATAAGGAGCATAGCCATGATTCAGGACCCCTTTCGTTCGATGATTCGTTCGGAAGGGGTCCTGCGTTATCGCGACCTTCCGTGGCGCCGTACACGCGATCCGTACATCATTTGGCTTTCTGAGGTTATGTTGCAGCAAACACAGGTGCCGCGCGTGGAGACGCGTATGCCGGCGTGGCTCGATCGCTTTCCGACTGTTCAGGCGCTCGCTCAGGCTGTCCCTTCCGATGTCTTGGATGCGTGGCAGGGGATGGGCTATAATCGCCGCGCCTTGGCGCTTCACAGGGCTGCACAGTGCGTTGTAGAGGACTGGGATGGGGAGTTTCCGCGCGAGACGCGTGACTTGGTCGCTCTGCCCGGCATTGGCCCGGCAACGGCGCAGGGCATCCGTTCGTTTGCGTTTGATCTTCCGGGCGTGTATTTGGAGACCAACGTGCGCACGGTCTTTCTGCATCACTTCTTTCCCGATGTACCGGCTGTTCCCGATCGCGAGCTGGTGCCGCTGATTCAGGCGGCCTGTCCGGCGGCCCCTGGTGCGTTGGCGGACGAGACCGCTCCCTTTGCCGTGCCGCTCGATGATGCCGACACGCCGCGCGCGTGGTATTACGCGTTGCTGGATTACGGCGCATATCTAAAAAAGACGTTGCCCAATCCGTCTAGGCGTTCGGCGGGCTATAGCCGTCAGTCAAAGTTTGAGGGCTCACGTCGCCAAAAGCGCGCGCATATCGTGCGCATGTTGCTGGCAGCGCGCGATGGCCAGCCGGCGGGGATTACGCTTGCTGATGTCGTGGTGGGCGTTAACGAGATGGAAGCGGCGGCTGGGCGTGGACCGGTCGAGCGCGAGCTTGTCGCGGGCATTCTAGCCGACCTGGAGCGTGAGGGCTTTTGCCGAGCCGAGGGCGATCGCTGGCTGAGCATCTAGCCTGTGCAAATCTGAAGAACAGGATTGTAAGGTTTAGATTTCCGGCATGAGGGCATCCTAAAGACGAGGCCGCTCGAAGCCTACGGGCGGCATGCGTTGAAGGGAAGTACACCTATGGATTTTGAGAACTCCCAAACCAAGAAGAACCTCGAGACTGCTTTTGCCGGTGAGTCCCAGGCACACACCAAGTATCGCTACTATGCCTCCAAGGCCAAGAAGGACGGCTACGTTCAGATCTCGAACATCTTTGCCGAGACGGCTGGCAACGAGTCCGAGCACGCCAAACTGTGGTTTAAGTATCTGCACGATGGCGCCGTCCCCGATACCCTGGACAATCTGCGCGATGCCGCCGCGGGTGAGAACTACGAGTGGACCACGATGTACGACGAGTTCGCCAAGACCGCCGAGGAAGAGGGCTTTGCCGAGATTGCCGCAAAGTTCCGTGGTGTCGCCGCAGTCGAGAAGGCCCATGAGGAGCGCTACAACAAGCTCGTCGAGCGCATCGAGTCGGGCGAGGTGTTTGAGCGTGAGGGCGTGAAGGTGTGGAAGTGCCTGAACTGCGGGCACCTGCATGTGGGTGCCGAGGCGCCTGAGGTGTGCCCGGTGTGTAACCACCCGAAGGCGTACTTTGAGGAGCAGGTGGTGAACTACTAGCGCTTGGCGCTAGCGTGAGCTGGGCCGGGAGGGCCGGACTACCTTCCCTCCTCGCTCACGGCTTCGCAGGGTCGCGTTGAGGGAAGGTAGTCCGGCCCTCCCGGCCCGCTTTGGGTCGTCGCGTGCTCGCTACAGAAAAGCTGATAAAAAAGTTTGTGTGCCGCCCCTTATGGGGCGGCACGTTTTTGTGGGGGCCGGTTGGGGCGGTGACGTTGCTTAGAGGGTACACTGGGTAGCGTTGGCTATTCGTTTCCTCTTGTGAGGTGTTGGTTATGGGTAAGAAGTCTCGGGCTCGGGTTGCTGCGGCGGGAACTCGCAAGGATCCTGGTCGTCGGGTTGCCGAGGGTGAAAAGGCCAATCGTGCTGAGAAGGGCAAGAAGGTCGGTGCGCATGCTCATCCTGAGTGGGCGCCCCATTTGAATTCGGCTAGTGAGGACTTGACCGCCAAGCTGTTTACGATGGTCGAGGTCATCTTGGGCGTGGTACCTGTGGTGGTCATTGGCCTGTTCCTGGCCTCTAAGGATGCCACGAGCGTGGATAAGCTCACCGAGGTCTTTTCGCAGGAGCCCTCGATGGTGGTCACGTTTATTTCTGCGTGCCTGCAGCCGTTTGTGGCGTACATGCTGTACATGATTTATCGCAAATACTGCGAGGGCGATGCGGGCTTTGCCGCCGGCAACCTGATCGGTCTTTTGTGCTCCGAGATCCTACTGCTCAATATCCCGGGCGTCATCGGTATGGGCATCTTGCTGTGGCGTGTTTGGCGCAACGTTGCCCCGCACTTTGAGAGTTGGCTGTTTGAGCGCCGCGTAATGGGCGTGCTGGCAGACATCGCCGGGTCGCTCGTGATTCTCGTCTTGGCATTTATGTGCGCCACCGCCGCCCGCGGTCTCGCGGGCATGTAGTCTGTTCTCACCGACCACGGGGCGCAGGGCGGGGAAACCTTCCCCTCTCGCTCACGGCTTCGCAGGGTCGCGCGAGGCAAAGGTTTCCCCGCCCTGCGCCCCGGCGTTGAGTCGTCGCATGCTCGTTACAGAAAAGCTGATAATAAGTTTGTGTGCCGCCCCTTTGGGGCGGCACTTTTTGTGTGGGGTCCCGGTCTCCACAATTTTCGTCAAGCTATTGGTTAGATTTTGGTCAGTTGGCGTAAGGGTGGAAGGCCAAAAGATTGTTGGCGAAAAAAGCTCAGAGAAAGTGCTGGTAGGGGAGTTGTTGAGCTTTTCGACAGCTTTTGAGCAGAAGAAACTTTGTGGCTATTGCCGGCGATTGCGTTGTCGCGGTCATGGCGGTGCGGGATGCTGGTCGTAAGCGTCGAATGCTCCGATTTTGGAGGCCAGCATGGATCTGTTTCTTGAGACTCCGCAGCAACAAGCCGAGCGCATGTTGCGCCAACAGCAACGGCTTATAGAGATGCAAATGCAAGGGGCGGCAGCCCAGCCCTTTGCGCAAAATGTCGTGCCCGCTGCTGTACCTGCAGCTGTGCCCGGGTGTAAATCGGCGCCAGAGGCCTATTCCGTACAGCAAGATTCATATGCGCAGGAGCTCGCGTTCGACAAGCGTCGTGCGCGTCGTCGCCGTGTGGGCCAGCGCTTGCGCATATTGGCGATGATCGTGCTCATCCCGTTAGGGCTTGCGGCCATCTTTCTGGCGTCGTATGCCCTCACGTGCATCCTCAACGGCGCATCGCCCAACGAGGTGCTCCAACATCTGTCAGCCCTCGGCCAGCGCCTAGGCGATGTCATAACAACAATCCGCGCCGGCTGGGAGAGTTAGCGTTTGTCACATTAGGACTTCTAGGGTGTAGGGATTATCGCCATGAGTAGAATCCTCGCATCCTGTGGGTCCTGTCATGCGACTTAATAGTATTATTGAAGATGAATAATAATAGGATTTGTTATGTATAAGCAGGATTTAGAACAGACTCTTTTGGGCATTGACGAAGAGGCGGAGCTGGAAATAGGTCCAAGAGACGACAGGCCGAACGTTGTATTGGTGGGAGGAAGCGCCTTCATGCTAAACGATGTGACGAATCGTTCGGTTACACATGACATTGATGTGTTTGAGGCAGATAGGTGCCTCCGCGAGATCATAGCTCGATACCCCGAGGTGAATGGTATGGCGGTGGCATATTGTAATCAGATGCCGTTCAATTACGAAGATCGTTTGATTCCCTTGGATATTGGGGCGCGTTTTATCAGGTACTTTACGCCATCCTTGGAGGACCTGGCGGTAATGAAGCTCTATGCCTGTCGTCCGAACGACATCATCGATCTTCATAGTCAGGCATTCGTCGACCGACTTGATTGGGGGTTGCTCGAACGGCTTATATTCGACGAGGTAGAGGCGCTGGCGTCGTCGCCTTCGGAGCGGAGTTATCAAGAGATGGTCTGTGCATACAGGCAATACAAAAAGGAGGTGCTCGGTTGAATCTGACCTTTGAGGGATTCTTAAAAGGCTATTGCCGAGAGCTATCCGGACAGCGGTCGCTGAGTTTTAGAAAATTGGTTGAGCAGGCGACGACGGATGCGCCGCGCGTGGCGGAGCCTCTGTTTTTGCTCGCTTTGGCGCAAGGAAAAGCCGAATACGTTCTGGGTTTATCCGAGGGCTCGTGGATGGAACGGGATTACCGAGACGTTTTATCCTTGTACGGTCAAGCGGGTAGCATGGCGTCTCTATGCGCCAAAAGTGAGCTCCCAAATCGTTATGCCAACGTTTGGCGTGCGTATAGAACGGTGAAGGAAAAGCCGGCGGCCGATAGAAGGGTGAACGCCCTGATGAGAAAGAAAACGCTGGAAGCATTGGAGGAATCGGGTGTAACGCGCTATGGCCTCTGCCGTGCTCTGCGCCTGAATAAAGGAAACGTATACGCATACTTGGCCGGCGATGACTCAAAGGTGAGCAGGAAAACGGCGCGCCGCATTATGGAATATGCGGAGGAGAGGGGCACCCAAGAAGGGGCCGGGCGCCCGGTGTGTGTGGCGGGGTAAGATTGATCGCGGTTTTGATTGGTGCTCGATTGGGTTTGTTGGGCGGAGTCTATGTCTGCTATTGATATCGTGCTTGTTGTGATCGCCTTGGTGGCGGTGGGGGTTGCTGTGGCTTGCGCCCTCCAGCTCAAGAGCCTGCGTGCCGAGTTGCGGGAGCGTGGCGACAGTAGCGCGGAAACGCTGTCAGCACTCGAGCAGGCCAACAACGCGCTCGATGCCCTGAACGTCGCGCTGGCCGAAACTCGCCGCACGGCCAATGCCATCGCGCAGCAGCAGACGACAGATGCGGCCGTGGAGCAGCAACGTTACCTGACCATCGCACGTGAGTTTTCGCAAGCTGGTGACCGGATGGATGACCTGCGCCGCGAGACGGCCCAACAGCTCGGTGCCAACCGCGAGGGTATCGAGCATCGCCTGGACAAGGTGCGCGAAACGGTCGATGCTCAGCTGGGCGCCATCCGCAAAGACAACAACGTGCAGCTCGATCAAATGCGTGCGACGGTGGACGAGAAGCTCTCCCGCACGCTCAACGACCGACTGTCGGCATCGTTTAAGCAGGTGAGCGACCAGCTCGAGGCCGTGTACAAGGGCCTGGGCGACATGCAGTCCATCGCCACCGGCGTGGGCGACCTTAAGCGCGTGCTGGGCAACGTGAAGGCGCGTGGCATTTTGGGCGAGGTGCAGCTGGGTGCAATTCTGGCGGACATCCTTACGCCCGACCAGTATCTGGAAAACGTCGCCACCAAGCCCGGCGCCTCGGAGCGCGTTGAGTTTGCCGTCAAGCTGCCGGTGGACGAGGGCGATCCCGTGCTGCTGCCGATCGACTCCAAATTCCCGGGCGACGCGTACGAGCACTTGCTCGACGCGCAGGAGTCGGGCGATGCGGAGACCGTGGCGGCTGCGCGCAAGACGCTCGACACCATGGTCAAGCGCGAGGCAAAGGACATTTGCGAAAAGTACCTGAGTGTGCCGGCAACGACCAACTTTGGCATCATGTTCGTGCCGTTTGAAGGGCTGTACGCCGAGGTCGTCAGCCGCTCCGGGCTTATCGAGACCCTGGGCCGCGACTATCACGTCAACGTTGCCGGCCCCAGCACCATGGCGGCCATTCTCAACAGCCTGCAGATGAGCTACCAGACGTTTAGGCTGCAAAAACGCACCGACGATGTACTGCGAGTGCTCTCCGCCGTCAAGGCCGAGCTGCCGCGCTATCAAAAGGCGCTGCGCCGCGCCCAGCAGCAGATCGAGACCGCGGGTAAAACGGTCGAGGGCATTATCACCACGCGCACCAACGTCATGGAGCGCAAACTCAAGGATATCGACGCGCTGGAAGACGCCGACCAAGCCGATGAGATCTTGGGACTCACGCCCGCGGGCCTTTCCACAGACCAAGAAGACGAGGACTAATTGCAACAAGGCAGCGGGGCACCGGCGCAAACGCGGGCACCCCGCTGCCTTTCACATCGCGCTTGCCTGAAGTGCGCTTTAGTGTGCAACAATGGCGTTTCGCCCTATCAGACGCGAAAGGAAGCCCATGTCTCAGAGAAACACCAGTCCGCTGAAACGCTCCACCGTGCGCCGCACGCTGCAGCGGTTTTGGGGTGTCACGCGCACGCAGCCGCTGATTGTCTTTCTCTCGGTGTTCTCGTCGGCGGGCTACATCTTTTTGCTGACGTTTGCCAATACCTATGTGATGGCCCTCATTGTCGACCGCGTTCAAGCCGGTCCCGTGGCGGGTGATCAGGTGTTTGAGGTCTTCGGCCCCTATATCCTGGCGCTCGTACTCGTTAACCTGGTGGGCCAAATCCTCTCCAAGCTGCAGGACTACACCGTCTACAAGCTCGAGATTGCGGGCAACTATCACCTGGCGCGCCTGTGCTTCGACACGCTCTCCAATCAATCCATGACATTTCACACCAGCCGCTTTGGCGGATCGCTCGTGAGCCAGACGAGCCGTTTTATGAGCGGCTATACGGGGCTGGTCGACGTGACGGTGTATTCGCTCATCCCCACCATCACCTCGGTCATCTGCACGGTGGCGGCGCTCGCCCCGGTGGTGCCGACGTTTACCGTGATCCTGGTGTGCATCATGGCCGTCTACATCGCGTTTGTCTGGCTTATGTACAAGCGCATCATGCCGCTTTCGGCCGCAACGTCCGCCGCGCAGAACAAGCTCTCGGGCGTGCTCTCCGACGCGGTCACGAACATCTTGGCCGTCAAGACCTGCGGGCGCGAGGACTTTGAACGTGATCTGTTCGACGCCGCCGATCGTGCCGCGCGCGATGCCGAGACGGTCTCGATGCACGCCATGATGCAGCGCAACTTTACGACCTCGGGTCTTATCGTCATCACCATGGCCGT
This sequence comes from uncultured Collinsella sp., assembly GCA_902470895.1. GTDB lineage: Bacteria > Actinomycetota > Coriobacteriia > Coriobacteriales > Coriobacteriaceae > Collinsella. The sequence continues at coordinate 7,920 of CABRID010000043.1, forward strand.
GGTGAGCGTATTCGTGGCGGGCGGCAACGCGTGGTTTGGCATCTCGGCCGGCTCGCTCGTCATGATCTTTACCTACACCTATAACCTCACCATGCGCCTGAACTACGTAAGCTCCATGATGCAGCGCATCAACCGCGCGCTCGGCGATGCGGCCGAGATGACGCGCGTGCTGGACGAGCCACGTTTGGTGGCAGATGACCCGGACGCCCCCGAGCTCAAAGTGACCGAGGGCGCGATTGATTTTGAGCAGCTGAGCTTTGCGTACCGTGACGCTGCGGCGGGCGAGAGCGTGTTCGATGACCTGACACTTCATGTGGCGGCGGGCCAGCGCGTGGGCCTGGTGGGCAAATCGGGCTCGGGCAAGACGACGCTAACCAAGTTGTTGTTGCGCCTGGACGATGTACAGGGCGGCCGCGTGCTCGTGGACGGCCAGGACGTCTCGCGCTGCACGCAGCAGAGCCTGCGCCGTCAGGTTGCCTACGTGCCGCAGGAGGCGCTGCTGTTCCACCGCTCCATTCGCGAAAACATTGCCTACGGTCGTCCCAACGCCACTGATGAGCAGATTCGCGAGGCGGCTCGCTTGGCTAATGCGACCGAGTTTATCGACCGCTTGCCCCGTGGCTTTGACACTATGGTGGGCGAGCGCGGCGTCAAGCTCTCTGGCGGTCAGCGTCAGCGCGTGGCTATCGCCCGCGCCATCCTAACCGACGCGCCGATTCTGGTGCTCGACGAGGCGACGTCTGCCTTGGACAGCGAGTCCGAGGCGTTGGTGCAGGAGGCGCTCGAGAATCTGATGCGCGGCCGCACCTCCATTGTGGTGGCGCACCGCCTGTCCACCGTGGCGGCGCTTGACCGCATTGTGGTGCTGGCCGATGGCGAGATTGTCGAGGACGGCACGCATACGCAGCTCGTCGAGGCGGGTGGCGAGTACGCGAGCCTGTGGAGCCGTCAGACCGGCGCATTCTTGGAGGCGTAAGCGTCTCGGACGTGGGACAATTGTGCCCATAAGTTTATTGTGCCGTTGAGCCGAGGAGTCGTTATGCCACGCGAGACCAATGCCGCCAAACGCGAGCGCGCCGTTGAGGTGTGTGAGCGCCTCAACCGTCGCTATGGCCCGGTCGAGTGCTTTTTGGACCACGAGAATCCCTTCCGCCTGCTGATCGCGGTGTTGCTCTCGGCGCAAACGACCGACGCGCAGGTCAACAAGGTGACGCCGAAGCTGTTTGCCCAGTGGCCCACGCCCGAGGCCATGGCCGGGGCGAGTGTGGCTGACGTGGCAGACACCATCAAGTCACTCGGCTTTTATAAGAGCAAGGCCAAGCACGCCGTGGAGGCCGCGCAGATGATCGTCGCCGACTATGGCGGCGAGGTGCCGGCCGACATGAAGGAACTCGTGAAGCTGCCGGGCGTGGGACGCAAGACGGCGAACATCGTGCTCAACGTGGGGTATGGCATCGTGGAGGGCATTGCGGTGGACACGCACGTCAACCGCATTGCGCATCGCCTGATGTTGAGTCCCAAGACACATGCCAAGGAGCCGCTCAAGACCGAGCAGGATCTGCTCAAGATTTTGCCGCACGAGTATTGGGAGTCGGTCAACCATCAGTGGATCACCTTCGGTCGCGAGATCTGCGACGCCCGCAAACCCAAGTGTGACGAGTGTCCGCTGGCAGATTTGTGCCCCAGCGTGCGCGTAGCGGGGTAGGGCGGAACGCATCTTCGTCTGGCGTTTTTTGCGGGGCTGGGTTTGCTCTTGAGCCGGAGTCCTCTCCATGCGCTACCATGACAGGCAATGAAATCCGCCGCATACCCGCCGAGCTTGCCCCGGCGGGCTTTTGGCGTTGCAATGCCGGAGGAACAGCATGCTCATTCACCGTATAGCCGCGCAGCTCTACACTGCCGAGGCCTTGCAGGCCGTCGAGGCCGGGCTCGATGCTGGCGAGGACGTGACGCTGGCTGTGTCGCAGTCGGGCCGCACGCTTATGGCGGCCGCCCAGTTTGCGCGCCGTCCGCGCCCGACGGTCTATATCGTGAGCGGCGAGGATGCGGCCGATCGCGCCGCGCGTAGCCTTGCCGCCTACGTGGGCCTGGCGCACGTGTGTCGTTTTCCTGAGCGCAAGGACTATCCGTGGCGCGAGCAGGCGCCGGACGACGCCGTGGTGGCGCAGCGCTGCGAGGCTCTGGGGCGCATCGTGCGCGGGGACAACTGCATCATGGTCGCCTCGGCTCGCGCGCTGCTGCGCTGCGTGCCGCCGGTCGAGAGCCGCTACTGGGAGTCCACTACTTTTGCGGTGGGCGAGGAGATTCCTTTTGACGAGGTGCCGCAGCGCCTGGTGGGCATGGGCTACACCAATGCCGGCGCTGCCGACGCGCCCGGCCTGTTCCGCGTGCACGGCGACACCGTCGAGGTGTTTCCCGCGCAGGAAAAGGCGCCCGTGCGCATTGAGTTCTTTGGCGACGAGATTGACCGCATCCGCCGCATGGTGAGTTCAACGGGCCAGACCATCGGCAACGAGGACAGCATCGAGATCTTCCCCTGTCGCGAGCTGGCGCTTACCGACGAGGCCGTTCACAACATGCATGTGGCGCTCTACCGCGCCAGCCAGGACGACAGCAAGTTGGCGGCGCTGCTCGAGATGGTGGATGCGCGCATCGTCACGCCTGAGCTCGACCGCTTTTTGCCGGTGATGTACGGCCAGACCGTGAGCCCGCTTTCGCATGTGAGCGGCAAGGCGCTCGTAGTGCTGTCCGAGCCGCGCTCGCTGTTCGACGATTGCCTGCGCGCCTACGAGGATATCGAGGCACGTGCCGGCGAGGCGGGGGTCGACCGTCTGGACGGCCTGTATGTGCGTGCCCAGCAGCTCGATTTTGGTGCTCAGCAGCGCCTGAACTATGTGAGCCTCATCCGTGCCGGCGGTGCGGTGACGGCAGAGCTCAAGATTGAGCAGCCGGCCATTGCGGGCTCGGACAATCGCTTTATGACGCGCATCCAGGAGGTCGTGGGCAAGCGCTATGCCTGCGTGTTTGCCATCCCCGACCGCGGTGCGCGCGAGTCGATGGAGCTCACCTTTGGCGACGAGGGCATTACCTTTGAGGAATCGCTGACCGCCGCGCCCGAAAATACAGGCGTCATTGGCGAGCACGTACGCGTGGCAGCGGCAGATTCTGCCGACCGTGCCGCCCGCCAGGAGGCCCACGCTTCCATTCGCGAGCGTAAGGCAGATGCGCTCAACGCCCGCTCGCTCGAGGCGGGCGCGGCCCAGGCTGCCGCCGGTGCCGCCGTGCCCACCATCTCGCGCGGACGCGTGACCTTTGTCGATGCCGCCCTGCCGCAGGGCGTGGTGGTGCCCGATGCCAACCTGGCCGTGTTCTCGATCGCCGACCTCAACGCCCGCATGGACGCCAACCGCGCGCGCAGCCGCCGCAAGGTGGACATTACGCAGATCACGTTTCCGTTTAAACCGGGCGACTACGTGGTGCACGCCACTCACGGTATCGCGCTCTTTAGCGAGATTGCGCGCCAGGAAGTGGGCGGCAAGGAGCGCGACTACTTCTTGCTGGAATATGCCGACGGCGACAAGCTCTACGTGCCGCTCGAGCAGGTCGACCGTATCACGCGATACGTCGGTCCCGACGGCGACAAGCCGCGCCTGACCAGACTCAACACCGCCGACTGGACGCGTGCCACCAACAAGGCACGCAAGAACGCCAAAAAGCTGGCGTTTGACCTGGTCGACCTGTATACGCGCCGCTCGTCGATTACCGGTATCGCCTGTCCGCCCGATACGCCCGAGCAGATCGAGATGGAGGAGAGCTTCCCCTACGACGAGACGCGCGACCAGCTGGAGGCCATCGCCGACATTAAGGCTGATATGGAGGCGCCCAAGCCCATGGACCGCCTGCTGTGCGGCGACGTGGGCTTTGGCAAGACCGAGGTCGCTCTGCGCGCGGCGTTTAAGTGCGTGGACTCCGGCCGCCAGGTCATGGTGCTCTGCCCCACGACCATTCTTGCCCAGCAGCACTACGAGACGTTCTTTGAGCGCTTTGCCCCGTTTGGCCTTGAGGTCGAGGTGCTCAGCCGCTTTCGCACGCCGGCGCAGCAGAAGCGCGCGCTCAAGGCGTTTGCCGAGGGCACGATAGACGTGCTCATCGGCACGCATCGTCTGCTTTCGGCCGATGTGAACCCCAAGAACCTGGGCCTGGTGATCATCGACGAAGAGCAGCGCTTTGGTGTGCAGCACAAGGAGCAGCTCAAAAACCTGCGCGAGCAAATCGACGTGCTCACACTCTCGGCAACGCCTATTCCGCGAACCATGCAGATGGCCACGAGTGGCGTGCGCGACATGAGCCTGATCACCACGCCGCCGACCGGGCGTCGTCCCGTGATCGTGCACGTGGGGGAGTACGACCCCGACGTGGTGAGTGCGGCGATTCGCCTGGAGGTGGGCCGCGGCGGTCAGGTGTATTACGTGTCCAACCGCGTCAAGACCATCGACGATGCCGTGGCGCGCGTGCACGAGGCCGCGCCCGAGGCGCGCGTGGGCGTGGCACACGGCAAGATGAGCCCGCGCGAGGTCGAGGACGTGATGATCGAGTTCGCGACCAAGAAGATCGACGTGCTTATCGCCACGACCATCGTGGAGAGTGGCATCGATAACGCGACCGCCAACACGCTCATCATCGAGGACTCGCAGCGTCTGGGTCTGGCACAGCTCTACCAGCTTAAGGGCCGCGTGGGCCGTTCTGCCACGCAGGCCTATGCGTACTTTATGTTCCCGGGCGAGCTGCCGCTCACCGAGGAGGCAACGGCACGCCTGACCGCGCTTTCCGAGTTCCAGGACCTGGGCAGCGGCATGCGCATCGCCATGCGCGACCTGGAGATCCGCGGCGCCGGTTCGCTCATGGGCGCCGAGCAACACGGCAACCTGTCGAGTGTGGGCTTTGACCTGTTTACGCAGATGCTGGGACAGGCCGTGGCCGAGGCGCGCGGCGACGACGATGCCGGCGTGGAGGCGGCGAGCGTGGGCATCAACCTGCCGGCCGACTACTTCTTGTCCGAGGAGTACATGCCGGCGGTGGACCAGCGCGTGCTCGTGTACCGCAAGCTCGCGGCGGCTGAGGACCTGGAGAGCATCGACGAGGTGCAGGAGGAGACCGAGACCGCGCATGGTGAGCTTCCGTTGGCGGGGCTCAACTTGTTCAACCGCGCTCGCATTCGTATTCGCGGCGAGCGCCTGGGGCTCGAGAGCGTCACACTCAGCGGTGGACGCATCACGTTTTTGGGCGTCGACGTGCCCAAGAAGGTGGCCTTCGAGCTTAAGACCCGCTATGGCGCGGTGAACTTTCCCAAGAGCCGCAAGCTGTCGGTGCCCTACAAGGCGGGCGCCGGCGCGGGCAGCGGCCTGGGCCGCGGCCTCGACGCCAACGACGGCACCGGCCCCGTGGCCGCGGCGCTCATGCTACTGCAGCAGTTGGGTGCTAGCGACGACGACTAACGGGTCGACGCTGCAAACGCCCCATTTGGGCAATCTGACCCTCACTCGTCGGTCGCGTACGCAAGTACGCTTCCCTCCTCCTTCGGGCCACCTTGCCACAAATGGAACGTTTTCGCTTACTTATGCTCAACCTGTAAGGGTATTTACGGGACAAAGCCATCTTCGTCTCACCCACATTGCAGGTTGACTGCCCTTCGCCCGACCGAAAGGAAAGCATGTTCGGATACATCTATAAGAAAGATGTCGCCATTATCGCGGTTGTCCTGGGCCTTTGTCTGGGCGTGGGCAGCTTCTTTGATTATCAAATCTCGAGTGCGCTGTTCAACATCGGCAGCATGTACGGTCGCTTTGTCGAGGCGGCCGGTGAGCTGCCGTTCGAGCTGACGGCGAGCATCGCGGGCGTTATGCTCGTGCGCTCGGCACGCCCCGATTCCAAGGCGAGCAAGTGGCTCGCTGCGCTGGGCGTTTTGATCAACGTGGGTCTGGTCGGCTACGAAATTATCGGATCGCTGCGCGTCGGCGGCAAGCTTATTGCGTTTCAGCTGGTACTGACGTTTGTGCTGGTCATTGCAGCCAACTTCATCGCCTACCGCCTTACGCGCGACACCGAGCCCGACGAGCTTACGCGCTGGGCGTTGATGGTGCTTGCCGTGTGGGTCGCTCAGGCCATCATCCTCAACGTCATTGTTAAGCCGTTATGGTCACGCCCGCGCATGCGCGTGATCGAGGTCACGCCGGGGCTCAATTTTCAGCCGTGGTGGGTGATCGGCAATCCCGACAAGTGGACCTATATCGCCGCCGGCGTGATCAAGGACGGGTTCAAGTCGTTTGCGAGCGGACACACGGCGCATGCGGCGATCGGCCTTATGCTCGCCGGGCTTCCCGCGGCAGCCTTTAAGGAAAAACCTTCGCGTCGCCGCGTGATCTTTTGGGCGGCGGCTGTGGTCGCGACGCTCGTCGCCTTTGGCCGTATCGTGATCGGAGCGCACTTTTTGAGCGACGTGAGCTGCGGTTTTGCCCTGGTACTGGCACTTGAGTGCCTTGCCGCGCGCATTGCTTATCCGGACGGCGTACAATAGCCCCGTTTGAATCATCGGGCCCGTGCCCGGCTAGAGAGGATTGCCATGCTCGCGTTTAACAACGACTATTCCCACGGCGCACATCCGGCGGTGCTGCAGGCGCTCGTCGATACCAACATGGAGCCGCAGCCCGGCTATGGTACCGATGCGCACACCGAGCGTGCCAAGCAGCTTATCCGCGAGGCCTGCCAGGCCCCCGATGCCGACGTGTTTTTGCTGGTGGGCGGCACGCAGGCCAACGCGACGGTGATCGACATGCTGCTCGCGCCGTACGAGGGAGTCGTTGCTGCCGAGACCGGCCACGTCGCCTGCCACGAGGCGGGCGCCATCGAGTTTGGCGGTCACAAGGTGCTCACCATCCCCGGCTACGAGGGCAAGATGCACGCCGAGGATCTGGAGGACTATATCCAGGTATTCTACGAAAACGAGAGCTACGAGCACACGGTGTTTCCGGGTGCCGTGTACGTGAGCCTATCGACCGAGTATGGCACGCTGTATTCCAAGGCCGAGCTCGCGGCGATTCATGCGGTGTGCCAGAAGCGGGAGATTCCGCTGTTTGTGGACGGCGCCCGCCTGGCCTATGCGCTGGCGGCCGATGAGTGCGACATTACCCTGCCCGAGCTGGCGCAGCTGTGCGACGTGTTCTACATCGGCGGCACCAAGTGCGGCGCTCTGTGTGGCGAGGCCGTGGTGTTTTGCGGCATGCACGCTCCGGCGCATCCCATTTCGCGCATTAAGCAGCACGGTGCGTTGCTGGCCAAGGGCCGCCTGACGGGCGTGCAGTTTGAGGCGCTCTTTACCGACGGCCTGTATTTTGAGATTGGTCGCCAGGCGATCGAAACCGCGCAGGCGCTTCGTCGCGTGCTGCACGAGCGCGGCTACCAGTTCTTCTTGGAGACGCCGACCAACCAGCAGTTCGTGATTCTTCCCAACGAGGACATGGCCCGCATTCGCGAGCATGCCTCGATCGAGTACTGGGAAAAGTACGACGAGACCCACACGGTGGTGCGCTTTTGCACCAGCTGGGCCACGACGCAGGAGGATATCGACGCGTTGGCGGCGGTTCTGTAGCCTGATGTAATGACGAGGGGCCGCCTTGCGCTGGGTTTGGCGCAAGGCGGCCTTTGTTTTTGAGGGAGAAGGGTTGTATGACCGAGATGTCCGAGCCGACGATTCGCCTGGCGACGCCCGAAGACGCACCGGCGTTGCTGGCCATCTATGAGCCGTATGTGCGCCAGACGGCGATTACCTGCGAATACGAGGTGCCGAGCGTTGAGGAGTTTGCCGGGCGCATCGAGCGCACGCTCAAGCGCTATCCGTATCTGGTGATGGAGTTGGACGGGCGTCCGGTAGGCTATGCCTACGTGAGTCCGCTTAACAGCCGCGAGGCATACGACTGGTCGGTCGAGACGTCGATCTACCTGGCACGCGATGTGCGCCATGGCGGGCTGGGTCGCAAGCTGCACGATGCGCTCAAGCAATGCCTGGTCGCGATGGGCATCACCAACATGTGCGCGCTCATTGCCGTGCCGCACGATAAGGCCGACGAGTACCTGACGCACAACAGCCAGGATTTCCATGCCCATATGGGATATCGCCTGGTGGGCGCCTTCGACCGCTGCGCCCAAAAGTTCGGCCGCTGGTACGACATGTGCTGGATGGAGTTGGTCCTAGCCGAGCGCACACCCAACCAACCCAAACCAACCTGGTTCCCCGACCTCCCCAAACCTGCCATTTAGGGACAGGTATATTTTGGCCGCTTTGTAGCGTCAATCCACCGCGAGAAGTACGGATTCACGCGTCTTTTGATGCGGATGGGCTTAATTTGGCTTCGATTTGGGTCCGTTTGGCTTCGATTCGAACTAAGTGAGTAGACTTTTTAGCGCAGGTCGAGCACAAGGCGTATCTGCCTTAGTAAAACCGACGCTCCTATAAGTTGTCAATAGGCAGTTTGCGGGAGCGCTCCCTTC
>CABRID010000044.1 GCA_902470895.1 uncultured Collinsella sp.
GATCAGCCTCGGTCTCGTGGGCTCGGAGATGTGTATAAGAGACAGAACTGGAACTAAGCGAAAAAGATGGAAATGAACGAAGCGCTTGCCTACTTACAAGAAGCACTGGGCCTCTCCGCCAAGGCTAAAACTTGGCCTGGATCCGCACGCTTGCCGCTGCATCTGCGGTCGATTGAGGTCCGCGCCGTTGACGCAAATGGTTTTTCTTTTTTGCTTGCAAGTTTGCCTACTGGCGTTGGGCTTCCCGAGGCTAAGAGAGTCTATAGCCAGCTAGCCTTGCGTGCGGAGGCTCCTGTCGTCGTTTCGTTTCCTGATGCCGATGCGCGTCAGCGCAAAGCATTGGTCGCACAAGGGATCCCCTTTGTTTGCCCCGGTAGACAGGCTTTTCTTCCATTTATGGGCGCTGCCTTCACAGAGAGAGGCAGCGTCCGGTTTCATAATCGCGCGACCAAGATGTCATCCAACGCGCAGGCTGCCGCAATCTGGGGAGCAGGGCAGGAGTCATATCATCCCGATGACCTTTGTCGTGCGCTTGGGATTTCGGCAAGCCGCGCGAGTGAGGCCGTAACCGAGCTTGTAGACAGGGGGCTCGCAAGGCGCGAGCGGCGCGAACGGCGTGTCATTGTGTTCCCCGTGGCCGCGGATCTTCTGCTCAGTGAGCACATGGCAGAGTTCTCCTCGCCTGTCTCGAAGGTTGTTTTTGCAAGGAAGGCACCACGGATCGACCGTCTCACTGACGCTGGCGAGACGGCGCTCGCTGCGCGTTCGATGCTTGCTGCGCCGAGCATGGAGCAAAAGGCTGTCTTAAGAAGTGCATGGCGTGGGCTGCGTGACCTTGAAGTCGCAGAAGGGGAACTGCCAGACAGCGAAACGACGATGATCCAAGTGTGGCGCTATGCGCCCGTGTTTGCCGACTCCTCCCGTATCGACGACATTTCACTTGCGCTATCTTTGGCGGCAATCGACGATGAGCGAATTCAGCTTGAACTCGATCGCATGTTTGGAAAGGAATATCCATGGCAGGAAGCGCTGTAGAAGGTCTCCAAGAATTTCGGCAGCATATGCAGGAAGCTGCAGGGTCGTATGCGCTTATTGGCGGCACAGCATGCGACATTTTGCTCGCGGAGGCGGGACTTTCGTTTAGGGCGACCCACGATTTTGATGTAGTCATTGTCGCCGATGACCGGCTGCCTCAGACGGCCGAAGCCATATGGACCTTGGTGTGTGATGGCGGCTACCGCTGTGGCTGGGGTGAAAGCGAAGCCTCATGTCTTTATCGGTTTACGGAACCAAAGAGGCCGGGTTATCCCCATATGATCGAGCTCTTCGCGAAGTGCCCCGACTTTCTAAAGGGTCGTGAGGGGGTTGAGGTGGCGCCAATTCACGTTGATGAAAACATAAGCAGTCTTTCGGCGATTTTATTGGACGATGCTTATTACAACTTGTTTCTTCAGGGAATTCGGACCGTAGACGGTGTTTCGGTCTTGGATACGGAATACATTGTCCCGTTCAAAGCGAAGGCGTATCTCGACCTAAAAGCTAGAAGGGAAGCTGGGGAGAACGTTGACTCGAGGAAGGTCAAAAAGCATAAACGCGATGCGCTGAGGCTTGCTCAGCTGCTTGGTGAGTCGGCGGGCATCAGCCTGGTCGAAGAGCTGAAGGAAGATATGCTTGCGTTTGTTAAAGACTGTGAGGCAAGTGACATCAATCTGAAGCAGATCGGGGTTGCAGGCGTAACGACGATGCAGCTACTCGAGACGATGAAAGCAACATATGGCTTGATTGGTTGAGCGGGGGTTACGTTGTGCGGGTAACGCAGCCCGATTCCATTGTCCGAGTGGTGGCACTCGGGACTCGCTAATCGGCTATTATTTGTTTAGACAACCTGAGCTGTAGAGGAGTGACCGGCGATGGTGCAGGGCGCCAAACATATGAAGAGCGATGACGCCGCGACCAACGGCGGCTCAAGCCCACAACCCAAGCCCAAGGGTGGTAAGCGTCGTCGCAAGCGACTACCGCGCTGGGCTGACCGGCTCATCACTATCGTCATCATCCTTATCGGCGTGGGCCTTATGACCTGGCCGTGGATCTTGGACCGGCTCGAGGCCTCGGGCGTGTTCAACCAGATCAGCACCGTGTCCAGCACCGTGGACGCGCTGTCTGCCGAGGAGCGCGAGCGCATCCTGCTCCAGGCACGCTCCTTTAACGAGCAGCTGGCGGGCGAGGCCACCGAGCTTCCGGCCGACCAGATCGAGCCCTACGCTCAGCAGCTCATCTTTGACCGCGACCCCATGATGAGTTGGGTCGAGATCCCTTCCATCGACGTGAGCATGCCCATCTACCACGGTACGAGTGAAGAAGTCCTTATGGCCGGCGTCGGCCACTTGGAGGGCACGAGCCTGCCGGTGGGCGGCGCCTCGACGCACTGCGTGCTCACCGCGCACTCGGGCATGCGCAACCTGAGCATGTTCGACGACATCCATTCGCTGGAGCCCGGCGATCTGGTGCTGCTGCACACCATGAACAAGACGCTCGCTTACAAGATGGTGGACTCCGAGGTGGTGCTGCCCGAGGAGATGGAGTCGCTGACCATCGAGCCCGGCGCCGACAAAGTGACGCTCGTCACCTGCACGCCCTACGGCGTAAACGACCATCGCCTGCTGGTGCATTGCGTGCGCACCAAGTACAACAAGAAGGACGTCGACAAGCAAAAATCGCTGGCCGTCCGCCACTGGGGCAAGCGCGAGTTCGCCGTGCTCATCGTGGTCGTAGCCATTGTGCTGTTGCTGCTGGACATCGTGATCCACGCGGTCCGCAAGCGCCGCAAGGCCAAGGCCTCGGCATAAGACATTCTCCAGAACCACCACAAAGGGGACAGGCACCTTTGTGGTGGTCGGGACTTCCAAACCATCACAACATTCGATGAAAATCTCGATTTTGGCGAAAAGTGTTGAATGTTGTGATGGTTTTTGCTGTGGGCGGGACGTTTTTCGTTGTGGACGGGACGGTTTTCGCTATGGACGGTGCGGTTTCGCTGCAGAACCGCCAGCCCGCCGCCTGCCAGCCCGCCGCCCTCGTTACGTTTTCGCTGCATTTGGGTAAAGCGCCTGCTCCAAGCCGGCGTTGCCTTGTATACTAGAGCGGTTTATCTGTTATGCGGAAGGGAGCGCCTATGGCACTCAGCGAGAAAGACGTGCGCGGCATCGCCGAGTACGCAAAGATCGCACTGACCGATGACGAGCTCACCCAGATGACGTCTTACCTGAACGACGCCGTCCAGATGCTCGAGCCCGTCTTGCAATATGACTTGCCCGACGTGGAGCCCACGTTCCATCCCATCGGAAGCCTGTCCAACGTGATGGGCGACGACCTGCGCGAGCCCGAGCGCGATCTGACGCTCGACGTTGCGCTGGAGAACGCCGGCAGCGCGCGTGACCGCTACTTCCGCGTGCCGTCCATTTTGGGAGAGGGGGAGAGCGAGTAATGGCCCAGAGCTTCGATTCCCTTACCGCCGCCCAGATCGCTGCGGGCGTTGCCGCCGGCGACTTTACCGCTACCGAGGTGGCTCAGGCCTCCCTTGCCGCCATCGAGGCGCGCGAGGGCGGGGTCCAGGCATTCCTGCAGGTGTCGCCCGAGCTCGCGCTCGAGGCCGCCGCGCGCGTGGATGCCGACCGTGCCGCCGGAGAGCCGTTGCCCCCGCTTGCGGGCGTGCCGCTGGCCATCAAGGACAACATGAATCTGGTGGGCACGCGTACTACCTGCGCTTCCCGCATGCTGGGGGACTACCAGAGCGTCTACACCGCCACCTGCGTCCAGCGCATGCTCGACGCCGGCTGTCTGCCCATGGGCAAGGCCAACATGGACGAGTTCGCCTTTGGTAGCTCTACCGAGAGCTCGGCCTTCCACCGTACCAACAACCCTTGGGATACCGAGCGCGTGCCCGGCGGCTCCTCGGGCGGCTCCGCTGCCGCCGTCGCCGCGGGCGAGGTCGCGCTCTCGCTGGGTTCGGACACCGGCGGCTCCATCCGCCAGCCGGCGGCGCTCTGCGGCGTGGTGGGCTTTAAGCCCACGTATGGCGCCGTGAGCCGTTACGGCGTGGTTGCCTTTGGCTCGTCGCTCGACCAGGTGGGCCCCTTTGGCCGCACGGTCGAGGATGTCGCGCTGGCTATGAACGCGCTCACCGGTGCGGGCCACGATCCGTACGACTGCACCAGTCAGGACTGTGCCGTCGACTTTACCGAGCACCTCAACGACAGCATCGAGGGCAAGCGCGTGGGCATCATTCCCGCGTTTATGGAGGCTGAGGGCCTGACGCCCGAGGTCAAGGCCGCTGTTCAGCGCGCCGCCCAGGAACTGCAGAACCAGGGTGCCGAGCTGGTCGAGGTCGACCTTCCGCACCTGGACGCCGCCATCGCCGCCTACTACGTCATCGGCCCGGCCGAGGCGTTCTCCAACCTGGCCCGCTTCGATGGCATCCGCTACGGCTACCAGGAGGAGGGCTGCGCCAACCTGTCCGACCAGAGCTCGCTTTCGCGCGCCCACGGCTTTGGTGCCGAGGCCAAGCGCCGTCAGATGCTCGGCGCCTACCTGCTGAGCTCGGGCGTATACGACAAGTACTACTACGCCGCGCAGAAGGCCCGCACGCTCATCACGCAGGACTACGACGCCGCGTATGCCAAGGTGGACACGATCCTGATGCCCGCCTCGCCGCGCACGGCCTTTAAGTTTGGCGAGATCAGCGACCCCACGCAGATGTACCTGTCCGACCTGTACACCATTTCGCTCAACATTTGCGGCAACGGTGGCATCTCGGTGCCGCTGGGCCTGGGCGAGGACAGCAAGCTGCCCGTTTCTGCCCAGCTGGTGGGACCCGCCTTTAAGGACCGTCAGCTGCTCACGTTTGCCCGCGCCCTGGAGCGCGGCTTTGCCGATGCCGCCACGGGTGCGCCCGCGCTTTCCGTCGCGCCCGATTTTGCCGGGAAGGGAGGCGAGCTGTAATGAAGGAGCTTTCCGAGGTCCTGCAGGATTGGGAGGCCGTGATCGGCCTGGAGATCCATACCGAGCTCACCGCACTCGACACCAAGATGTTCTGCAACTGCAAGCTCAGCCACGATGACGAGCCCAACGCCAACGTGTGCCCGGTGTGCCTGGGTCTGCCCGGCGCCTTGCCGGTGCCCAACAAGCGCGCCATCGAGAGCATCGTCAAGGCCGGTCTCGCCACCAACTGCGAGATCCAGCGCCACTCGATGTTCTACCGCAAGCACTACTTCTATCCCGACATGGCCAAGAACTTCCAGACCACGCAGGGTCCGGTCGCCTTTGCCATGTACGGCCATCTGGATCTGGACGTGACCGGTCGCGGCGCCGCCGAGCGCCCCGACTGCGCGTTTGGCGAGGCCGAGGCTCAGAGCCTGGCGAGCGCCTCGGCCAACGCCGAGGGCCTGTCCACGTCCATGTCGTCGACCATGCGCGAGGGTAACCAGCGCGCCGGCCACCTAGCCAGCTATGACGCGTCCAACCTGCAGATGCCCGAGCGTCGCGAGGACGGTTCCTACACGGTGCCCATCCGCATCCTGCGCATCCACATGGAGGAGGACGCTGCCAAGATGGTGCACGTGGGCGGTGCCGAGGGCCGCATTACCGCCGCTGCCGAGTCGCTCGTCGACTACAACCGCTGCGGCACGCCGCTGATCGAGCTCGTCACCGAGCCCGACCTGCGCACGCCCGAGGAAGCGCGCCTGTTTATGGAAAAGCTCCGTCGCATCTTTGTGACGCTGGGCATTTCGGACTGCTCCATGGAGAAGGGCTCCATGCGCTGCGACGGCAACGTTTCGCTGCGCCGCCGCGGCGAGACCAAGCTGGGCACCAAGACGGAGCTTAAAAACCTCAACTCGTTTAAGAGCCTGCACGATGGCCTTGCCTACGAGATTTGCCGCCAGGCCGAGGTGCTCGAGGAGGGCGGCATCATCTATCAGGAGACCCGTCACTGGGAGCCCAGCCGCAAGCGCACCGTGGTCATGCGCGTCAAGGAGACGGCCGACGACTATCGTCTGTTCCCCGATCCCGACCTGGCGCCTTTCGATCTGGACGACGAGTTCATCGACCGCTGCCGTGGCGAGATTCCCGAGCTGCCCGATGCCAAGCGCGCTCGCTTTGAGGCCGACTTTGGCATCAAAGCCGCCGACGCCGAGCAGATCGCCGGCGACCCCGAGTTTGCCGACTTCTTTGAGGCAGCCGCTGCCGGTATGGCCGGCAAGGAGGCCCAGACGGTCGCGAATCTGCTGGTGAACGAGATGATCGCCTACCTTAAGGGCGCGGGCGTGTCGCTCGCCGAGTCCGGCATCGCGCCGGCTCAGGTGGCAGCCCTTGCCAAGCTGCTGGCGACCGATGCCATCAGCTCCAACCAGGCGCACGAGGTCTTTGAGGCCATGGCCCAGACCGGTGATGACCCCAACAAGATTGTCGACGAGCGCGGCATGCGTCAGGTGAGCGATGCCGGCGCGCTGCAGCCGATCGTGGACGAGGTGCTGGCAAACTGTGTCGATCAGGCGCAGCAGTATCGTGACGGCAACCAGAAGGTCATCGGCTTTTTGGTGGGCCAGTGCATGAAGGCGAGCCGCGGCAAGGGCAACCCTAAGCTCTTCAACGAGTTGCTGAGAACGTCGCTCTCGTAGCTGCGAGGCCGGGGAAGCCCCGAGTCGCCGGGGTGTTTCCTCCAAATTTCAAACAGTCCTATGCAAGACGAAGGCCACATTTAGTGGCCTTCTTTGCATGCGGAACTCATTTGGAGCAAACACCCCGGCGACTCGGGGCTTCCCCGGCCAGACGACTCGGCCGTTCGGGTCAGGTGGGCTGAATGGAATTGAGTGAATGGGCGTGCCGTTGGCGCGCCCATTGTTTTGAAGGGAACTCATTTTGAGCAAGCACCCGCCCTGCCGGGGCTCCTGGGTTCCGTGACGACTCGGCCGTTCGGGTCAGGCGGGCTGATAGGAAAGATGGTGACGGAGGCGCAAAATGCGCCTCCGCCTTTTGAATGTGATGAAAGTGTGGCGAAATGAGCTTAAAACTTCCGTAAATGTGATAAACATCACGTTTTCCATGGGGTAAAATGTGGCAAATATCACGTTTTCGGAAGTTTCTTTGCGGGAGGTTCGGTCATGCAGCGAGATATCATTGCCAAGCTTAACGCTTGGAAAGCGTCAGAATATCGTAAGCCGCTTATCCTTAAGGGGGCGCGCCAGGTTGGAAAGACGTGGGCGCTTAAGGAGTTCGGCCGAACCTCGTACCTCAATTTTGTGTATCTGACGCTCGAGGAGCCGTCACCTGGGGTACAGAGCGAGTACGCTCAGTTTTTCGAAGGTACGCGCGATCCTCGACGGATCATCTCAAATCTTTCCCTGGCACTTGGACAGCCTATCGAGCCCGGCGAAACGCTGCTTATTATTGATGAGATCCAGGATTGTCCTTCTGCAGTCGGCGCCCTTAAATACTTCTGTGACGAGGCCCCCGAGTATCACGTCGCATGCGCAGGGTCTTTGTTGGGCGTTCGCTTGTCCCGTGAGACCAGCGCTTTTCCGGTGGGAAAGGTCGAGTTCATGGAGATGCGCCCCATGAGCTTTTCCGAGTTTCTGAAAGCCGAGGGCGCTGCAAACTACGACGAATACCTTGGCGGCCTGGATCAGATCGAGACAGTGCCCGATTTCTTCCATGTCCGTCTCGTCGAGCATCTTCGTCGTTATTTTGCATGCGGCGGCATGCCAGAGGCTCTTGGCCGGTGGGTGGAGACGGGCGATATCGTTCAGGTCGATAAGGTGTTGTCTGATCTCTTGGATTCCTACGAGCGCGATTTTGCCAAGCATGGTGGCCGTGCGCAGTTCGCCAAGCTTTCGCAAATATGGAACTCGATTCCAGCTCAGTTGGCGCGCGAGAACAAAAAGTTCGTTTGGGGTGCGGTGCGCGAGGGGGCTCGTGCTCGAGAATACGAGGATGCTCTGGAATGGCTTGCCGATGCTGGGCTCATCACGGCGGTTCGCCTTAATGCTGCCGGTGGTGTGCCGCTCTCTGCGTACGATGACCTCAAGGCATTTAAAGTCTACTGTCTTGATGTCGGCTTGCTGCGCCGCATGGCAAGGCTGGATGCGTCCGCTTTTGCCATCTCGGATGCGCTATTTTCGGAGTTCAAAGGTTCGTTCGCCGAGAACTATGTGCTTCAGGCATTACTTTCACAGTTAGATGCTGCTCCGCGTTATTGGACAAACGAGAAGCCGAAGCACGAAGTCGATTTTTTGATTCAGGTCGGAAACGAAATCGTTCCCGTCGAGGTCAAATCGGGAGAGGTCGTTCATTCCAAGAGCCTTAAGTACTATGCCGACAAGCATGCGGAGACGACTCCATTGAGGGTCCGCTACTCACTTAAGAACCTAAAGCTCGACGACGGGGTGCTCAACATTCCGTTGTATTTGGCTGATCGATCTGTCCCTCTTATCAAAAAGGCGCTTGATTGTGCGCATCTTGACGTTTAGATCCCGGGTGAGCTGACGGGCGGCGGCTAATTAATCGCTCCGTTACGGCCAGGGAGCTTGGGCCTTAGCGATGCTTGCTTCGCCAAGCCGTGGGTGTCATGCCGGTGTATTGCTTGAAGGCTTGGGCGAAGGCCGCCTGTTGGGGATAGCCGAGTCGCTCGGCTACTTGAGCTATCGAAAGGGGGCTGTCGGCCAAAAGGTCCTGCGCGCGTTCCATACGATGCCTCCGCATATAGGAGCCCAGTGATTCGCCCGTCTGGACTTTAAAGGTGGCGCAGAGTTTAGAGCGGCTTGTGTAGAGCCGCTCGGCGACCTCGTCCACGCCGATGCGACGCCCCTCGTCAAGGGCGCGCTCGACAGCCAGGATCGCTTCTTCGACAATGTCCAGAGCGGCCTGTGTCCCTTCGGCCTGACGTGCCTGCTTGTGGGCTGTTCGCGCGTACGCCAGCTCGGCAACCATGGTCTCTACGGTACCCTTCATGTAAAGATGCCCGCCCGTGACACGAGCGCGCGTCTCATCGAGACGGCAGAGTGTCCGATCGATCGCCGATAGCGCTTCTTCGCCCCACGACTCGGCAAAGGCGTCAAAAAGCCCAGCGAATTCGCCGGGGTAGCGGCGTTCGAAATCGTCGAAGTATCTCGGTAGGAATAACACCGAGCGCGAGTGATAGAGCTGTCCGGCGTATAACGGGCTGAGCTCGTTTCCGCAGGTATCCTGGATAAAACTACAAATTGCATTGCTCGGCCACGACCCGCGCAACGGCTTGAGGTTTGCGGGTGTTATGCCTATCTCGGGCATGCAGGTGAGCGTGGCGCTGCTGATTTGGCTCACGCAGGCGTATGGCTCGGGTGTGTATTCGGCCAGGTACATATCGTGCGTCGGGGTGATGAAATGCTCCATGACGATGCAGGCAGGGGAGAGAGGCATGATCCATGCGCGGCCGTGCGCCCGGTCGTTTGCCACCTCGCCGGTAAAGACGGCGCCCTTGCCGGTAAGCTCCAGGCCAAACTGCTCAAACTGCGGTGCGTAGAGCTCGGTTATGTCGGTCGCTGCCCGCCGTATTTGCAAAAGCGTCCCTTTCCTTTGCAGAAACGTCCATGCCTTGCTTGATTGTGAGCCATGGCTAACACGTCAATGATAAGTTCATTACGGTTAACTCTCAAGCCGTTAGAAAGGAATCTCATGGCAAAGGGATCAAAAAAGGAAGGTGGCGGTATCGGCGAGCTGCTTGCATATGCCGGTGACCGCAAATTCCTAACGTATTTGGGCATGGCGCTCTCGGCGCTCTCGCAGCTGCTGAGCTTTGGCCCGTACGTGTGCATTTGGCTTGTCGCGCGCGATTTGATCGCCGTGGCACCTAACTGGAGCGAAGCCACCGATATCGCGATGTATGGCTGGTGGGCCGTGGGTTTTGCCCTGGCAAGCATCGTAGCTTATTTCGTGGGACTCATGTGCACGCACCTGTCTGCGTTTCGCTGCGCGTCCAATATCCGCAAGACTACGAGCGAGCACCTGCTTAAGCTGCCGCTTGGCTACTTTGACACGCACGCCACCGGTGAGCTGCGTCGTGTTGTAGACGGATGCGCCGCCTCCACCGAGACTTTGCTCGCACACATGCTGCCCGATATCGCAGGCGCCGCTGCCATGGTCGTGGGCTTGCTCGTGCTGCTTTTCGCCCTCGATTGGCGCTTGGGCGCGGCATGCCTCATCTCGGTAGCCATCTCGTTTGGCGCTATGGCCACCATGATGGGCGGCAAAGGCGCTGAGTTCATGAAGGCCTACATGGATGAACTAGTCAAAATGAACAAGACGGGCACCGAATACGTACGCGGCATCCCCGTGGTCAAGGTGTTTCAGCAGACGGTCTACTCCTTTAAGGCCTTCCACGATGCGATCGCCGAATACGCCGACATGGCATAAAACTATGCGGGCACGTTCTGTCGAGGTCCGCAGGTACTCAACCTTACCGCGCTCAATGGTCTTGTGGCATTCCTGTTACCCGTGGCGTTGCTGTTGGCGCCGGGCGAGACGGACTTCGCGCATTTTATGGCCAACTTCACGTTTTACGCGATATTTTCGGCCGTGGTGCCGACGGCCATGACCAAGCTCATGTTTGTGGGCGAGGCCTCTCAGATGAGTGCCGATTCGCTGGCTCGTATTCGAAGCGTCATGGATTCCAAGCGGCTCTCCGTGCCCGCCCAACCCAAGCACCCTGCCGGCGGCGACGTGCGATTTGAGGACGTGAACTTTACGTACGAGGGTGCCGAAGCACCTGCCGTTAGCCATGTAAGTTTTAGCGTTCCAGCTGGTAGCACCCTCGCTCTGGTGGGTCCTTCGGGTGGCGGCAAGTCAACCTGCGCAAGCCTGATTCCTCGTTTTTGGGATGTCTCTTCGGGCCGCGTACTCGTGGGCGGTGTGGACGTTCGCG
Source organism: uncultured Collinsella sp. (assembly GCA_902470895.1). Taxonomy (GTDB): domain Bacteria; phylum Actinomycetota; class Coriobacteriia; order Coriobacteriales; family Coriobacteriaceae; genus Collinsella. The sequence goes on from CABRID010000044.1 coordinate 10,952, forward strand.
ATATGGATCCGCACGAGCTTATGGACCAGGTTGCCTTCGTGTTCCAGACCAACCAGCTGTTCCGGCAAACACTTGCCGATAACGTGCGCGCCTCCAAGCCTACGGCCACTGACGACGAAGTGCGTGCGGCCCTCTCCGCAGCTCAGTGCGACGACATTGTGGCCAAGCTCCCACAGGGTATCAATACCATGCTCGGCGCCGGCGGAGCATATCTTTCGGGCGGCGAGGTCCAGCGCGTGGCACTCGCCCGCGCGATCCTTAAAGACGCGCCTATCGTGGTGCTCGATGAGGCCACGGCGTTTGCCGATCCCGAGAACGAGGCGCTCATCCAGCGCGCCTTTAGCAAGCTGGCGGCGGGTCGCACGGTCATTATGATTGCGCACCGACTCTCGACTGTAGTGGGCGCAGACCAAATCGTGGTGCTCAACCGGGGCAGCGTGCAGGGGTCGGGCACCCATGCCGAGCTGCTGTCCCAAAATGGTCTGTATGCCAAGATGTGGGCCGAATACGAACAGGCTGCGAGCTGGAAAATCACTGCAGCGACCGCGGATGCCGCCGTCACGAAGGGAGGCGAGGCCTAAATGTTCGCCTCATTCCAAAAGAAGTATTTCCTATCCGATAAAGGCGTCGCCGGCGTAAAACGCGGCATTTTCTGGACCACGCTCACCAATCTCATTACCATGGCCGGCATGGGCTTTTTATTTCTGGTTATGGCCGGCTTTGTCGAGCATCACGCCAGCGGGGCTGACCTGCCGGATGCCCTGCCGATCGTGGGCGGCCTCCTGGTCTTTTTCGTGTTGCTCTTTGCCTCTAACTGGCAGCAGTATTACTACACCTACTGCATCTTTTACGAGGAGTGCGGCAAGCAGCGTATGGAGATCGCCGAGCGCTTGCGCAAACTGCCGCTGTCGTTTTTCGGTCGTCGTGATCTGGCCGATTTAACCGAGACCATCATGGGCGACGTCCAGGCCATGGAGCACGCCTACAGCCACGTGCTGGGAGAGCTTTGGGGTGCCATCATCGCAAGCGCCATTGTGTTCGTGGCGTCGCTGTTCTTTTGCTGGCAGCTGGCGATTGCGGCGTTTTGGAGCGTTCCCGTGGCCTTTGCCGTGCTGTATCTAACACGCGGCCCCATGACTCCGGTGTTCGATCGCGTGCGCGCCGAGAAGGTCAAGGTTACCGAGGCTATTCAAGAGACGCTCGACTGCGTTCGCGAGATCCGCGCCACCAACCAGGAGGCCCATTATCTTGAGGGTCTCAACGGCGTGATCGATGCCGAGGAGCGTGAGACCACCAAGGGCGAGCTCGCTAACGGGCTTTTGGTCAACTCCGCCTTTGCCATCCTGCGCCTGGGGATTGCCACCACGTTGGTCACGGGCGCCGCGATGGTCGCCTCCGGGCAGGTCGACTTTTTGGTGATGTTTGCCTTCCTGCTTATGGTGAGCCGTATCTATGCACCTTTTGACCAGGCGTTAATGCTAATGTCCGAGCTGTTTGCCGCCGAGTCCTCTGCCAAGCGCATGCGTTCCATCATGGAAGAGCCTGTGGCGCGGGGCAGCGAGAAATTTGAGCCCGTGGGCCACGATGTGGTGTTCGATCACGTGGCATTTGGCTATGGTGCGGGCGAGGATGGCCGTGCCGGCGAGAAAGTTCTTACCGATGTGAGCTTTACCGCCAAGGAAGGCGAGGTCACGGCACTGGTCGGTCCTTCGGGTTCCGGTAAGTCTACGGTGAGCCGCCTGGCCGCGCGCTTTTGGGATGCCACCGCGGGCAAGGTTACCGTGGGTGGCGTGGATGTTGCGAGCGTTGATCCCGAGGTGCTGCTGCGTGATTATGCCATTGTGTTCCAAGACGTGCTGCTCTTTGACGATACGGTGATGGGAAACATCCGCCTCGGGCGTCGTGATGCCACCGATGAGGAAGTGCTTGCGGCTGCGCGTGCCGCCAACTGCGACGAGTTCGTGAACCGCATGCCGCAGGGCTACGACACCATGATCGGAGAGAACGGCTCCAAGCTGTCCGGCGGTGAGCGTCAACGCATCTCTATCGCCCGTGCGCTGCTCAAAGACGCGCCCATCGTCCTTTTGGACGAGGCCACGGCGAGCTTGGATGTGGAGAACGAGACCGTGGTACAGCAGGCACTCTCCCGTCTGCTTACAGGTAAGACGGTTATCGTTATTGCCCACCGTATGCGTACGGTGGAAAATGCCGACAAAATCGTTGTACTCAAGGATGGTGTGGTTGCCGAGCAGGGCACTCCGGCGCAGCTCAAGGCAGCAGGTGGAGAATTCGCCCGCATGGTTGCGCTGCAAAAGGAAGCGGCTGACTGGCAGCTGTAGGACTGTGGCAAAGGGACTGTCCCTAATGTGACAAAGGGACAGTCCCTTCGTCACATTATGGTGATGGTGGAAATCGAAGGTGAATACTTTTCCGCGAAGTGAACGACCTTATTTGGACCCCTGAAACATCGACACCTTTTGGGCTCTGTTTCCTGCGGTTTTGTCGAGTTTTTCCTGCGGTTTTGTTGCCAAAAAATGCGGATGCTTCAGGGGTCCGATTTTGCTCGTTCACTTCTCGGGAAAATATTAGACCTCGATTTGTTGGGTCGGGGGAGAGCCTTTCTTGGATGCCGGAGATATACGTTGCGGCAAGCGGATTGTCGAAAGTCGGTCGGTTTGTGCTCCAAGATTTCCAAAAAGTTAACCTTTGTTGAACTTAATAGTTAGATAAACTAAACTATGTTCCAAAAGTGTGCTCGAGCAAACTTGTTTACTCGGGTGCTAAGGCACCGTGCCGCAGTTGTTGCGGAAAAGGGAGAGACATCATGAAGAAGTCCACGTTTAACACCCTGCTTGTTGGTGGCGGTTTTCTGCTCGGCACGGCCGGCATCAAGCTGCTTACCAGCGCTCCGGTAAAGAATGCCTGCGTGCAGGGCATCGCGTGCGGTATGCGCGTCAAGAACTGCTATCAGGACATGGTCGAGCAGGCCAAGGCCAATGTCGACGACATGGTTGCCGAGGCTGCCTACATCACCCAGAGCGAGGCCGCTGCTGACGAGGCAGCCGAGTAACGCTCCCGGGCACAAACTATGAGATTCTCGATTATTAGCGAGATCCCCGGCAGGACCCGTCTTCAATTGGCGGGTCCTGTGCCAGAGAGCGATCTCGACGCACTTCTTAAACTCAGCGGCGATATCGACGGCGTGCACAAGGTGCGCGTTTATGGCCGTATTGGCCAGATGGCGCTCGAATATGACGAGCAGTGTCGTGCAGGCGTGCTCGACGCCCTGGGTGCGCTCGATGCCCAGGCCATTGCCGACGCAAAGACGGGTTACGTGATGCAGCTTGAGCCACGCAAGCACAAGCTCGTCATGGATCTTGCCACACTTATCGGTGCCCACTACGCGCGCCGCTGGTTCCTGCCTACGCCGCTGCGTGCCATCTTTGTCGTGGCTGGTTACATGGCATTTTTGCGCGCCGCTCTCCACGAGCTCTCGCAGCCGCGTCTGGCCGTTCCCGTGCTCGACGCTTCGGCCATCGGTATCTCGTTTGTCAAACGTGATGTCGATACCGCGGGGCAGACGATGTTCCTGCTCAACGTGGGCGAGCTGCTCGAGGACTACACCCGCGCCATGAGCGAAAACGAGCTCATCAACTCGCTGCTCGATGTGCCCGACAAGGCGCAAAAGGTCGTCGGCGACACCGAGGTGAGCGTTGCCGCCACCGAGCTTGAGCCCGGCGACTTGGTCGCCGTTCGCACCGGCATGTCCATCTGCATCGACGGCGTGGTTGAGCAGGGAAGCGCCATGGTTAACCAGGCGACCCTGACCGGCGAGCCGCTTGCCGTCGAGCGCAGCGCAGGCGACGATGTGTTTGCTGGAACTGTCGTCGAGGACGGCAGCATCTTGGTGCGCGTGCGCGCCAACACGGCTCAGACCAAGCTGCGCTCGATCGTCTCGCTCGTGCAGGCGGCCGACTCGCTCAAGTCCGAGGGCCAGTCGCACATGGAAGACCTCGCCAACAAGATCGTCCCGTGGAACTTCCTGCTCGCGGGCCTTGTCGCTCTCACCACGCGTAGCCTCATTAAGACCTCGGCGGCGCTGATGGTCGACTACTCGTGCGCACTCAAGCTCACGGGTTCCGTTGCCGTCATGACCGCTATGAGCGATGCTGCCAAGATGGGCGTCATGGTCAAGGGCGCGAAGTATTTTGAGTCGTTTGCCAAGGCCGATACCATTGTCTTTGACAAGACCGGCACGCTCACCGAGGCGCAGCCGCGCCTGGCTTGCGTGCTGACGACCGATGGCTGGAGCGAGGATGAGGTCCTGCGCCTTTCCGCTTGCCTGGAGGAGCATTTTCCGCATCCGGTGGCGCGCGCTGTGGTCAATGCGGCGCGCGAGCGCGAGCTCGAGCATCGCGAGCGCCATGCTGCCGTTGAGTATATCGTGGCGCACGGCATTGCCTCGTCAATCGAGGATCGTCGCGCAATCATCGGTTCAGCGCACTTTGTATTCGAGGATGAGGGCGCGCAGCTCGAGTCCGACATCAAGGAGCGCATCGAGTCCCAGATGCAGGGCTTGTCGCCGCTGTACCTGGCGGTCGACGGCACGGTCGTGGGCGTGCTCGGCATCGAGGATCCGCTCAAGCCCGGGGTCCGCGAGGCTATCGCCGACCTGCATGCGCTGGGCGTCAAGCATGTCGTTATGCTCACGGGCGACTCCGAGCGCACGGCCGAGCGCATTGCGCGCGAGGCGGGTGTCGATGAATTTAAGGCCGAGCTGCTGCCCGAGGACAAGTACGCTTATGTGGAACGCATTAAGAGCGAGGGGCGCCACGTTGCCATGGTGGGCGACGGCGTCAACGATTCGCCGGCGCTCGGCTTGGCTGACGTGGGCCTGGCGATGGGTGGCGGAAGCGACATCGCCAAGGAGGTCGCCGATATCATCCTGACCGATACGGATCTCGCCGCAATTGTGCGCCTGCGCCGCATGAGCCAGGGCCTCGTTGATCGTCTGACGAGCTCCTACTCTAAGGTGATGCTTACCAACTCAGCGCTCTTGGCACTGGGTATTACCGGCGCGATTACCCCGCAGGCGTCGTCGCTGCTGCACAACGGCTCGACGATTGCCTACAGCCTGAGCAACGCCAAGGCTTACCTGCATTAGCAGACGTGTTTGCCCACGTTATCTGGCCTGCGCCCAGACGGCATCGGTGTCGTCCGGGCGCAGGCCTTTTGCATTGATTACGGGCTTTAGCCTGTGCGGGGCGCGCAGCGCGCCGCATCAGAAACCACCCGC